>JAHRFU010000124.1 GCA_019084485.1 Desulforudis sp. | reverse complement strand
TTAGTTAGTCGCTATTTCGTCTCAGTGGCGACCGGCTTGGGACCGTCTTCCTTGCGCGGATCCCAGGTGGTGTTACATTCATCACAGGTGTAAAGCGGCCGGGACAGGTATACAAACAGGCACAGGAACCACCACAGGGGCATAATCGTGTAGAATCCAGGCATTACGAGGAATCCGCCGAGGGCCATCACTATTGTGCCGCCGAAACCCCAGTACATAAACTTGTCGAACTGGCCGACCTTGATCACCCGGCCGGTTTTGCAGTGGGGACACGGTTCCTTAATCTTTCGGTTACTCAAACCCTTTTCCTCCCTCCATGCCGTTCCAGCGAACCGCAAATAAAAGTATGCAAAGGAACGATCATCTTATTTGCGCTCAGCATATCATAGATGGTTAAAGGGATGCAAATCTGCGCAAGCTAGGTTCTGCATACCCCTGTAGGGTTTCGGGTTGTTGGAGGTGGCCACATGTCCGGACAAATCAGCCCCAAAGAGATTCTTTTCAAAGCTTCGCTCATTGACCAGGTGCTATCCAGTATCATGGAGGGGGGAGTGATCGTGTCCGCCAGTGTCGACCAGTGTGTGGTGCGCTGCACCGACGGTTGGGAAGTGGTCATCGCCACCGGGCATGACGGAGACCTGAGATACACCAGAACACGCTAACTATTAATGGGGGGTTAACCCTGTTGACAACGGGTTGTCCCCTCTGGTACAATTCCTGATATAGCTACAAAAGGTTAAAGACTGTGAAGGGGAAAAGTAGACCGTGACCGGCTTTCCAGGGAGGAAGCGCCACCGACTGAGAGCGTTTCCAAGTGCGGACGGATTGAAGTTCTCCCCGGAGTCGCTGGCTGAAAGCGCCCCGCGCTGTGTAGGCCGTGCCGGAATCTCCCGCCGTTAGCAGGGAGGGGTATCGGAGATCATCCCGTACCCTTCGCCGAGTGGGTCGTTTCATACGGCCAATCAGGGTGGTACCGCGGAAGCAATGCCTTTCGTCCCTCTAAGGGCGAAGGGTTTTTTGTTTGGAGGGATTGGTGTTCCCGTACCCGGCAGAGTTGGGCCCTTACAAGGGCCAATTTGGGTGGTAACGCGGAGCCCGGACTTCGTCCCAAGTATGGGGGGAGTCCGGGCTTTTCTATATTTAAACCAAGCAGCAGGAGGGGTTTGTGGTGGTCGTTGTGATGGCAAGAGGTGCTTCCAACAAGCAGGTGGCCGAAGTCAGTTCCATGCTGGAGCGCCACGGGTTTCGACTGCATCGCTCTGGGGCTTCCGGGCCGATTGTGATCCGGTCTGCCGGTAGCGTGGCGCTCGCAGATCTGAACCTAAACGGGTGCCCGGGCGTTGAACGGGTGGTAGACGTATCGGTTCCATACAAACTGGCCAGCCGTGCCGTACAGGCTGATGATACCGTTGTACAGGTGGGAGACGCGGTCCTCGGCGGGGGGAGAACGACCGTGATCGCCGGTCCCTGTGCGGTGGAGAGCCGGCCCCAGATGATGGCGGCGGCGGAGTCGGTGGCGAGGAGCGGGGCGCGCATCCTGCGTGGGGGTGCCTTCAAACCGCGCACTTCGCCCTACAGTTTCCAGGGAATGGAAGAAGAAGGGGTCGCCCTGCTGGCGGAAGCCGGTCGCACCTATGGTTTGGCGACCGTGACGGAGGTGATTAACGCCTCCAGCCTAGAGATCGCCGCCCAGTACGTTGACATGCTCCAGATCGGCTCCCGGAACATGCAGAACTTCGACTTGCTCCGGGCGGTTGGTCAGACCACGAAACCGGTGCTTTTGAAACGGGGAATGTCGTCCACGATTGAGGAATGGCTGATGGCCGCCGAGTACATAATGTCCGAAGGAAACGGTAACGTCGTTCTGTGCGAACGTGGCATCCGCACCTTTGAGCAAATGACGCGGAACACGCTGGACCTGAGCGCGGTTCCATTGGTTAAGAGCCTCAGCCACCTGCCGGTGATCGTCGATCCCAGCCACGCCACCGGTGATCCGCGGCTGATCGCCCCGATGTCGCGGGCCGCAGTGGCCGCCGGAGCGGATGGGATTATCGTGGAGGTGCATCCATGTCCGTCCGAGGCGCTGTGTGACGGAAAGCAGTCACTGACTCCGGAAGCCTTCGCTGATTTGATGAGTGGGCTGGAGGTCATTTCCCGCGCGATGGGAAGGGAATAGGCGCTACGCGGTAAACTGGGAAGAGGGAGAGAGAGAGAGAGGATGGAAGATGATGCGGATCGGGTATCTGGGACCCAAAGGCACATTTTCGGAACAGGCCGCGCGGCGCCTGGCGAGGGCCGATGAAGCACGCCTGGTTCCGCTGGAATCCCTGGTAGACGTGGTGCAGGCGATCCAAGACGGACGTTTGGACCGGGGGGTGCTGCCGGTGGAGAACTCCGGTGAGGGGTCGGTGGCGCTTACCCTCGACCTTCTCGCTTTCCACAGCGATGGCCTGGAGATATGCGCGGAGTTGGTTCTGCCGATTCGGCATCACCTGCTGGCCCGTCCGGAGACTGAGGCGGGAGAGGTGCACACCGTTGTGTCTCACCCGCAGGCGTTGGCGCAGTGCCGGGCTTACCTGGCCGAAGGCTATCGGGGGGCGGCCTTCCGAGAAGTGGTCAGCACGGCGGACGCGGCCCGGATCGTGGCTGATTCTGAACCGGGGATGGCGGCGATCGGTACGGAACTGGCGGCGGAGATTTATGGGCTTAAGGTGCTGGGTCGCGATATCGCCGATCTCCGCAGCAATGAGACCCGGTTTTTGGTGTTGGGAGCCAAGGGATGCCGCACGGGGAGGCCGGAGAAGACTTCTTTGGTGTTGTCCGGGAGCGACCATCCGGGGTCACTGTACCTGATGCTTGGTGAGTTTGCCCGCCGGGGGATCAGCCTGAGCCGGATCGAGTCGCGGCCGGCCAGAACCCGCCTGGGACGCTACATCTTCTTCGTTGACCTGATCGGCAGCGTGGATCAACCGGAGGTGCAGGAGGCCTTAGCCGGGCTGATTGCCCACTGCGGTTTTATCCGCGTACTCGGTTCTTATCCGGCTGACAGCGGTTCAGCAGGGGACACGGAAGAGGGTAGCCGGGTCGCGGGTATCAGCGACGTGCGCCGGGATATCGACCTACTGGACGATTTGTTGGTGGAACTGATGGCCAAAAGGGCGGCTCTGGTGCGGCAGATTGGGGCACTCAAGGCCGGGGCCGCGGTGCGGGATCCGAAGCGGGAGGCGGAGATCATGGAGCGTCTGAAGCGGCTGGCGGAACGCAGAGACCTGGATCCGCAACTGGTCATGCAGGTATACGCGATCCTGCTGCCCTACTACGTGCGGCTGCAGGTGAATCAGCAGGCCGATACTTAGTCCTCGATCCGTTGTACATAGTCCAGGCTGTCCTTTTTGAGGTCCACGTAAAGGGTGCCGTCAGCCTGCGGGGTGGCGAAAAAAACAGGGGAGGATCCCCTTTCCCTTGCGGGTATAATACCTCGGATGGATTTCCTCCCCTGTTCCATTTTCCTCCAGATTCCTTAAGGAATGTTTAGTCGCCTCAGAGTCCGTAAGATGAGATACAGTACGCCTGCTCCGGCGGCGGCGATCATAAACATGGCCAATGCGCCTAAATCCATACCTCATTCATTCCTTCCGTAGCAGCCGCCTGGAAGACGGATGCCATTAGCATTGTTCCGGGTTTGATTGAGTTGCTTTGAACGGCCTGTCGGAAGTCCCCGACTCAGTCCGTGATGATCTCGATTCCGGGCGGGGTCCGGTCGTTGGCCACGTTACTGAACTCAGCCAGCAGCAGTGGCCTTAACCGTGGGTCTCGGGCCATGTCCCGGATCACGGAACGCATTTCAGGCTGGGTCATCATCTCCAGTACCCCGCTCCGCCCTTGGGGCTGGCTGAGAATTGCAGCCATGATATCTTGGGTGCGGGGCCGGTTCATTTGATGGCCCATAGCCTGAATGCCGTTAGAACTGCCTAGTACGCGCACAAAGGCGGCCTGTACTTGGGGGTCGGTAATCATATCGGAAAGAACAGCCTGCATCTGGGGGGTGGAGAAGGCTTCGATCATGGGCAGGCGCATCCGTGAAGAACTAAGTATCTGAGCAGTTTCCATTCGGTTATCTTCGGCCGAGAGCCAATCCAAAACCTCGCGCTGGGTAAGTTGGCGTTCCTCCTGGGGAGCGGGCCTCGCCTCAGGCAGTGGGGGCCGGGCCTGGGGTTCGCCCCTGAGTGCCGGGCCAGCGAATAAGCCCAGCAAGAAAGCTAGGGAGACTGCTCCCGCGATCGTCAGCAGCCACCAGCGGCTGTCCACCCGATCCAGTTTGTTGCGGCTTTTAATTCCCTCGTCGCCTTCGTGATGTCCTGGTTCATGCATTGATTTCCCAGCCTCCCGGCATAACGTCTTAGTGTGTTTTCTTAGTATTGCTTCCGCCCGGTGTAAGTTATGCCTAGTGTGGACAACAGCAACAGGGGTATAATTCTTTTCTCCGGTGGCAGGTTTTTCGATGCCTACGGACGAATGCTTTTTCGGATAATGTGATGATTGATAACCCGTGGAGGTCTTTGCTGCATGGATATATTGGCCGCAATCGGAAACACACCCCTGATCGAAATCCGCAATCCGGACTTGGGTTCGAGGGTGAGGATTTTCGGCAAGCTGGAAGGATCTAATCCCGGCGGCTCTGTAAAAGACCGTCCGGCCTACTACATGGTGCGGAAGGCGGAAGAAGCCGGACTCCTGACCCGGGGGAAGGTAATCCTGGAGCCGACCTCAGGAAATACCGGCATCGCCCTAGCCATGATCGGCGCGGCCCTGGGCTACGATGTGAAACTGGTGGTGCCTGGTTGCGTAAGCAGTGAAAGGCATCGCGTGCTGGAGGCTTATGGGGCGGAGGTAGTGCTCACCCCGGCCAAGGAAGGTACAGATGGAGCCATCCGCAAGGCACACCTGATCGTGGGGGCAGACCCGGATCGCTATTACATGCTGAACCAGTTTGAGAATGAGCACAACGCCCTGGCCCACTACGAAAGCACCGGTCCGGAAATCCTGGCTCAGACCGGGGGCGAGGTGGATGTGTTTGTCGCGGGTATGGGTACTACCGGAACTCTGATGGGGGTGGCGATGTATCTGAAGGAGAAGAAACCGGGAGTCAGGATCGTCGGAGTCGAACCCGTAAAGGGCCACGCCATCCAGGGGCTTAAGAACATGGGGGAGGCCATTGTCCCCCGCATTTACCGTCCGGAACTCCTCGACGAGAAGATCACCGTTGAAGATAATGAAGCCTTTGAGATGACTCGGGCCTTGGCCACGCAACAGGGCATTTTCCTCGGCATGTCCAGCGGGGCCGCCGTTGCCGGAGCCCTCCGCATCGCGAGGGAAATAGACCGCGGCACCATCGTCACCATCCTCCCCGACCGGGGCGACCGTTACCTGAGCACTACGTTGTTCCGCTCCATATGCGCCAAATGCTCCCCCTAGCACCCTCTTGATTCATCCCACTTCTACCGTGTGGTGGACCGGGATGTGGAGAGTGAAGGTGGTGCCTTCGCCGACTCTACTGTGAACGTCGATTTGGCCGCCATTTTGTTTAACGATGTCGTAGGAGATGGCCAGGCCGAGACCGGTGCCGTGCGGCTTGGTGGAAAAGAAAAGCTCACCGAGTTGTCCGAGGTTTTCTTCCGAAATCCCTTCCCCAGTATCGCTCACCCGGATCAGGATTACACCGTTGTCCCCTTCGTCAGCATTTAGAACTTCGGCCTCCACTCGGACCATCTTCGTCTCAGAACAGGCCACGGCATCCATCGCGTTGTGGATCAGGTTCAGTAGCACCTGCTTGATCCCGTCACCATCGCAACGGATTTCGGGAAGAGATGTAAGGCGCTTATCCAGAGTGATCTCCGCCACCTCACATTCGCTTTTCAGCAGAGCCAGGGTGTTGCTGATCAGGTTGTTCAGGTTGACGCGGTTTACATCCGGGGCGCTGGGGCGGGCCAAGCGCAAGAAATCCCCGATGATGCTGTTCATCCGGTCTATCTCGTCCACGATGTAGCGGAGATAGGTACGCTCGTGTCCCTCTCCCAGGCGCTCGTTAAGCAACTGCGTGAAACCCCGGATACAGGTCAGGGGATTCTTCAGTTCGTGAGCCATCCCGGCCGCCTGCAGACCAATAGCAGCTAATTTTTCCTGTTGGGCTGGCTTGTGATCATAGAGTTTTGTGTTCAATGATGATGCCCTTCTTTCAAGAGAGAAGGTAATATCATAGTGAATTCGATTAATGGAATACATTTCCTGCTAGGCTGGATGTATAAATATATTAAAGGGAGTTGGGGCAGGATTCAGAATTCAGAATTCTGAGTACCTGGATTCGTAGATTCTCGTTCCTTGTTCATTCTGAATCCTGAATTCTGAGTACTGGATCCAGCGAAGTTGATTGAGCTAAGTAAACGTTAGTATGATAGATGGGGTACCTGGGAAGGGGGGTGTTGATGGTGCAGTCCCGTAGGGGCAAACGGAAAGGCTTGATCAGATTTCTGCTGCCGTTGGCCCTGGCGGCGATAATTGCCCTGTTGTATCCCCCCCTGAGCGATACTACCCGGGAGTATTGGAAAGCAGCGGACTTTTGGGAAAACGCAAACGCCTTTCTGATCGGGACTCCGTCCGACCGTAGCACCAGGCAACATGCGGTGCAGGATATCCTTTTCGCTTTCGGCTCGGGCAGTTTGCACATTTCCGATTCCCCCGGAAAGCTCTTTGTGCTGAATGGCAGGGCCTACACCCGACCGGCGGATTACCGGGGCGGGCTCGATTCCACAGGATCGTTTATTAACTCAGTTTACCTGCTCGGTTTGGAACAGGGCAACCGGCCGGTGGCGGTATTCAGGCTGAACTCAGGGAACCCCCCGGTCGCCCTCGCTGAACTGTACGAGACCCTGCGCATCAGCTATTCGGGGAAGTTTGCCGTACTGGGTGTCGGGTCTTTTGAAAATGTTTATGCACGAGAAGTCCGTGGACTCGAAAACCCGCGGCCCGATGTCCGGAACGTAGGCGCGGTCTTCTACGGGATACCAGATCCCGGTAACTCCTGGGGTGAGGGGGATCGCATTCTGCGCACGGAGGCGCTGCTTTCGGCAGAACATCCAAGCTTGGGTCGCTCAACGAAACCGGAAGAGGTACTGGCGGCGGCTGAGGCTCTCGATCCCGCCGATATCGTCCGTGTGTACCCGGAGAGTACGCTCCGGAAGGCAACCGTCTTGGTTTACCGGATTCAGGACTTCTACCTGTTTGATGACTTCATTGAGATCCCCTTGGTGGAAATCAATGCCTTAGACCCAACTATCGTGACCGACATCCGCTACGCCACTACGAACAATTTCACCGGCCGACAGATCTATGATGCCGCGCGCGCCTATCTGCCCCTGCCGGTAGCTGAGCGCTTGGTTCGGGTCAACGTCCGCCTGTATGAGCAGGGCTACCGGCTCAAGGTGTGGGACGCCTACCGCCCGGCCTCGGCGCAGCAGTTGCTCTGGGACGTGGTGCCAGACCGCCGCTATGTAGCACCGCCCAACGGTGGTTCGCACCATAACCGGGGGGCGGCGGTTGATGTGACCTTGGTGACCCTTGACGGTCAAGAAGTGGAGATGCCCACGGGCTTTGACGAGTTCTCCATACGGGCCCACCGCTATTACCAGGGCGGGAGTGCCGAGTCCCGCCACAATCGAGAATTACTGCACGCGGCGATGACCGCGGAGGGCTTTACGCCCATTATTCACGAATGGTGGCACTTTGACAGTCCGGACTGGTGGGAGTATCCAGTCTTAGATGTCCCTTTGAGATAGGTTGTCTACCGAATAACGCGGGTTGACATTATGTCTGTCGGTCTTATACTAGTAGTCAGTGGTCAGTGGTCAGTAATCAGGATTCAGGATTCAGTAGTCAGTAGATTCTCCTTCCTTGTTCATTCTGAATCCTGAATTCTGACTACTTGTACCCCCAGCCACAGGCAGCTTTTCCGCTTCGAGCTGCCTTTAAGTGTGCCCCGTTGAAATGGGTGGAGAAGATGGATGCAGCTTGGGTAGCAATGCTCATCGGTTACCTAGTGATCTTTATCGCGCGGGTCGGGGACATGTCTCTTGACGTCCTGCGCGTGCTCCTGCTTACCCGCGGCCGCCGGATGTGGGCGGCTGTGGTCGGCTTCTTTGAGGTCTGTATCTTTATTGTAATTCTCAACTTCGTACTACAGGATGGACTCAACGATCCGGGGAAAATCCTGGCCTACGCGCTCGGATTTGCGACCGGAAACTACATCGGGAGTCTGATTGAGGAACGTCTGGCGATGGGGTTCATCTCCCTTCAGGTCTTCCCGCCGCTGGATCTGGTGCCGGAGTTGACCGTGATGTTGCGACACGCTGGTTATGGGGTGACGGTGGTCACCGGCGAGGGACGGGACGGCCCGCGTAAGGTGCTCTACATTCTCAGTAAACGTAAGCATGTGAACCGAGCCTGCAGTATCCTTAAGAAGTGCGATCCGGAAATTTTCTTCCACATTACCGATGCCAGGACGATCCACGGGGGAGTGTTCCCGTCCAAGCGGATCATCCCCGGGAAATAGCTAAGCCCTTTGACGGCTTGACATTTGGGCATTCAGCGGTTAGATTGGAGATATTAGTATATCCTTATCATGATCGCGAGGTGTGGTGTTTGGCTTCAGACATCTGGGTAATGCAGGCCGAAATATTCAAAGCCATCGCTCATCCCACGCGGGTACGGATCGTGGATGGGTTAAGAGGCGGGGAACGCTGTGTGTGTGAGATCATGGCGGAACTCGAACTGGAGCAGTCAAACGTTTCCCAGCACCTGGCCGTGTTGAAGAAGGCGGGTGTCCTGGGCTCACGCAAGGACGGAATGAAGATGATGTACTGGGTGCGGCAGGATGCGGCCTTCAAGATCCTGGATCACACCCGTGAAATCCTGTTGGAGCAGGCCCAAGAACGCTTTGAAGTTTTGAACCGATGACCCTCGGGGGGCGTGACATAACCCGGTTTTAGGGCAGATATTTTGAATCAGCAGACCTTTGGGGTGCAAATTCCTATGAATTGCATCCCTTGCTTTTTTCAGTGGGTAACACACACTAACACACTAGAGATTGGTTACCAGCCAATGGAGATCGCGTAACCCGGGCAACTGATCAGCCTCGTATTTCTCCTGTAAGCTGAGTGTTTCCTACTCTATGCCAAGCCCGTTTGTTCGGTCCCAGGGTTGTCTGTTTCCCGGTGCAGGGGCAGGGTGAAACTGAAGGTCGAGCCCTGTCCTGGTGCTGAATCAACCTCCACAGTACCGCCGTGGGCTTCAATGATTTCCTTCACGATCGCCAGGCCGAGGCCCGTTCCGCCGGCACTGCGGGAGCGGGACTTATCCACCCGGTAGAACCGCTCCCAAATATGCGGCAGGTCTTTTTCCGGAATTCCCGGACCCTTGTCCCGGATCGAGATGGTAATCCTTTCCCCGGGCTGTATCTTGGTGTCTACCGTGATGTCTTCGGACGGGGGGGAGTAGCGAATGGCGTTAGCAATCAGGTTGGTCAGAACCTGCTCCAAGCGCTCTTCGTTGGCCGGGATCGGAGGCAGTTCCGCCGGGATCTCCGCCCTCACCGTGACTCCAGCCTCCGCAATCTGAGGCTGGAGGCGGGAGAGGACACGGGTCACCGCCTGGCCGAGATCCACAGCGTGGATCTCCCAGGTGTGGTTTCCGGCTTCCAGCCGTGCAAGGTCGAGCAGGTTTTGGATCAGGCGGTTCATCCGAGAGGTCTCACGGTGTGCCAGAGGCAGGTATTGTTCCCGCGCCTGCGTTTCGTCGATCACCCCGTCCATCATCCCCTCGAGAATCCCGTGTACGGAGGTGAGCGGGGTGCGCAGCTCGTGTGACACATCGGCCACAAAGTCCCGCCGCTGTCGCTCCATCTTTTGAATCTTCCCTTTCTCCCGGTTCAAGGCGCTTATGGTATGGTCAAGGTTGGCGGCCAGTTTATTGAAGTTACGGCCCAGCCGGCCGATTTCGTCCGGGGAATCGTTTTCGATACGAGTCTGGAAATCACCCTTGGCCATCAGTTCGGTAGCCTGACTAATCTCGGTGATCGGTCTGGTAATGGAGCGGGAGAACAAGAAGCCGATACCCCCGGCCAGCACCAAGGCCAACCCCGCCGTGTACAGTGAAATCCGGCGCACGGCCGAGACCGTGGCTTCAATATCGGCCAGAGGGGCGACCATCAGAACAGCTCCCTCGGCCTGAGTGCCCACCATAATCGGAACCGCGACCGCCAGCACATTGGTGCTGAGCCGCGCATCAAACCCGGTGTGCGATACGATTTCTCCCAACAGCACCCGACTCATATCATTTTCCGCGAGTACGGTCTGACGCCTGCCCATCCCCATTCCGTGTTGGTGCGCGCCGGTCAAAGCCAACCCGCGCCGGTCAAGGACCAGGACGCGCTCTCCGAAATAGCCGGAGAGATCCTGCGCGATGGGGAGCAACCCGGCTACCGGTTTGCTCTCCAATTCGGAGGCGATGGCGCCGGCGATGTATTGCCCCCGGTCGGTCATTTCGCGCTGCTTCTCAGCCACATAATAGCTGCCGAAGAGATGCGTGGTGGCCAGCACGGTAATGGACAGGGTGAGCAGCACCACCAGCAGGAAAGCGAGGAGCATCTTGCCCAGCAGAGAGTTGGCCATCAGGAGGTCACCTCAAATTTATAGCCCCGGCCCCAGACGGTCTTCAGGTAGGAAGCGCTCTTATCAGGCATCTTCTCACGCAGCCGCTTGACATGCGTGTCTACGGTGCGCTGGTCACCGGGGTAGCTGTAGCCCCAGACGTTGGTCAAGAGCTGGTCGCGGCTGAACACCTGTCCGGGGTGCAGGGCCAGGAACCACAGCAGTTCAAACTCCCGGGGGGCCAGGACGAGGTTCTGCCCATCGGCTTCCACAGTACGGGCCGCCCCATCGATCACGATTCCGGGGTAGCGTAGGGTCTTGCCGCCGGATCCGGCACTGCCGCGGCGCAGCACCGCCTTCACCCGGGCTACCAGTTCACGCGGGCTGAAGGGTTTGGTCAGGTAGTCATCGGCACCCAGTTCGAGCCCGAGGATGCGGTCGTATTCCTCACCCTTAGCCGACAGGAAGATGATCGGCGTGACCAGTTCCCGGCGTATTTCCCGGCAGACTGCCCAACCATCCATTTTCGGCAGCATGATGTCCAGCACGATCAGGTCCGGGCGCAAATCCGCGACCCGGGCGAGGGCTTCCTCGCCGTCGGCGGCCGTCTCCACCCGGAACCCCTCTCGTTCCAGGTACAGACGGGCCAGGTCACGCACGGCCTGCTCGTCGTCAACGACCAAAATGGTGCCTGTGAACATCGTCCTCGCCTCCTTCTACCGGGACAGGTTCTCTAAAGTAAACTATACACTCATTTTAAACGATTAGCATTCTCCTGAAACGTAAAAACGGGCCGCGCCAATCCGCGACCCGTTCTGAGAACGTGTCCTCTAAGGGGTCTGGCCAAAGGGGCAGAACATGCCGCCGCCAGCCCCCCGAGCACCTTTTGGACCGCGCATGGGGCCGTCCGGGTTGGGGCAGGGTCTGCCGTTTCGAACCTCGGACCAGCGGGCCTGTTGCTCATCCGTGAGAATGGCACGCACTTCTTCACGGTGTTTCTGCATCAGTTCCATTTTCTTTTCGTGCAGCTTCCGTACTTCCAGGGATTTGGCTTCCAGAAGCTTCTGGTCGGTGCCCGGCGTGAAGCTTAACTGCCAAGACTGCAGACGAAGCTCCCGGATGTTGTCCTGTAGTGCATTCATCTCCTTCTGGTGGGATTCCTGGAGTCCGCGGATCTTGGCCGCTTGTTCGGCGGTGAGCCCAAGCTCGTCGGCCATGTTTACCGGTGGCACGGCGTTCATCTGCTTTCCGCCCCACCCGGCTGCTGCGGTCTGAACTGCGCCGAAGGCGAACACCAAGGTCAGCACAAGGATCACTACTTTGCTCTTCACGATTGACCTCCTTCTCTTATGTTCTTGTCTTCTAGTATGAACATTTGTTGTGACGAAACTGTGAACAAAGTGAAAATGATTTGCCAACAAAGAACATCGGCTTTCGAAAAAATTAGAAACCTTATGGAAATTCGGCAGGAATCGGGTTATTTAGGGGCGAATATGTCACCCCAGTATCTCCGAATCTGACCGCCTGTGATCATCAGGATTATGGCGGCTGATCGACAGGGTGCGCTTGGAAACGAACGCGCCTCCCGTTGCGGAAAGGAGAGAATGCGGTTTGTTGTGCTCGTAAGGCACTGATAAGCCGGGTTCGCTTTTCCGCGGACCCGGCTTTTATTTGGCCAATGGCATATGGTAGCTCCGAGCCCTATGACCTACAGGTTTTAAATCCCAAGGTTACAGGGCCGGTAGGGTACGCTTGGAAACGGACGTGCCTCCCATTGCGGAAAGGAGCCGTCATCCGGACCATGATTCCGGCTGGCTTCCTTTGGGCTGGCCGGGTCATGATTTTGGGGCGGAAATGGGGTAAGCGGGAAGCTTAACTGCTCTTTACTGACCACTTAACCGGATGAATGTGTACTACACACCATATGAGGAGGATTTGCTCAATGAAACTAAAAGCACAGTTTATTGTTTTCCTGGCCGTCCTGCTGGTGCTTGCCGTTTTCGCCGCCGCCTGCGGGCAGAGCAACACCGGTACCGGTACCCCGCCTGAGGAGCAGAAACCGGCACCCACCGAGCTTAAATTGGCAACTACTACCAGTACTCACGACAGTGGACTGTTGGATGTGTTCCTGCCGGCATTTGAAGCGAAGTTCAACTACAAGGTTTCCGTGATCTCCATGGGTACCGGTGCGGCCCTTGAAGCCGGAAAGCGCGGCGATGCCGATGTGGTATTGGTGCACGCCAAAGCTACGGAACTGCAAATGGTGCAGGAAGGGTTCTTCGTGGATCGGCACGACGTAATGTACAACGACTTCGTCATTGTTGGCCCGGCGGACGACCCGGTTGGGATTAAAGGCGGAAAGGATGCCGCCGCCGCCTTCGCGCTGATCGCGGAAAAACAGGCCATCTTCGTGTCTCGTGGCGATGACTCCGGCACCCATTCCAAGGAGAAGTCGATTTGGAAGAAGGCTGAGATCGAGCCAAAGGGAAACTGGTACCAGTCCGTGGGGCAGGGCATGGGAGACGTCCTGCGTATGACTTCGGAACAGAAGGGATACACCCTGACCGACCGGGGTACTTTCATTGCCCTCCGGGATAGCTTGAACCTGGAAGCGATTGTCGAGGGTGACCAGGCCCTGTTCAACCAGTACGGGATTATGGCTCCGAATCCGGATCAGCATCCGAACATTGATTTTGAAGGCGCTACAGCCTTGATAGAATACTTCATCAGCGACGAAGGTCAAGAAGTGATTGCCGGTTTCCAACTAAACGGTGAGCAGCTTTTTTACCCCAACGCACAGTAGAGTCTCTTTGCGAGCCTCAGGACCCCCCTGAGCAGTCTCGTTAAGCGGGGAGGGGATGAGAGGTGTCTCCTCTCATCCCTCCCTTATAATTACAAGGGGTTGATTCGAATCTGGGAAGGTACGGTACAAGCTTTAGCATTAATCATCTCCCGAGACCCGGCCATGATGCACATCATCTGGATGTCGCTGTTTGTGTCCGGGATATCGGTATTTTTGGCTTCAGCGCTGGGTATCCCGCTGGGAACGTGGCTTGGCCTATTGCCGGCTCACCGGGTCCGGTGGGCGGCACAGATTATATACACCTTGATGGGCCTGCCCCCAGTGTTGGCCGGCCTCCTGATCTACCTTTTGTTGTCCTCCAGCGGCCCCTTCGGTGTCTTAAAACTGCTGTACACCCCTTGGGCCATGGTTGTTGCCCAGACGGTGCTGGCCTTCCCGATTGTGACCGGGTTGACTATGATCGCCGTGCGCAGCAAGGACAAGGAAATTCGGGACACCGCCGTTTCCCTGGGGGCCAGTGCCTGGCAGTCCGCCCTGACTATTGTGCGGGAGGCGCGTCTGGCGATCGTGGGCGCTGTGGTCACGGGGCTTGGTCGCCTGATGGCGGAGGTCGGGGCGGTAATGATGGTCGGCGGGAATATCGAGGGCAAGACCCGAGTGATGACCAGCGCCATCGTCCTGGAGACCCGCCGGGGCAATTTTGAAATGGCCATCGGCCTGGGGATTGTGTTGCTGGTGCTGGCCTTCATCATTAATTCGTGCCTGTATCGGCTGCAGGGGGTGCCACGCAATTGAACGAAGCCATTCTTGAACTGGACTCTCTGGTTAAACGCTTTGGCTCCCGCGATGTACTGCAGGTGGAGCGGCTGGTTTTTCAGAAAGGGCGCATTCACGGCATTATCGGTCCGAGCGGGTCCGGGAAGAGCACCCTGTTACGCATATTGAACCTGATTGAGAAACCCTCTGCCGGACGGGTTTTCTTCCACGGACAAGACATTTCCCTGAACAATGGCCGGTTGGCGGTTCAGCGGCGCATGGCCATGGTCTTTCAGAAACCGGTGATGTTCAACACCACCGTCTTTGAAAACGTGGCCTACGGGCTTAAGGTGCGCGGCCTGAGGGGTCCCGCCCTGCGGGACCGGGTACGGGCCGAGTTGAAGACCCTGGGTTTGGAGCAACTGGAGAACCAAGCGGCACGGACCCTCTCCGGCGGGGAAGCGCAGCGGGTAGCATTAGCCCGCGTCCTGGTCACCGATCCGGAGGTGCTTTTCCTGGACGAGCCCACCTCCAACCTTGACCCCCACAACGCAGCCCTGATTGAGGCTATGGTCCGTTCCGTCAGCCGCGAGCGGGGCTTCTCAGTGGTTCTGGTGACCCACAACATCTTCCAGGCCCGCCGCCTGACCGACTGGCTCTCCTTTCTCTATGAGGGCAAGCTGATCGAGGAAGGCCCCACGCCGGAGATCCTGGCCAACCCCCGTGACGAGCGCACCGCCGCCTTCGTCCGAGGCGACACCGTCTACTAGCGGGGTCGGGGCTTAACTTTCTTCTGATTTGTGTCTGACCCCATTTGTGTGGATATGACCCCATTTGTGGATAACGGGTTTTTGCGGTCGAGGAAGGGCTATGGTAGGATTAGGTATTAGAGCGAGATTGACGGAGGTTATGGGTGTGGATCTGTTTCGCGTTCTGACTATTGAAGAGGCACTCGCAGTCCTGCGTACGCATATTCGCTGGACGCCGGAATCGGAAGAGGTTGGACTGGTGAAGGCGCTCGGACGGGTACTCGACCGGGATGTGGTCGCGCCCGAGGACGTCCCGGGTTTTGACCGGTCTACAATGGACGGTTTTGCCGTTCGGGCCCAGGATACCTTCGGTGCCACGGAGGGGCTTCCGGCCTATCTGGAGATCACCGGGGAAGTGCTGATGGGATCGGCTCCCGGGGGCCGCGTCGGTCTCGGGCAAACCTATCGTATCGCCACAGGCGGAATGATTCCGGCCGGTGCTGATGCCGTAGTAATGGTTGAATACACTGAGCAACTGGACGAGCGGACCATCGGGGTTACCCGTCCGGTGGCTCCCGGAGATAATACCGTACGGCGCGGGGATGACCTTTCCCGCGATGCTGTACTCTTAGACGCCGGGCACCGGTTGCGGCCCCAGGACATCGGGCTGCTGGCGGCGACCGGTGTAAGCAGGGTTTCGGTGGCGCGGCAGCCTCGGGTGGGAGTGATCACCAGCGGGGACGAGGTGATCCCCGTCGATGCGGCGCTGGCTCCCGGTCAGGTCAGGGATGTCAATTCCTATACCAACGGGGCACTGGTGGAAGTAAACGGCGGGATCGCCCGGCGCTACGGCGTGGTTGGTGACGACTTTGAGCTTCTTTCTGCGGCGGTGCGCCGGGCTCTGGACGAAAACGATGCCGTGGTCATTTCCGGGGGAAGTTCGGTCGGGAAAAGGGACTTCAGTGCCGAGGTGATCAACAGTATGGGTGAGCCCGGGGTGCTCTTCCACGGGCTGGCAGTGCGTCCGGGCAAACCGACCATCGGTGCGGTTGTGGACGGCAAGCCCCTGATCGGCCTACCCGGACACCCGGTATCGGCGATGGTCGTGTTCGAACTGATCGTGAAACCGCTGATCAACCCGAAGGCCTTCAGGCTGACGCTGCGGGCCAGGATTACCCGCTCCCTTTCCTCCCCGCCCGGCAAGGAGGACTACGTCCGTGTAGCCCTGTCGAACGTGGACGGGGTGCTGACTGCGGAGCCGATCCTGGGTAAGTCCGGCCTGATTGTGACCATGGTTCGTTCTGACGGCCTAGCCCGGATACCCCTGGAAAGCCAAGGGGTGTCGGCGGGGGATGAAGTCGAAGTAATTCCGTTTTAGATGCTTAACTTAAAAATACCAACACCTAGAAGGTGCAGTGCGCGCTGAGGGTATTGCCGGAACAAACGATAGGGAGACTTGTAATGACAGTGCGCCTTCAGGGCTTTCGAACTTTGAAGTGCTTGTTTTTTGTTACGAATCTAGAGACGTCTCAATTGGACTGTGTCCAATTAAAAATGCGCAGTGAGCCGCGGATCAGCGTCGACCGCCTGTCCCCGTTTCACACCCGAGCAGATTCCTCTGTCACGTACGTGTTTGTGTAGGCAATCCCTCAGGAAAGCGACACAGCACCAGACGACATCGAAAACGAAGGTGGAGATTCCGTGAAGCGAAACATTTATCTTTCCGAAAAACCCTGGGAAGAGGCGCTGGAAGAATACCTGGCCGTACTGGAGGGCGAGGGGGCACTGGCCCCGGCTGAGCCCGAAGAGATTCCTACCACCGAAGCGCTCGGGCGGGTTACCGCGTCTCCGGTCTTCGCTCGAACCTCTTCGCCGCACTTCAATGCCTCGGCCATGGACGGGTTCGCCTTGCGTGCTCGGGATACCTTCGGGGCAACCGAACTGACCCTTCTCCGGCTGAAGGTTGACGAAAAGGCATTTGTGGTGGACACCGGTGATCCCTTGCCCGAAGGTTGCGATGCGGTGATCATGGTTGAGGACGTGCACCAGGTGTCCGAGGACGAGATCGAGATCATTTCTCCGGCCTTTCCATGGCAGCATGTGCGGGTGATCGGAGAGGACATTGTGGCCACCGAGATGATCATCCCGTCCAATCAGGTGGTGCGGCCGGTGGACATCGGTGGGATGCTGGCGGGTGGTGTGACCACCATCAAGGTGCACCCGCGCCCCCGGGTAACGATCATCCCGACCGGGACCGAAGTGGTTGAACCGGGGGGCGACCTGCATCCGGGCGATATCGTGGAGTACAATTCCCGGGTGCTCGGCTCCTTTCTGACGGAATGGGGGGCCGAGGCCGTCCGGCACCAAATCGTGCCCGACGTCTACGAAAAACTGCGGGAGGCACTTGCTGAGTCAGTGGCAGTGAGTGACGCCGTGATCATCAATGCCGGGGCATCGGCCGGGCGGGAAGACTTCAGTGCGGCCCTGATTCGCGAACTTGGACAGGTCGTAAACCACGGGGTAGCGATTAAACCCGGCAAACCGGTGGTTCTGGGTGTAATTAAAGGTAAGCCTGTGTTCGGCATTCCCGGCTATCCGGTCTCAGCGGCGCTGACTCTGGAACTGTTCGCGAAGCCGGTGATCTACCGGAAGTTGGGACGGGCGGTCGCGGGCCGGGAGAAGATCGAAGCGGTTCTATCCCGGCGGGTGGTCTCGCCGATGGGCGTGGATGAGTTTGTGCGGGTGAAACTTGGGCAGGTGGGAGACAACGTGATCGTGACCCCCTTGGGGCGCGGGGCCGGCCTGATTCTGACCATGATCCGGGCCGACGGGATCCTGGTGGTGCCGCGTTTCACCGAGGGGTTTGAAGCCGGTCAGCGGGTTTCGGTTGAACTCCTGCGCACCCGGGAGGAGATCGCCGAAACCACTGTGGTCATCGGCAGTCACGACATCGCCCTAGACGTCCTGGCCAATTACCTCAAGATCCAATACCCCCGGTCCAGCCTGTCGTCCGCCCACGCCGGAAGCCTGGGTGGACTGCTCGCCCTGAAACGCGGTGAGGCCCATATGGCCGGTACGCACCTATTGGACGAGGAGACCGGCGGATACAACGTTTTCGATATCAAAAAGTACCTGCCCGGGCGTCCGATGGTGCTGATCAACCTCACCTACCGGGAGCAGGGTTTTATCGTTGCCCCTGGAAACCCGAAGCAGATTCAGAACTTCGGTGATCTGGCCCGGGATGAAGTACGCTTCGTAAACCGTCAGCGTGGAGCGGGGACAAGGGTGCTCACCGATTTCAACCTTAAACAGCAGGGCATGAGTCCCGACCAGGTCAATGGCTATGGCCGGGAGGAGTACACCCACATGGCCGTCGCCGCTGCGGTGGCCTCTGGCACAGCCGACTGCGGGCTCGGCATCCGCGCCGCAGCTCAGGCCTTAGGGCTGGATTTCGTTCCCGTCACCGAGGAACGCTATGATCTCTGTATCCCCCGGAAGTTCTGGGATCAGCCCGTTGTCCGAAGGGCGTTGGAAGTGATCGAAAACGACGAATTTCAGAAGGCGGTCGAGGCCCTCGGCGGGTACGACCTGCGTGACTGCGGCCGGGTCATGTGGGAGTCTAACGGAGAAACCGATCATTAGACCGGGATGGAGACCCTCTTGAAAGTACTAACACTTGGAAGGTGCAGTGCGCGCTGAGGGTATTGCCGGAACAAACGATAGGTGGTATAGATCAAAAATGCGCAGTGGAGCCGTGGATCAGCGTCGGCCGCCTGTTTGAGGGAGCGTAGCGAGCAGAGTCCTCTGTCACGTACGTGTTTGTGGAGGCAATCCCTCAGGAGAGCGCAGTGCACCAGACAACAACTTTGATCATTGGTGGTGCTGGTCATTAGAGTGTCAAGTACACGATTCGATAAGAGACGGCAGGATTTTACGCGACGAGCGCGAAGTCGGAATTGCTGAGGTGAATTATCGTGGCGGAGTTTACGCACCTGGACGCCCAAGGCCGGGTGAAAATGGTGGAGGTTACGGAAAAGGCGGTCACGGTCCGAGAGGCGGTAGCCAGGGGCACGGTGCGGATGCGTCCGTCAACCCTGGAACGGATCCACTCCGGCACGGTGGCCAAGGGCGAGGTGCTGGCCGTGGCGCGGACGGCGGGGATAATGGCCGCTAAAGAGACGTCGCGCCTGATTCCGCTCTGCCATCCACTGATGCTCACCGGAGTCCATATTGATTTCCGTGACGGGTCGGAGGCAGGGATGCTCGAAATCCAGGCCCGGGTCAAAACCGCCGGTCAGACCGGGGTGGAGATGGAAGCGCTGCCCGCGGTCAGCGTGGCGGCCCTGACCATCTACGATATGTGCAAAGCCGTGGACAAGGAAATGGTGATCGGCGACATCCGGCTGGTGGAGAAGTCCGGAGGCCGGAGCGGGCGTTTTACTAGAGAGGGGGGGGCCGAGTGGCAGGACGTGTTCTAGCCGTCTGCACGAGTGAGACCAAAGGTGTTCGCAAGGAAAATGTAGGCGAAGCAGTGTTTCAAACCGAACACGGAATGGTTGGCGATGCGCACGCCGGTCCCTGGCACAGGCAGGTCAGCCTGCTGGCCATGGAAAGCATCGAACGGATGCGCGGCAAGGGCCTCAAAGTGGGACCCGGTGACTTCGCGGAAAACCTGACCACCGAGGGTCTGGAACTGCACACGCTGCCGGTCGGAACCAAACTGGCGATCGGAGGCGAAGTCGTCGGGGAAGTGTCCCAGATCGGTAAGAAGTGTCACGTGGGCTGCGCCGTATTCAAAGAGGTCGGCGACTGTATCATGCCCCGGGAGGGGATCTTCATAAAGGTGCTCCAGGACGGTACGATCAAAGTCGGGGACGCTATTGAGGTCGTGAAAGATGTTTAAGGTAGCGATCGTCACCGTCAGTGATAAGGGGTCACGGGGCGAAAGGGAAGATGCGGCCGGAGCGGTTCTGACCAAGGTGGTGCGCGAGCAGGGCTGGGAGGTCGCGGCTACGGAGTTGGTTCCGGACGACATTGAAGTGATTATCGAGACCCTGGTCGGTCTGTGCGACCAGCAGGTCGAACTGATTTTGACTACCGGCGGTACCGGCTTTGCCGCCCGGGACAACACCCCGGAGGCGACATTGGCAGTCATGGAACGCCAGGTGCCGGGACTGGCCGAGGCCATGCGGCTGGAGAGCAGCAAGATTACCTCAAGGGCCTTCCTGAGCCGAGCGGTGGCTGGCATCCGCAAGCGGACCCTGATCGTAAACCTGCCGGGCAGTCCCAAGGGGGCCAGGGAGTGCCTGGAAGTGATCCTGCCGATCCTGCCCCACGGTCTGGAAATCCTCACCGGGCGTACCGGCGAGTGCGCGCAACCGGTTAAGGTGGAAAGCTAGAACTTGCATCCGATACTGTTTTATGTCGGCCCTTTCCCGGTAACGGCTTACGGCTTTATGGCCGCCATGGGCATTATCGCTGGGACGGCGGTGGTGCTCCGTGAAGGGAAAAGGCTGGGCTACGATGTCGACACGATCCTGGATCTGGCGCTCTATATGTCTGTCGCCGGAGTGGTTGGGAGCCGTCTGGCCTACATATTACTGGAGTGGACCTGGGCCGACTTTGTGGCTGCCCCGCTGGCTGTTTTTCATGTCTGGGAGGGTGGGCTCTCCTTTTTTGGCGCCTTGGCGCTGTGCCTGGTCGTGGCGGCCTGGTACGCCAAGCGTAAGCGGATCCGGTTGACCCACCTCGGTGATCTCCTCGCTTTGGGGGTGGCCGCCGGATACCCCTTTGGGCGGATCGGCTGTTTCCTAAACGGCTGCTGCCACGGTCAGGTCACCACCGGCTGGTGGGGTGTCAGCGTTCCCTTTGACCACGTCCTGCGTCATCCCACGCAACTTTACTCAGCCGGCTTCGGGATCTTAATCTTTGTGGTGCTCTGGTTGAGCCGGAAGCGTAAACCCTTTGACGGCTACCTGATGATGCTGTACCTCGTCCTGTACGGTGCCTACCGTTTTGTAATCGACTTCTGGCGTGTTTCTCCCGAAACCGGACTGGCCGGTCTTACTACCGGTCAAGCCTTCAGCCTGGCCGTGGTTCTTGTCTCCCTGCTGGTTCTGTGGATGATGAAAACACGCCTTCCCCGCGGGTAGGCAGCCAAGAAGCAGCAAGTTTTGTTTTCAACACCCTTCTCACCAACTTCTCACATTCCACATCTCAGATCGCTATCCCCGTTCCATTTCACACCTCCAACTTCTCACTTCCCACCTCTCATTTTGCAGGAATCAAAGGATCCTTGTTGAATTCTCTATTAACAGAAGACACGACGAAATTCGGTGTTCCTGGGGTCAAGCCTGATCCGGCTTTGTAAATATGCGACGGGGGGGGGAGCAGCGTGGTCAGGGAAAGGGTATACATTGATGCCGACTTGCTAATCATCGGAGGCGGCACGGCGGGCTGCCTGGCAGCCTGGGAGGCAAGACAGCGAGGCGGCGAAGATCTGAAAATCGTCATCCTTGAAAAGGCCTTCATCCGCAACAGCGGTTGCCTGTCCGCCGGCATGAACGCACTTAACATGTACATTAACCAAGGTACGCCTGAGGATTACGTGTCTTACACCAGGTACGACATGTGCGGAGCACCGATTCGTGAGGACATCATCTTGAGCGTGGCGGAAGTGGTCAACGAAACGGTGGCTCTTTTGGAAGCCGAAGGCCTCCCCATCAAGAAGAAACCGAACGGCCGCTACCTTAACCGCGGCAAGTGGAATGTCGAAATCAACGGCTCTCTATTGAAGCCGATAACCGCAAGCATGGCGATTCAGGCCGGAGCCGAGATTTACAACCGGGTGTACGTAACCGAGCTTATGAATATTGACGGTAAGGTGGCCGGCTGTGTGGGCTTCGGCGTCCGTGACGGTAAGTTCTACATTGCTAGGGGCAAAGCCGTTTTGCTGGCCGCAGGCGGATGTGCCGGCCTCTGGAGACCGCGCGGGCACGACGATGCGCATCACCGCATCTGGTACTTCCCGTTTAATGCCGGCGGAGCCTATGCGATGTGTAAACGGGTCGGGGTAAAAATGGTCGGCTTTGACCACCGTCTGGTTCCCGTTCGCACCAAGGATACTTACAGTCCGACCGGGACTCTGGCCATCGGTATGGGGGCACCGATGATTAACGCCCTGGGCGAGGCGTTCATGCATGAGCGGCCGGAATATGTGAAATTGGGCGGTCACACCGCGCCTACACCGACCCGGGCCTGGGCCTTATGCCAGGAAACCCTCAATCACCGCGGTCCCATAATGATGGATACGAGGCGGGGCGATCCGGAGCGCGTAGCCGGTCTAAAGGGGCAGTATCTCGACATGTCCCCGGCCCTGGTTTTGTACTGGGGCTGCAATGACATTAACCCCTCAATGGATCCGATCGAAATCGACGCCGCCGATCCGTCACTGGTCGGTTCCCACGCCGGATTATCCGGGGCCTGGACGATCGGCACTTCCCGGATGACTACCCTTGAACGGCTCTTTGTCTCAGGGGATGCTTTGGGTGCCGCGCCTTCACGCTTCATTTCCGGAACGTGGGCCTGCGGACGCCTGGCGGCACGGTCTATGCTTTATTACATCGAACGGGTCGATCCACAGTATCTGGAGATCAATCCGGACGACCTGGATCGTCTGGAAGCGCACACCTTCGAACCGCTCGACCGGTACCAGAAGTGCACTTTCTACACCAACGGGAAACCGATCGAGGGAGTCACCCCGGAAGAGATGGAATGGCGGATGCAGTATATCATGGAGGAGTATTGCGGGGGTCGTTCCCACTGGTTCCACGTCAGCGAATCGTACCTGACCCTGGCGCGCAAGTTGATCAACCGGATGCGCCACGACCAGCTGAAATACCTGGTGACCAAGGATCTTCACGACCTGCAGCTCGCCTGGGATGTAATTAACCGCCTGGACGTCTGCCATTTGGTTATTGAGCATATCGACTACCGTAAGGAGACCCGTTACCCCGGTTACGTGAACCGGACAGATTATCCGAACGTGGACAACGAGAACTTCGACTGTTTCATCACCTCGGTCTGGGATCCCGAAACGGATGAGTTCCACTTCGAGAAGGAACCGTATGTGCAGATCGTGCCGGGCGACCGGAACAAGGAATCAATCTGATCGACAGAGTACAGAGTGCGTATAAGTGTACATAGACCGCTGTGCCCTCGTCGGGGGTTCAGAAACGAGCATAGCGAGGAAGGCGAAGCCCGGTTGATTTCATCAAGTCTGACTTCCGGCATCCGACTTCCTTTTTGCTAGGCGAAGTTTATCAACCCTCAAAAGAGGGCGCAGCGGTCATGAACAAAGGGGGGGGGACGATTCAATGCCGCCTATGGTCATTCCGGAGAAATGTGACGGGTGTCAGGGTGAGCCAGAACCCTTGTGCGAACAGGTTTGTCCCGGTGACCTGATGATGCTCGACCAGTCCGTAAATAAGGCCGTGTGCCGCAATGTAGGGGACTGCTGGGACTGCATGAACTGCACGAAGTCCTGTCCGCGACAGGCGATCCAGACCCGGTTACAGTACCAAAGCGCGTTCTTTCCCGGGAAGTTAATCCCGCTGGTTGGGACACACAGTGTGACCTGGACGCTGATCGACTGTCACGGGAACGTGGAGCGTTTCGTAATGAAGACGTTGGCCGGGGACGAGGACGAAGAAGAATAGAGGGTGTAATTTGGAAATGTTCAGGGATTGGCTATTATAGCCAATCCCTTCTTCATGTTCCGACCCCCGACCCCCGTCTCCTGACGCCTGACTACTGCGTTTCCTTGTCGTAGCGAACCACGATCTGCATCGCCTTCTTCAGCATTTCCTGCAGCGCGTTCTGAGCTTCAAAGAACTCACGGATGAGACGGTGTTCCTGCATCTTCAGCTCCATCGCTTCCAAAGCCTTGGCCTCGTCCTGGGTGACTTCCTCACCCTTCTCCTGCTTGATCCGGCACTGGTTTTGCATTACCTGAAAGGTTTTGAGCATTTCCAAAGCCTCGGTGTTATCAAACATTTTGCCTTGACGTTCTCTTACGAGTTGCGACTCGGGTGATTCGCTGATGGCGCGGCCTAACTCAGCAGCCTTGGTCATTACTTCCTGAGACAATGATCATACCTCCTGTTCACGGTAAAAATGGTTGCCAAAAATTTGCTTATTGAACAGTAGTATTATATCACGGGAAAGAATTTGCAGTACAGAATATGTGATTAATTTTGCAATAGTGGTTCAGGCTCGGATGATAACGGTTGTTGCAGCCCCTCGTTTACATACATAGAATGAGATTGTTTGGGGAATCGCTAGGCGGTCCGGGAGCGGGGAGAGTGCCCGCGGCTTTATCCCTTAAAGGCTTGTCACTCCCGGAAACTTATGTTATAGTCTAGCTAATTAACCCGCTATCGATTTACGTTCAAATTCCCAAGGTAGGGCTGAATACCTCCTGAACTCTATCGTACATGCGGCCGAAAGGCTTATTACGTATAACGCGATATGTGCAGAACTTCACAATATTCTGATCTGAAAGCCGTAGGTAACTGAACCCTGACAAGGAATTATCCAGGAAATGATTGGTTTTTTAGAATTCTTTGCAGGAAAAGCATACATCGGCGTCGAAACAGTTTTCCAACTTGGAATACGCCCAATCTTGCCCGAGGATGTCGCACCTGAACTGATTTGCAGCAGCATCCGGGACAGGAGTGGTGATTCTCAGGTTAATCTTGCGGAGCCGAAGGGCAATTGTGTACAGCTCCGTGTGGTTATTCCAGTCAAGTGGAACTACCCCCAGGGTCTGGGCCTCCTTTAGTATCTGTTATATCGATCTCAATCAGAGGATCCGGCTGGAGGTCGTACTGGAGGGGAGCTTGTCCACGGACACTCAACGATCAATCTGTGGAAAGGGAGTGGTAGAAGCAGGCTCAGAGTGATGCCAGGAGGATCTTTGCTGAAGACTCTTTTGTGGTTCCCAAGCTACAAAACTTAAATTAGGAGGTTTAACTAAATGCCGGCATTTGTAATCGCGGAAAAGTGCGACGGCTGCAAGGGGCAGGATAAAACCGCTTGCATGTACATCTGTCCAAACGATCTGATGAAGCTCGACAAAGAAGCAATGAAGGCTTATAACCAGGAATACGATGCTTGCTGGGAATGCCTATGTTGCGCCAAGATTTGCCCGCAGCAGGCCATTGACCTTAGAGGCTATGCTGACTTCGTTCCGATGGGCGCCAGCTGTGTCCCGCTCCGTGGCTCCCAGGACATCATGTGGACCATCAAGTTCAGAAACGGCGTCTTGAAGCGCTTTAAGTTCCCCATCCGCACCAACGACGAAGGTTCGGCTGCTCCGGACGGCGGATTTGGCGCAGGTGTAGACGACATCAACAACCCGACCTACCTGTTCACCGAGCCCGCTTCGCACGACTTCTTGAACACTGGTGCGGATATCCCGAAACTTAAATAACTAACGAAGGAGGTTAAGGTAATGCCGAATTTTGAAACTGTAGAAGTCACTACTGATGTGCTACTTATCGGTGGTGGTATGGCCAACTGCGGCGCAGCTGTTGAAGCCGCACACTGGGCCAAGAAACATGGACTTAAGGTAACTCTCGTTGACAAGGCTGCTATGGATCGTTCCGGCGCCGTGGCGATGGGTCTCTCCGCAATCAACCTGTACCTCGGTCTGGCCGAAGGCCAGAACACCTGCGAGAACTACATCGAGTACGTCCGCAACGACCTTATGGGTATCGCCCGTGACGACCTTGTATACGACATTGCCCGTCACGTTGACTCCAGCGTGCACCTATTTGAGAAGTGGGGCCTACCGATCTGGAAATCAGAAGATGGCGTATATCTCCGTGAGAGCGGCCGCTGGCAGCTCATGATCAACGGTGAATCTTACAAGATCATCGTCGCAGAAGCCGCAAAGAACGCCCTCGGCAAAGACAACATCTATGAGCGTGTATTCATCGTAGACCCGCTGATGGATGGCGACAGAATTGCTGGCGCGATCGGCTTCAGCACCCGTGAAAACAAGATCTATGTGTTCCGCGCGAAGGCTGTCCTCTGCGCGATGGGTGGTACCGTCGGCGTGTTCCGTCCCCGTTCCAACGGTGAAGGCCTCGGCCGTTCCTGGTACCCGCCGTTCTCCACTGGTTCCAGCGCTTACTTTACCATTAAGGCTGGCGCGGAAATGACCTGTCAGGAAGTCCGCTTCATCCCGGTCCGCTTTAAGGATGCTTACGGCCCGGTCGGCGCCTGGTTCCTGCTCTTCAAGTCCACTGCGACTAACGCTGCTGGCGAAGTATACATGGTCACCAACAGAGACGAACTGGCGAAGTGGGGCCGCTTCGGCGCTGTGAAGCCGATCCCTGCCAACCTGCGTAACTGGCTCGGTATGATGGACATCTCCGCTGGTAAGGGCCCGATCTACATGCAGACCGCGGAAGCCATCCAGAACCTCGCGAAGAAGTACGAAGGCGACGAGAAGGCCTTCAAGAAGAAGATGAAGCATCTGGAAGCAGAAGCTTGGGAAGACTTCCTCGATATGACGATCGCTCAGGCTCTCCTGTGGGCCGCCTGCGACATCGAACCCGAGAAGAAGGCCTCCGAGATCGCTGCTGCTGAGCCTTACTTCATCGGCTCGCACTCCGGTGCCTCCGGCGCCTGGGTTTCCGGTGCTGCTGACCTTGCTCCGGACGACTATTTCTGGGGCTATGCGAATATGACCACCGTTAAGGGTCTGTTCGCCGCTGGTGACGCCTCTGGCGCCTCCTCGCACAAGTTCTCCTCCGGCTCCCACGCGGAAGGCCGCATCGCCGGTAAATCGGCTTGCAAGTACGCCCTTGAGAACACCGAACTCCCGAACATTGATGCCGCAGAAGTCGAAGCCCTTTCGGCCAAGATCGTGGCTCCGATGGTTCGTTTCGAAGAGTTCAGCGGATACGGCACGACTCCCGAAATCAACCCGAACTACATCCTGCCGAGGCAGTACATGTTCCGTCTCCAGAAGCTTATGGACGAGTACGCTGGTGGTTACACCTCCAACTTCTTGACCAGTAAGTCCCTCCTGGAGAAAGGCATGGAGTACCTCCAGCTTCTGAAGGAAGACTCCGACAAGCTGGCGGCGAGAGACCTCCACGAACTCATGAGAGTTTGGGAGAACTATCACCGTACCTACCAGGCCGAAGCTCACCTGGTCAGCGTCCTGTTCCGGGAAGAGACCCGTTGGCCCGGCTACTACTTCCGTTGCGACACTCCCGCCATTGATGACAACTGGGAAGTGTTCGTAAACTGTAAGTACGACGCCGCGACCGGCAACTGGGAAGTCTTCAAGAAGCCCATCATCAGACTGTAGATCCAACAATAAGCGGTTCGCGGGCGAAATCAATCGATTTCGCCCGCCCGCTTACTTTAATCTTGATACAGCCTGTGACCGCCATGCGCCCGCAGGCTGTCCGGAATCCATAGGAATGTATGCTGAGGAGGTCTGACGGCAGCTGGAGACGGAAGCCAAGACCTCCCCCGTATTTAAAATTGCACGTAGGGTGTGGAAAGATGGCAAACAAAACGATCCTGGTGGTCGGGGGGGGAATCAGTGGTCTTTCGGCGGCACTAGAAGCAGCCGAGGCCGGACGCGAAGTCGTTCTGGTTGAGAAGAACCCCTACTTGGGTGGCCGGGTCACCCAGTTGCACCAGTACTTCCCGAAACTTTGCCCCCCGAACTGTGGACTGGAAATCAACTTTAAGAGGCTTCGTGAGAACTCAAGCATCAAGGTTTATACTTCTGCGGAAGTGGAGTCCATCACCGGAGAAAAAGGTAATTTTACCGTTAAGGTTAATCTGAATCCGACTTTCATTAATGCTAACTGTACTGCCTGCGGCAAGTGCGCTGAAGTTTGCCCCGTGGAAATCCCCAACGCCTTCAACTATGGCTTGGATAAGACCAAAGCTGCCCACCTGCCGCACCAATTTGCTTTTCCCTTGAAGTTTACGATTGATACCGCGGCCTGTCCGGGCGCGTCCTGCGGCAAGTGCGTCGAGGCCTGTGAGTACAAGGCTATCGATTTAGGCATGCAGTTGGAGACGCTCAGCCTGAACGTAGGTGCGGTCGTATGGGCAACCGGCTGGAACCCCTATGACGCCTCCAAGATCGGTTACTACGGGTATGGCCGGAACAAGAACATGATTACCAACGTGATGCTCGAGCGGATGGCCGTGGAGGCCGGTCCGACCGGGGGCAAGATTGTGCGCCCGTCTGACGGCAAGGCTCCGGAAACTATCGCTTTTGTCCAGTGCGCCGGATCGCGTGACGAAAACCACCAGCCGTACTGCTCACAAGTCTGCTGTATGGCTACCCTGAAGCAGACCACCTACATCCGTGAACAGTATCCGGATGCCAAGATTTATATTTTCTACATCGACATCCGGGCGATGGGTAAGTACGAAGACTTTTACGTTAATGTGCAGAAGGATGAAAACGTGGTCTTCATCAAGGGTAAAGTCGGTGAGATCACAGAGGATGCTTCGGGCACCCTGGAACTCGAGGTCGAGGATCAGTATGCCGGCAAGATTATTAAGCAAAAGGCCGACCTGGTAGTGTTGGCGACTGGTATGGCGCCGCCTACGAGAGACACCGGGGTTCCGGTCGGCTTTGAGGTTACCGACCAGGATGGCTTTGTGGTTAGCAACGCGGCTGAGGTCGGTATCAGTGGCGCTGGCTGTGCCAAGAAACCGTCTGAGGTTTCCGGATCCGTTCGGGACGCTACCGCTGCAGCGTTACAGGCTATTCAGGGTACGGTAGGGGGTGGCAACTAGAATGGATAAGAAGTGGGGCGTATACTTCTGCACCGGCTGCGGTATCGGTGATGCTCTGGATATCGATGCTCTGGCTAAGGTTGCGAAGAGCGAATTCAAACAGCAGAACTGCAAGAACCATCCATTCCTCTGCAGCAAGGAAGGAATCGACACGATCAAGGCCGACATCGCCGACGGCGTAAACACCCTCGTGATCCCGGCCTGTTCCTCCCGTGCGAAGTACGAGGAGTTCCGCTTCGGCCCCGGTATCATCGTGGAACGGGTAAACCTTCGTGAGCAGGCGGCCTGGACGCACGAAGTCGACGACGAAGATACCCAGATGCTGGGCGAGGACCTGATGCGGATGGCCATGACCAAGGTAAAACTCACCGAGCTTCCGGAACCCTGGCAGGTCGAGAACCTGTCCAAGGACGTGCTGGTAGTCGGTGGCGGTATTGCCGGTATGACCGCAGCCATGGAGTCGGCCAAGGCTGGCTACAAGGTTACGATCGTGGAGAAGGGACCGGCTCTGGGCGGATATGTCGGTAAGATGTACAAGGTCGCCCCGACCAAGGCTCCTTATGATGTACTGCCCGATAATCCGGTACCGGCGCTGACCAAGGCGTTGGAAGACAACCCGAATGTTACGGTCTACACCGGAGCCACGGTGGAGAGCATTTCCGGCGGTCCGGGCACCTTCGATGTTAAGATCAGTGGTGGCGCAGACGCGCGTGCGGGCGCAGTCATCCTGGCCACCGGTTCGGTACCGTTTGAGGCGGCCAAACTGGGCCACCTGGGATACGGCAAGTTCCCGCAGGTGATCACCCAGACCGACTTTGAGCAGCTGGCGATCGACGGCAAACTCAAGAATGTGGAACGGGTCGGCTTTATCCAGTGTGCCGGTTCCCGTGACTCTCATTTCCTTTCCTATTGTTCCGCAGCCTGCTGTGTGGAATCCCTGAAGCAGGCCCGCTACCTTAAGGAACAGAACCCGGCCGGGCAGGCCTATGTCTTCTATAAGGATCTCCGGGCGGTCGGCAAGTACGAGTACCTCTACAAGCAGGTCCAGGCTGACGGAACGGTCTTCATCAAGGGTGAGGTTGCCAACATCGCCGGTGACGGCGGCAAGCTGACCGTGGAGATCGACGACGCCATCCTGGGTGAAAAGGTTGCCGTCCAGAGCTTGGACTATGTGGTCCTGGCCAACGGTATGGTTCCGAGCACCGCTTTCGGCACCGAGCCCGGACAGACTGAAGCCGAGGCGGAAGCGGCTACGGCCAAGGAGAAGACCGAAGAGGACGACATTCCGAAGGATGTCATCCTGAAGTCCGACCTCCTGAACCTGAATTACCGCCAGGGCCCGGAACTCCCGACCCTGAAGTACGGCTTCCCGGATTCACACTTTGTATGCTTCCCGTACGAGTCGCGCCGGACCGGTATCTACGCCGTAGGCACCGTTCGGAACCCGATGCACGTAGGGGCGGCGATTGAGGACGCTACCGGCGGGGCGATGAAGGCGATCCAGTGCATCGAGGGTTGCGCGGCCGGAAAGGCTCTGCACCCGCGTAGCGGCGACGAGTCTTACCCCGAGTTCGCAATGCAGCGTTGCACCCAGTGCAAGCGTTGTACTGAGGAGTGTCCCTTCGGCGCGATCAACGAGGACGAGAAGGGCAATCCGTTGCCCGAGCTTACCCGCTGCAGAAGGTGTGGTACCTGCATGGGTGCCTGCCCCGAGCGGATTATCTCCTTCAAGAACTACTCGGTAGGTATGATCGGCAACATGGCTAAGGCCATTGAGGTACCCGACGAGGACGAAGAGAAACCGAGAATTCTGATTTTCGCCTGCGAGAACGATGCTATCCCGGCGCTGGATATGGCTGGCTTAGGTCGTCTGCAGTACAACGCTTGGGTGCGCGTGATTCCGGTTCGCTGCCTGGGTTCGCTGAACCTGGTCTGGATCGCGGATGCGATGTCCAAGGGCTTTGACGGTGTAATGCTGTTAGGCTGCAAGCACGGCGATGATTACCAGTGCCACTTTATGAAGGGCAGCGAGCTGGCAGAGATCCGCCTCTCCAAGGTTTCCGAGACGCTCGACCGCCTGGGTCTGGAATCCGAACGGGTCCGGTTCAAGGCGATCAACATCATGGACTACACCCTGATCCCGTCTATCCTCGACGATTTTGCGCAGAAGATAGACGAACTCGGCCCGAACCCGATGAAGGGCTTCTAATCCAATCTCTGAGTGGTACCCGGGCCATGCCTGGCATAGTCCGGGTACCACCTGAATAGTCTTGGATTTCAATAGATTTTAAAATCTGTGCCAGTCTGGAGGGGGTAGAACAAGATGTCCGCCGATAAAGAACAGGCGACTCCGAGGTACGCGCCGGATTTCCACCAGGAGTTCCGCAAGATTGAAAACGGTGAGTACGCCAGTCAGTGTATGCAGTGTGGGTTGTGCGCCGTCACTTGTCCGTCCCGCGAAATGATGGACTACACGCCCCGTGCGTTTTTCAAGCTGATCCACGCTGGGGAAAAAGAGAAGGTAATGAAGGCCAACACCCCATGGCTCTGCACGTCCTGCTACCTGTGCACCGTGCGTTGCCCGCGCGGCATTCCGATTGTTGATGTGATGCACGGCCTGAAGCATGAACTCGCCCAGAAATCCAGTAAGGACGGGGTAGCTTTACTATCCAAGGTATTCTTCAAGACCTTCATGAAGCGCGGCCGATTATTCGAACTGGGCTTCACCAACGGTTTCATGATGGGCCTCGGCCCGCCCAAAGCCCTAAAGGTGACCCTGAAACAGCAGGACTGCGCTTTAGATATGGTGAAGCACAAGCGTCTGCCGTTTTTCCCGCCGAAGAAGATCAAAGGCGCCGGTCAGCTCAAGAAGATTTATAACAAGGCTGCGGCCCTACAAAAGGAGGCACATAAGGATGGCGTATAGTTTTTACCCGGGCTGCTCCATGGAGGCAACGGGCAAAGCCTATCTAGTCTCCTTTGAAGCCGTCGAAAAAGCACTCGAACTCCATGCCAAAGAGATTCCGGACTGGAACTGCTGTGGCGCTTCCATTACCGCCAACTTCACTGGCGACCTGCCGCAGTTAGCCATTGCCGCCCGGAACCTGGCCTTGGCAGAACCCGCCGGGCTCGATGTGCTGGTCGGCTGCAGTTCCTGTTACCTGAATCTGGCCTGGGTCCAAGAGCGCATGACGCTCGAACCGGCTTTCGCAGCGCAGATTAATGAGGCTCTGGGTGCGGCCGGTCTGAAGTATGACATGACCCTCAACGTCCGCCAGCTGATTGACGTTCTGGTCAATGATGTCGGGCTCGACAAGATCAAGGCCCGCACCATCAAGCCGCTTACCGGCTTAAAGGTAGCCTGCTATTCCGGTTGCCAGACGGTACGTGCACTGCGTCGTCCGGACTTTGACGACGTCGAATACCCGCAGATGATGGACAAGGTGGTGGAGGCGCTCGGGGCTACCGCAGTGCCCTTCCCCATGGCGGCCCGTTGTTGCGGCGGTGGTCAGCAGTTCACGAACCTGGAACTGGTGCTCCATTGCACGGGCAATGTTCTGGAAAGTGCGCACCAGGCTGGTGCCGACATTATCGTGACCCCGTGTCCGATGTGCCACATGAATACTGACGTCTACCAGAAGAAGATCAACAAGGTCACTGGCACGAAGTACAATATGCCGGTATTATTCATTACACAGCTCATGGGAATTGCCTTTGACCTGAAGGCGAAGGATCTGGGATTCAGCTACAATGTGATGGCACCCGGCAGCAAGCTTGCTGCCTACGGCGTGAAATAGGAAAAGAGAGGGCGTCTCAGCTGAGACGCCCTCAATCTCTTATTTTAAGGCGTCCCAAACGGGACGCTATTTTTATGCCTGCTGGAGGCGTTCCAAGATCTTCGGGCCGTACTGGTCTTCCAACCGGCGGAGGGTCTCACCCAGGACGTGCACCAAAGCCTGCCCGGCAATGAAATCGATGGAGTGCAGGGAGTCGGTCAGGGACGGTACGATCGGAACCTTGGTGTGATCGCGGATCAAACCCAGGTTGGCCTCCACGCTCTTAGTGTTTTGGAACAGCGCTACGACTTTGTAGACGGGAACATCGAACAGGTTGGTCTTGAACACACGGGTTCGCCGGAGGGTTTTATCCCGTTGAATGCTCTCCGACCGCAGCGTAAAATCGAGCCGGATGTCCGGGGGACCCGAACCCAGATCATAATCGAAATAAGGCAGAGCGTTATGTCTTTCCAGGATTTCGGTGAGTTGGCGCAGTACGGTGCGCCGGCGCCGAATGCGACCCTTTTGGACGGCACTGGCCAGACGTTCCAGTTCCAATACAGCCTGGATTACCGAATCGTCGATCAGATGGTCGGTTACGGCTTCCGATCTCGGGTTATAGCAGGCGATATACCGGGCCTTCCCGGTGTCCGAATTCTGAACCCAACGTCCGCACATCGGGGTCGTCGTCCGCCCGTTCCATACATCGTCCAAGTCGATTGGGACCTTGCCAAACGCGGAAGGTGGAACAATGGACAGGTACTCCAGAGGCAGTTCGTCCAGGCCGTTGCTCTGGATCGGACGAACGTCCGAAACAATACAGTGGGTCGGGTTGAGGTTATTCTTCACGTTGGCCACCAGGTTTACAATGTCCTGCCCGCTAAAAGGGGTCAGCCCGACCCGGCAGCTCAGGGGCAGCCCGTTGGACGAAGACACAACGGCCAGTTCGATGGGCCGGCGGTACGGCTGGACGGCGTAGAGCAGGCCGGACGGGGAAAGGGTACATTGGAAACCAGTGAAGTTACTGCTGATTAGTTTAATTATGATGGTTTTGGTGTCGGAAACCAGACCGGCCTTGTGCAGCCGTTCCAGCATTAGAACCTCGACCGGGGAGATGGCGTAGCTAAACCGGCTAAGGGCATTGTGGAAGTGCACGGCGGAGACCTCCTGCCCTTCCAGCTCAGGAACGGTGGAGGCGTAACAGGCACTCAGGGCATGGTTGCCTTTAGGATGCAAAACCTCATGCAGCACGGCGGCCTCGACCAGGTAAGTCTCCAACCCGTCCCGGTCTCTGATCGCCGCCCGGGCCAGATCGCTCAGCCCCAGCCCGCGCCAAAGGCCACGGATGACTTCGTGGTCGATGAGGTGATCATCAAAACGGGCGCTGTTCACCACTTCGTTTTCCATCATCGCATCGTCATAGATGCGGGCCAGGCCAGCGATCAGTGCCTGTATCTGCTCTGAGGAAAAGGAGTTGATATTGCCCAGGTTGGCAATGACCCGTTGCTTGATCTTTCCAGCTTCACGGTAATTCTCAATTAGCTTGAGATAGGTATAGGCGCGCCCGTGACGGCGCGTTACCACCTTACGAAAAAACACAGATTTTCAACACCTTAGTTTTATAGTTGACTATTACTACAGCCATAGAAAGAAATCCTGCAGTTTCGACAAAATAACAACAAATGACAACATTCTGGCGGCTGAGCACACAGCGAATTCAAGTACGATCCGCAGTCTGAGTGCATGTTCCTCATTATAACCGTATTGAACGATCATACCGTGTTCTGACGCGCAATTCAAGAGTAGTCGTTTATCGATGAGAAGAAGAATTTGCCGCTTGGGGCAACGGGAGATGGTTGGAGAGATCACGCAGGATGTGGTTAAGTGACCTGTGAATGCCATGTCTTTGGCAGGGGCACGCTTCCCAGGGAAATAGATTACTGCTATAATATGCTCAAAATCCTCTCGGGAGGGGGCGCCAGCTGAAATGAGTACGATGAGATTTGTGGCTCTGGTTGCATTCTGTGCCTTCGTGGCCGGGGCTATGTTTGCGGCGGGAAATGCGTTGGTGCGGGATGTGGCGGTCCAGCCGAGCGTCGAGAGTGGTCAGGCGGGAGCAGCCCATATTGATATGGGCCAGTTGGAATCCGTTGCGGATATCGTGGCCCAGGTCGGTCCGGCAGTAGTTAAAATTGACACTGTGGTCGCCTCCTCGAACGATATGGAGTGGAGCCCGCTCTGGAACGACCCCTTCTTCCGGGAGTTCTTCGGGCGCCCCCCGGGAATGACCCCCCAGCCCCGCCAGGGAATGGGTTCCGGTTTTTTGTTCTCTAAGGACGGATACATCCTGACGAATCAGCACGTGATCCAGGGTGCCACCGAGGTTTGGGTGACCCTGACCGGTTATGAAGAGCGGCTACCGGCGAAGGTGATTGGTTCCGACCACGACCTGGACTTGGCGACGCTCAAGATTGACGCTTCGAAGTCGCTGCCTTTTCTTAAGCTTGGGGATTCTGAGAAGGCCCGGGTCGGGGAGTGGGTGATCGCCATCGGTAACCCCTATGGTCTAGACCACACCGTTACCCTGGGTGTGATCAGTGCCAAGAGCCGTCCAGTGACCATTGAGGATCGTTACTACGATAACCTCTTGCAGACCGATGCCTCCATTAACCCGGGCAACAGCGGCGGTCCGCTACTGAATCTAAAGGGTGAGGTGATCGGGATCAATACTGCGGTAAATGCGCAGGCCCAGGGAATCGGGTTTGCGATTCCCTCGAACGTTCTAAAACCGGTGTTGGAGGAACTGGTTGAGACCGGGAGGATCACGCATCCCTGGCTAGGTGTTCGGCTACAGATGCTGACCCCCGATCTGGCCAGCTACCTTGGTCTGAAACAGATCGACGGTGTTTTGATCCACTCGGTTGAGGTGAACAGCCCTGCCGCCCGCGCCGGTGTCAAACCGGGAGATGTCCTGCTCAAGCTCGGGGGGGAGAAGACGAAGAACAGTGAGAACGTAATTCACGTGATCCGCCAAAACCGGGTCGGGACTGAACTGGAGGCGACACTGCACCGGGACGGGAAAACAATTACCCTGAAGGTGGTTTTGGGCGAGAAACCCCAGTAGTCAGGAGTCAGTAGTCAGGAGCCAGAATGAGAGAACGTTTTATCATCTCGACTCATTCTGAATTCTGTCTCCATGCGCTCCGGCATATATCTTCTTATTGTCGATTAGGCAGATTCAGGTACAAACCTACCGAGCTTTCCGTTATAATGAATTAGGAATTAGGAGTTAGGAGTTAGGAGTCAGGAGTCAGGAGTCAGAATGGGAGAACAGTTCATCGTCGCCACCTATTCTGAATTTTGAATCCTGTCTAGTCTAGTAAATGAGGAGCAGAATGACACGCGCCAGGATCTTTAGCCTTTTCGTAATCCTAGTCCTGCTTATTTCCCTGACTGGAGAGGCCTATGCAGCCGAGCCCCGGTTGGCGGGGGAGGGCGCAATTCTCATCGATCTGTCCACCGGACAATGTCTTTACGAAAAGAATGCTGACGAGCAGATGTACCCGGCCAGCACGACCAAGATGTTGACGGCCTTGTTGGCCCTGAAATACGGTAACCTGGAAGACATGGTGACCATCGGCCCCGGAGTGCGCGGTACGGCCGGAACCTCGATCTACCTCGTGGAGGGAGAGGAACTCGTGCTGGACGATCTGGTTCGGGCCATGATGCTGAACTCAGCTAACGATGCCGCAGTGGCCATCGCCGAACACGTCGGGGGTTCTGTGGAGAGCTTTGCCCTAATGATGAACGACGAGGCCCGGCGTATCGGTGCGGTTAATTCCCATTTCGTCAATCCAAACGGCCTGCATGCAGACAACCATTATTCCACGGCCCGGGACTTGTCCCTGATTGCACGCGAGGCGATCAAGGATCAGCGTTTTAGGGAACTGATTGCCACCCGGACCGGAACCATCCCGCGCGAAGATCCGGAGGTCGTCACCGACCTGTGGAACACTAATCGGCTATTGTGGACCTACGAGGGTGCCAGCGGCATTAAGACCGGCTATACCGATAAGGCGAAGCGTTGCCTGGTCGGGACGGCCGAAAGAGACGGGCGTGAACTGCTGACGGTGGTGCTAAAAAACGAAGAGCAGAGCGTCTGGAGCGACACGACCAGTCTTTTGAACTATGGTTTTAATGAATTTGTGTCCACCGAGGTCATTTCAGCGGGACTGAAGGTGGGTCAGGTTCCGGTGGTGGTTGGAAACACTGATCTGGCCCTGATCGCCGGGGAACCCTTCCACTGGGTTTTTCCGGTTCGGAACCCCGACCCCGTGATCCGAAGCGAAATCGTGCTTAATGAAGAACTGAAGGCGCCAATCCGTGAAGGAGATTCGGTAGGAGACCTCGTATTAACTTATAATGGAAAAGAACTGGCCACCGTGCCGGTTTTGGCGGGCAACGATGTTGGCCGGCCCATCCAGACCATCTGGTATTTCTGGGTGGGAGTGGTGCTGGGGGCTCTGGTCCTGTTTATCCTCGCCACCCGATTTGTGGTGCGAACCGTGAGATCCGGTCAGCGCATGCGCCGGTAGCCGTTGTCGGGAACGATACGGTAGAGTAAGCGCGTGAAAGGGTAGATAAAGGGCAGGATCACCAGCGAAGACACCACGTTGAAGACGGTGTGCGCATTAGCAACCTGGTGGTCGATCCCGGACCCGAGCAGGGGCAGCAGGGCGGCCAGCGCGGGTACTACCGGAAGGAGAATAACTGCCCCGGCCAGGTTGATCAGGAGGTGGGCCACAGCCACCCGTTTGCCGGCAGTCGATCCGGCTAGGCTGGCGATCAGGGCCGTGAAGCAGGTCCCCACATTGTTGCCGAGGATCAGCGCCACCGCTTCCGGGAGCCCGATCAGGCCCTCACGGGCGAGGGCGATGACCACCCCGGTGCTGATGGCTGAAGAATGGAGGAGCCCTGTTAGCAGAGCCCCGGCAACGGCCGCAGTCAGGTAGTTCCCGGTCAGCGCGGAGCAGATCTCCTGAAACCAGGAACTCTCAGCCAAAGGCGACAGGGATAGCGACATTAATTCCAGAGCCAGGAAGATGGATCCGAATCCGGCCAGACTCTGACCTAGGGGGCCGAGACGCCCGCCGGTGCGCCACAGGATCAGACCAAGCGCAATCAGTACCGGAGCCAGGCTTCCCAGGTCAAGGGTCATCAGTTGAATGGTCAGGCAAGTGCCGATGTTGGCACCCAGGATGATCCCGATGGCTTGGGGCAGGGTCATCAGGCTGGTATTCACAAATCCGATGCTGAGCACGGTAACGGCGGTGCTACTCTGGACCAGAGCCGTAACGGCAGTTCCGGTGAACATGGCTCGCAGTGGGTTACCGGCCAGACGCAGAAGAACCGTTTTGATTTTTGGTTTAGCGGCCTGTTCCAGACCAGCCTGTAGCAGACGAAGACCAATCAGGAGCAGTCCAATACCACTCATAAAAACTAGCATACTGATCAAGACTTACGTCACCCGCACCTTCCTGACACCGTAGCTGTACCCACGCTGAAACTTTCATCATCTAACCTATATGACGTGAGCCGGAGGGTATTTACGCGAAATCATCGGACGTGCCGCATGACGACGCGTCCTATATTGCCATTCGATACCGAGAGGGGGATCCGCTAATGAACCATACCAACGGAACATTACCGCTGCCACCCAGCTACGGCGAGAACACGCTGGTGGCCCTCGTACAGGGCCCAGGCGTGGTCTACGTGTATTGGGAACTATCACCGGACTTTTGGGATCTGTTGACATCGGGTGGCGAGTATGCCTTGCGCCTCTATGAGGTCGGCTCCGACGGGGTCGTCCTGCTGGAGGAGGTGTCGCCCGAGCGGCGCACCGGGAACTGGTATTTCCGCGGTGTAAACGACGGGGTGGAGTACCGCTGCGAATTAGGCCGCTGGGAGAATAGCAGTTACTACTCCTACCTGAGTTCCGAAGTCGTGGCTACCCCGTCCGAGGTTATGGCTGGTCCGCCTGAGGGCGCGGCTCTGCGGGCCGAGGATGTGGCCGCACCGGTCGGCAATGTGACCGGCACTGCGAAGCGGCTGAGGAGTAAGGGAGCTGCACCGTTTATGGTGCCCAGGAAGGAAGATCAAGCCGGTTCGTCTGGTTTCGGTCCGGAAGGAGAAGGCTAGCCTATGACAAAGGGATACCTGGCCCTGGTATTGCACGCCCACCTGCCCTTTGTGCGCCATCCAGAGGCCCCGCGGCACCTGGAGGAGCACTGGTACTACCAGGCGCTTACGGAGTGCTACATTCCGCTGATTCAGAGCCTCGAAGCCCTTTACCGGGACGAAGTCCAGTTTCAGTTGACTGTTTCCCTGTCACCTCCCTTGATCTCCATGTTCACGGATACCCTGATGCAGGAACGGTATCTAAAGTACCTGGAACGGTTGTTGATCCTGGCGGATCTTGAAAAACGCCGGCTGGCCGACCAGCCGGATTTCCGTGCTCTGGCCGAAATGTACGGTAACCGCCTGGAAGAGACACGGGCTTTCTTCCGCCGTTTTGACTCGAACCTGGTCGGGGCTTTCCGGGGCTTTCAGGATCGCGGATCAGTGGAACTGATTACCACGGCGGCTACCCACGGGTACCTGCCCCTGATGCGTACCCACGAAGCCCGTCGGGCTCAGATCCAGATCGGTGTGGAGACCTTCACCAGGCATTTTGAGTGCCTGCCCAAGGGTTTCTGGCTACCGGAGTGCGCCTACATTCCAGGCGTGGACGCACTGCTGCGTGACAACGGGGTTCGCTACTTCTTTACGGAAACGCACGGACTGACTTTTGCCCGTCCACATCCCCAATCCGGCGTCTATGCTCCGGTCTACTGCCCCTCCGGCGTGGCAGCCTTTGCACGCGATCCCGAGAGTTCTAGGCAGGTATGGGACCGTCTGGTGGGGTACCCTGGCGATCCTTATTACCGTGAATACTACCGGGACATCGGCTACGAACTAGACTGGGACTACTTGGCCCCATACACCCCGGCCGAGGGGGTTCCTACCGATACCGGGTTCAAGTACTACCGCATCACGGCCCCGAACAGCGAGAAGCAGATCTACCAGCCGGAGATCGCGGAGGGGAAGGCTCGTTCCCACGCCCGCCATTTCCTGCAGTCTCGCCAACTCCAGGCGGAACATCTGAGTGAGCAGATGGATCGGATCCCGCTAATGGTGGCACCGTACGACGCCGAATTGTTCGGACACTGGTGGTATGAGGGGCCGAAATGGATTGAGGCGGTTTGCCGCCGTGCGGCCGAAGGGCATGAAAGCATCGAAATGACCACACCCAGCCGGTACCTGGAGCGGTACCCGGAAAACGAGGTGGTAGAACTTTCCCTTTCCAGCTGGGGGGCGGGCGGCTACAACGAGGTGTGGCTGAACGAGACCAACGACTGGATTTACCGCCACACCCACCTGATGGAAACCAGAATGGGGGAACTCGCGGATCTGCATTACGGTGCCAGGGGCCTGGTACGCCGGGTTCTAAATCAGGCCGCCCGAGAGATTCTGCTGGCGCAGTCCAGTGACTGGGCATTCATTATTAAAATGGGTACAGCAGTGGAGTACGCCAACCGGAGGCTCTCCCGCCACATTAACCGCTTCAACACCCTGGTCGACGGTCTGGACCAGGGACTGCCGCACAAGCCGAAGCTGGAAGAGCTGGAGTCCCAGGACAACATCTTTCCGAACATCGACTTTAGGGTCTATAGTCACCATTATCGGAGCGGATCGTCGCTTAACCGGCGCAAGTTCCGCATCCTCATGCTTTCGTGGGAGTTCCCGCCGTTGACGGTGGGAGGGCTTGGTCGGCACGTCTACGACCTTTCCTCAGCGATGGCCTCACAGGGTGACCAGGTACACGTTGTCACCGCGCCGGCCCCGAACCTGAACCAGTATGAGTGGGTGGCCGGGGTTCGGGTGCACCGTTTCCCCGAAGACCGGATTCGGGCGCGCGATTTTCTGACCTGGGTACACGAATTAAACCTGGGTATGATTGAAGTCGCCGAGTCCCTGCGCGAACAGGGACAGCAATTCGACGTGATCCACGCGCATGACTGGTTGGTGGGGGCGGCGGGAGCGGAGATCTCCCGGGCCTTCGGCATTCCCCTGGTGGCGACGATCCATGCCACTGAGCACGGGCGACACCGTGGACTGCATGGTGAGCTTCAGCAACAAATTCACGGTGAGGAAAAGCAGCTGGCGCATGACGCCGCGGCTCTGATCTGTTGCAGCAAGTACATGGCCCGGGAAATAGAGCGGCTGTTCGAGATCCCGGCGCAGAAGATCAGCGTGATTCCAAACGGGGTCGAGCCGATTTCTCTGGGGATACGCGGCTGGACGGGGGACATTCAGACTCCGGCTGACGGCGGGTACATCTTGTACATTGGGCGGCTGGTACCGGAGAAAGGAGTGCAGGTACTCCTCCAGGCCCTGGCCCTGTTACGGCCGCAGTTCCCGGAACTGAAACTGGTGGTGGCGGGAATCGGGCCCCACATGGAGGAACTGCAGCAACTCTCCGAAAGCCTGGAGTTGAACCGGCACGTGACCTTCGCCGGGTTTGTGGATGGATCTGAACGGAACGAGTTATTTCGAGGGGCGGCGGTGGCAGTATTTCCCAGCCTGTATGAGCCGTTTGGCATTGTGGCGCTCGAGGCCCTGGCCGCACAGGTTCCGGTGATCGTGTCCGATACCGGCGGTCTGGGCGAAGTGATAGAACACGGGGTCGACGGGTTTAAGATCCCGCCTAACCGTCCGGACCTGATGGCCTATTACCTGACCCAGATCATTACTGCTCCCGGGGTTTCCCTGCAGATGGCCCGAAAGGGTTGGCAGAAGGTGCTCACGCTTTACGACTGGCGCTACATCTCGGAGCGGACCAAGGACGTTTACGTCAGGACGCTCATCTAAAGGCTGAAACCGGAAATATTAATTTTGGCACAAGCATTGAAAAGTACGGTTCGAGACAAGTTAAACATAGTATGATCCCGTATCTTTCTTGAGAGGATGAACTCTTTGATCTGTTTTAATAAAATATCGGTTATGCCTGTTTTACCTGAGAGAATTAAGAGACTGTCCGAACTCTCCTATAACATGTGGTTTAGCTGGAATCCCGATGCCCAGGACCTCTTCCGCCGGATAGATTACAAACTATGGGATGCGGTGGCCCACAATCCGGTGCGTTTTCTCCTGAATGTAAAGCAGGCTGAGTTGGTGGACGCGGCGGCGGATGCCGATTACCTCACGGCCTATGACTACCTGTTTGCCAAATATGACGATTACATGTCCAGGCAGAGCTGGTATGATAAGCAGTTTCCGGGGGCCAAGGATCGTCAGGTGGCCTACTTTTCGGCCGAATTCGGAGTCCACGAGTCTCACCCGGTTTACTCGGGCGGTTTGGGGGTGCTCGCTGGCGACCACTGTAAGGCGGCCAGTGACCGGGGAATCCCCTTTGTGGGGGTCGGACTCCTATATCGACACGGTTACTTCGAGCAGCAGATCAACCGTGAGGGCTGGCAGGTGCCGCACTACCCGGATCTGAACTTCGACGAACTACCCCTGCATCCCGTGCCGGACGAAAACGGCAACGACCTCTTTGTGGATATTGAAATGCCGGACGGCACCGCCCGCGTCCAGATTTGGAAGATGCAGGTCGGCCGGATTCCGATTTACCTAATGGACACTGATGTTGAAGGGAACCGTGAGGAGTTTTGCCGCCTCACCGGCCAGCTGTACGGCGGTGACTGCGATACCCGGATCGGGCAGGAAATATTGCTCGGCATCGGAGGCGTACGCGCCTTGCGGGCATTGGGCATCAAGCCGGACGTCTACCATATCAACGAGGGGCACGCGGCGTTTTCAGGCATCGAACGGATGCGGGAAATGGTCAGCGCGGGGCTCTCCCCCCAGACCGCGATTGAGGTCGTACGGTCATCCACGGTGTTCACCACACATACCCCGGTTCCGGCCGGACATGACGTCTTTTCACCCGAGCAGATCGATCACTATTTTCACCGGATCTATCCCCAGGTCAACCTGTCGCGTGACGAGTTTATCGCCCTAGGGTGGGACCCGGGCCGTCAGGGGTTCAACATGACGGTGCTGGCGATGCGGATGGCCGCTTTTGTGAACGGGGTCAGCCAGCTTCACGGGGAAGTCACACGTCGGATGTGTAACTGGATTTTCCCGTCGGTACCGGAAGAGGAAGTCCCGATTGGCGCGGTGACCAACGGTATTCACACGCCCACTTGGGTTGCGCCTCCGCTACGCGAACTGTTGGTAGAGCATCTCGGGCCCGACTGGGATGAGCACATCGGAGATACGGCCCAGTGGCAGGCGGTGGATCGGATACCAGACAAGAGGCTCTGGGAGGTCCATCAGCTGCTCAAGGAAGACATGATCGAGCGGGTCCGGGAGCGGGTCAAACACCAGCGCCGCAGGAATGGTGAGCCGCTATCCTATATCCAGGAGGTTGACCAGTACCTTACCCCCCAGACCCTGACCATCGGTTTTGCCCGTCGCTTCGCCACCTATAAGCGGGCTACAATGTTTTTGCGTGACCGTGACCGGCTGAACCGGATGGTCAATGACCCAGCACGGCCGGTGCAGTTCCTGTTTGCCGGAAAAGCACACCCTCGCGACCGGCAGGGGCAGGAATTCATCAAAGAGGTGCACGAACTGGCGCATGACGACCGCTTCCGGGGGAAAATCCTGTTCATTGAAGGATACGATATGGCTATGGCCCGGCTGTTGTTGCACGGCTGCGACGTTTGGCTGAATACCCCGCGCCGCCCCTACGAGGCCAGCGGAACCAGCGGGATGAAGGCCGCCTTGAACGGAGTCTTGAATTTCAGCATCCTGGACGGCTGGTGGCCCGAGGCCTACGACGGTACCAACGGCTTCGCCATCGGGGAAGCGAAGGACTATACCGACTGGGGGCTACAAGACGCCGATGACGCCCATTCACTGTACGCCACCCTGGAGAATCAGGTTATTCCCACCTACTACCGCCGGGACAACGGTTTGCCCAGTGATTGGGTGCAGATGATGAAGTCTTCGATTCGGACCATTGCACCGATTTTCAGCACGGAGCGGATGGTCACCGAATACGCGGAGCGCTATTACCTGCCTACCGGCGCCCGGGGCCGCATCTTCGCCGCCAACGGCTCGGAGGTGGCGGAACGGGTGCAGGCCTTTAAGCGTTTTGTCCACGATAACTGGTCTAAGGTTCACTTCGTATCCGTGAGCACCGGTGACACCCGGGGCTTGAAGGCCGGAAACCAGCTGGAGTTCGATGCGGTGGTGCACCTCGGTCCGATCTGGCACGGGGACGTACAGGTGGAGGTGGTCTACGGCGAACCGTCCGAGCAAGGACTGAAAAACCCACTCGCCGTGCCACTTGCCTTTGCGGACCAGCCTGCGGAAGAGAACTACCGCTTTACCGGTTGGATGACGCTTCCCCAAGGCACATTCGGTTACGGTGTACGGGTACGGCCGGTCAGCCCGGACTTTGCCCAGGCCTTTGAGATGTCGGAGGTAACCTGGGCGCGGTTCTAACGGTCGTCGGTCGAACAAGACTGGCACCACGAACCATGAAAATTGTTGTGTGGTGCTGTGCGCTTTCCTGAGGGATTGCCTGCGCAAACACGTACGTGACAGATGAATCTGCTCAGGGCGGGAATCGGGGACAGTCCCCGTTTCCTGCCCTGACTGGAAGGTGTTGGACCAGGATGATTTGCCGGGAGCGATTCCCAGTGTTATGCTGTGTTAGTACGGGGTCGGCCTTGGAGACAACAGTATCCGTAACAGGGAGAGGAGAAGTACAAGCAGTATGGCTGTACGCAGAGAACTCCTGCAGTTTATCAGTGTCTTTGGACATGACTTCCTAAACCACCTGCAGGTCATTTCCGGACTGGCGCAGTTGAACAACCCGCAACGGATTCGGGAATATATCAGTGAGGTGACCGGTCAGATCCGCGAAGTGCATAAGATCGCCAACGTGCCCAAAGAGGCCATCGCCGCCGCACTCCTAGTCTTCCGCCAGCAGACCGCGCGCTATGGGATTGACTTGCTGTTCGATATCAAGACCAGACTGGACCAGTTCGTAGCCTCGGACGAGGAACTGGAAAGGGTTTTGGGCGAGGTTTTTGACCGGTTTGCCGCGACCCTCCTGCCGCCCCTGGAAGGATCTGGCGAGGCTCTTCAAATCACGGTGGTGACCTCAGAGGCCAGGTATATCATCCGACTGGAGATGCCCGCTGAACTCGGCGAATCAGTTGATGGGCTGGATGGTATGGTGTCCGGGGTGGATGAACTGATGCGCACCATCGGCGGACGCGCCAGCCTAATGATTGCGGGGGATGACGCCCGCATTTTTCTAACCTTGCCCCGCTGGGAGGAATAGACGATTGTTTTATGATTACGCCAAGATCAACCTGAAGGCCGGTGACGGCGGTAACGGCTGCGTGGCTTTCCGACGAGAGAAGTATGTTCCCTTCGGAGGGCCCTCCGGCGGTGACGGCGGTCGCGGTGGGGACATTATCTTTCGCGCGGACGAGGGGCTCAGGACCCTGATCGATTTCCGCTATCGGCAGCATTACAAGGGTGAGCGGGGACAACACGGGATGGGTAAGAACATGCACGGGAAGGGCGGCGAAGACCTGATTGTGCGGGTGCCCGTGGGAACCACGGTGCGGCCGGTGGATAGCACTCGGATCCTGGCCGACCTGATCCGGCACGGGCAGGAAACCCGGTTGGTCCGCGGGGGCCACGGAGGGCGGGGGAACGCCCGTTTTGCCACAGCTAAGCACAAGGCTCCGAAGTTCGCCGAGAAGGGTGAACCAGGAGAGGAGTTCTGGGTCGAACTGGAGTTGAAACTGATTGCAGACGTCGGTCTGGTCGGGTTTCCGAATGCCGGCAAGTCTACGCTCATCTCCAAGATCTCGGCCGCCAGGCCAAAGATTGCGGACTACCCCTTTACCACCATCCAGCCGAACCTAGGCGTCGTCCGTCTAGATGAGGAGAGATCATTTGTGGTGGCGGACATTCCGGGTTTGATTGAAGGTGCTCACGAAGGCACCGGGCTCGGCCACCGATTCCTTCGCCACGTGGAGCGCAACCGCCTGCTGATCCACGTCGTGGACGTGGCCGGCATCGACCAACGAGATCCGGTCGAGGACTTTGCGGTGATCAACCGGGAACTGGAACGGTACAGCCCCGAGTTGGCGGCACGGCCACAGATTGTGGCTGCCAACAAGATGGATCACCCCGGGGCAGCTGAGAATCTGGAGCGGCTTAAGTCGAGCATCGGAGAAGACTACGAGGTTTTCCCGATTTCCGCGCTGACCGGTGAAGGTTTACCCCCCTTGATGTACCGTACTGCCGCCCTGCTGGAGGCCATCCCCGAGCCGGAGCCGTGGGAGCCGGAGGCGGAGGATGAACTGGAGGTCTGGGAGCCGCCCTTTGAGGTACACACCGTCGAGGACTACTACGTGGTCTCCGGCAAAGACATTGAGCGAGTGGTGGCGATGACCGACCTGGATAACCCCGAGGCCCTGTTCCGACTACAACAGACCATTCTTAAAATGGGTCTCGAGGACGCGCTGAAGGCCAAAGGCATTAAAGAAGGAGACACCGTGGTCATCCGCAACTTCGAATTCAATTACCAAGAATTCGAATAGGGGTCAGACTTAAAAAGTTAAGTTTTTTGGAGGAAAATAAAAAAAATTAATTTTTTAAGTCTGACCCTCCTACCAGGGATGCCCTTTTTGTGGTATTGTAGTGGATAATTTAAGTAATTGAGATTAAGGTTTTGTACAATGGAACAAGCTTCGAGATCCGTATTGAACAGCTATAACCATATTGTGGTCAAGGTAGGCACAAGCTCCTTGGCCTATGACTCAGGTAAATTGAACCTGGCCTGCATCGAGAATCTGGTGCGCCAGATGGCCGATCTGCACAATCAGGGCCGGAAAGTGATCCTGGTTACCTCTGGTGCGATCGGGGCTGGTGCCGGGAAAATCGGGCTCAAGTCCCGCCCGCGGACGATACCTGAGAAGCAGGCCTGTGCCGCTGTGGGGCAGGGGATGCTCCTGCATATGTACGAGAAGATATTCTCAGAGTACGGCATCACCGTCGGCCAAGTCCTGCTGACACGGGAAGACTTTGCCGACCGCCGCCGGTTTCTGAACGCGCGCAATACGTTACGCGCGTTGTTGCGTTTCGGCGTATTGCCCATCATTAACGAAAACGACACCGTCGCGGTCGACGAGATCAAACTTGGTGACAACGACAATCTATCCGCCCTCGTGGCGGGGCTTATCGACTTCGAGCTGCTGGTAATGCTCACCGATACCGACGGCCTGTACACGGCCAACCCCCGCCTGGATCCTGAGGCCCGTCTCCTATCTTCCGTGGACGAGATCACTCCGGATATTGAACAGCTAGCCGGTGCGGCAGGCAGTCGCCTGGGTACAGGGGGCATGGTCAGCAAACTGCACGCCGTACGGGTGGCGACACATTCCGGCATCACGGCGGTGATCGCCCGCGCCACTGAGGATAACGTACTGCGCAGGGTCTTGTCCGGCGAGGAGATCGGAACCGTCTTTTGGCCGGTCACGACTAAAATGGAGAACCGGAAACAGTGGATTGCCTATAGCACGACCGTGCGCGGCCGAATCGTGGTAGACGAGGGCGCGGCGCGAGCGCTACTGGAGAACGGAAAGAGCCTCCTGCCTTCCGGCGTCGTGGGCGTGGACGGGGTCTTTGAAATGGGCAGTACGGTGAGCATCGTAAACCCCGAGGGTCACGAACTGGCCCGCGGCCTGACCAACTTCTCCTCGGAAGAGGTGGAGCGGATTAAGGGCTGTAAAACCGGCCAGATCACCAAAATCCTGGGTTGCAAGCGCAACGAGGAAATCGTCCACCGCAACAACATGGTCCTTGAACTCTAATCCCCAAAAAAGGGGACAGTCCCCTTTTTTCTCTGCACCAGACAACACTTTCGACAGAGGTGAGTGCAATGGACAAACTATGGGCACCTTGGCGCAGCGTGTACGTTACGAGCGCCGCTAGCGAACCTGATCCGGAATGCATCTTCTGCCATAAACTGAACGATGACCCCGCCAACGACGCTGAGAATCTTCTCGTCGTCAGAACCGAGAACTGTTTCGTGCTGATGAACCTCTATCCTTACAACAACGGCCACCTGCTGGTTGCCCCCCAGCGGCACGTGGGTGACATTGAGCAATTGGAAGAGACCGAGATGCTGGAGCTGTTCCAAGTCACGCGCTGGATGGTCAGGGTTCTGCGCCGGGCCTTCAATCCGGACGGGTTCAACATCGGAGTCAACGTCGGACGGGTCGCTGGGGCCGGCATTCCGGGACATTTCCACATTCACATCGTTCCGCGCTGGAACGGGGATACCAATTTTATGCCCGTACTCGGAGACGTGAAGGTGATCTCTGAGGGCCTGGAAGCAACCTACGGGAAGATCAGAAAAGCCATGGAAGGAGAAGGCGAGGAGCATCCCGCCGGGTCGTCTTCCACATAGAAAATGGGCGGTTCACACTCAGTCACGAAGCTCACCTTCAGACGGAAACAGTCATATGCTGAAGTGAGGATCCGACCGGTTTTCGGACGCCGATAAGTCAGACAATCCGGAAATTACTTGCTTCCTGGGGATATTGGCAGTATAATTTGGTCAATCCATCGACAGGAAGGTTCATGCATTTGAGGAAGCTTGCGGTAATGGGCGGTACCTTTGATCCAGTCCATTACGGCCATCTCGTTGCTGCGGAGGGTGTCCGTCACGAGTTTCAGTTGGAAAAGGTGGTTTTCATCCCAGCTGGTCGACCGCCCCACAAAACCGATCAACGCATCTCCGAAGCCAAGCACCGCCTGGCCATGACCACGCTTGCCGTCGCCTCCAACCCCTGTATTGAGGTTTCGGATCTGGAGATAAACCGCCCCGGACCCTCTTACACTTTTGACACAGTGCAAGAGGTCTATCGGCGTTATCGGCCTGAAGAGGTCTTCTTCATTACCGGTGCCGACGCTGTGTTGGAGATCCTGTCCTGGCACCGGGTACAGGACCTGCTTAATAAATGCTGTGTTATTGCGGCCACCCGCCCGGGACACGACTTGAACAGCCTAAAAGGACGCCTTGAGATGCTACCGGCCCATTTAACGGCCAGGATCGTGCCGCTTGAGGTGCCGGCGCTGGCGATTTCATCTTCGGACATCAGGCGGCGGGTGCAAAACGGCAAGCCGATAAAGTACCTGTTACCAGAAGTGGTTGAAGAGTACATCAATATCCATGGGTTGTATCAACAAGATTTGCATTAGGCCGATAACCTTTGCAAATAATACTCAAAAAGGAAATGAGGTGATTAGCATAGCACGGACCTTATACGTTGGTAACCTCCCTTGGTCGACTCAGGCGGAAGATCTGGAACGGGCCTTCGCCGAGTACGGTGAAGTCGTCTCCAGCCGGATCATCACCGACAGGCAGACCGGACGCTCGCGTGGCTTCGGTTTCGTTGAGGTGAAGGACGAGGACGCAGAGTCCATGATCAGCGCCTTGAACGGCGCCGAGATGAGTGGCCGGGTGATTACCGTAAACGAAGCACGGGCTCGGACTGAGAACAACCCGCGCTGGTAGTCAACGGAAGACACGGCCAAGAAGGATTGGCGTTGGCCGTAAACAGTTACAGATTGCCTTCCGGTTTCTCGTGCATTACGGATTCGAGGAGACCTTGAAGATTTCGGTCTTCAGATCGGGACGCGTCCAGTCACGAGCATGTTAAGTTTCTTTGAACACAACGGTTCTTAGGGGTCAAGGACGGTTTCGGATCGTCCTTTTTTTCTTTTTCGGGGCCAGGATTTGCCAATGATTTTTCCGGTATGGTATGCTATGGATATGAACAGTAATAAGATGAAACCCTAGGTTAGAGGTTAGACAACGGACGTCTATCGTTCGGAAGGAGGGCGAGGCTCATTACCGTTGATGCGATCGTGCAACGCGCAGTACAGGCGGCTGAGAACGTGAAGGGGTACGACCAGGTCGTCCTGGACATTCATAAACTAACGGTGATAAGCGACTATTTCCTGATCGTCAGCGGACGCTCGACAACACACGTGAAGGCCATCAGCGAGCATGTTATGGAAGAACTCGAGGCTGAGGGCGTTTATCCGCTGCGCCGGGAGGGGCAGAAGGAAGGCCGGTGGATACTGTTGGACTATAACCATCTGGTAGTCCATGTCTTCCTGGATGAGGAACGCGCATTCTATAACCTGGAGCGGCTCTGGGGCGATGCCCCGGTAGTTGATGTGCGGGCCGGCGTCCAAGCCTGACAACCGAGCATCGGGATCAGCGCTCTAGCACCCGAGTGGCGCACACAGCACCCTGGTCTGAGACAGTCCCCCGGAGAACCTTCTCCTGCACATGGGCGTGAATGTGACCTGGAAACCGTAGTCCACAGGCCGTAACTGCGATTTCGTGGTTATTAGATTCAAGTTGACTTTTCATGACCCGTATTCTATAATACGTAAGTGTGATGGGGCTGTGGCGCAGTGGGAGCGCGCTTCCTTGGCATGGAAGAGGCCGCGGGTTCAATCCCCGCCAGCTCCACCATCATGAACGACTTGAAAAGCCTTTCATCCTGGTGGGGATGGGGGCTTTAATTTATACGTGGGGGTATCCGGAGTGGAAGAGAGATATAACTTCCATCAGATCGAAGAGCAGGCCCGTAAGCGCTGGGCCGAGGGTGAGATCTACCGGGTTCCGGACTTCTCTGAGCGTCCCAAGTACTATTGCCTGGAGATGTTTCCTTATCCCTCCGGCAAGCTGCATATGGGACACGTCCGGAACTACGCGATCGGGGACGTGGTGGCGCGATTCAAGACCATGCGCGGCTACGACGTGCTACACCCCATGGGCTGGGACGCCTTCGGCCTGCCGGCTGAGAATGCAGCGATCAAGCACGGGGTGCCTCCCGCGGAGTGGACCTGGAACAACATCGCCGCAATGCGCGAACAACTGAAGCTACTGGGTGTCAGCTACGACTGGAGCCGGGAAGTGGCCACCTGCCACCCCGGGTACTATCGCTGGACGCAGTGGCTTTTTCTGCTTTTCTACAAGCACGGCCTGGCTTACAAGCGCAAGGCACCGGTGAACTGGTGTCCGTCATGTGCCACCGTACTCGCTAACGAACAGGTGGTCGCGGGTGAGTGTGAACGGTGTAAAACCGAGGTGCAGCGTAAGGAACTGGAGCAGTGGTTTTTTAAGATCACGGACTATGCCGACCGGCTGCTGCAAGACCTGAACAAGCTTCCCGGCTGGCCCGACAAGGTCAAGATGATGCAGGAGAACTGGATCGGCCGCTCCAGCGGCGGTGAGATCGAGTTCCCGATTGTGGGGCGCGAGGACCAGATCACCGTGTTCACGACCCGCCCGGACACGCTCTTCGGCGTGACCTATATGGTGCTCGCACCCGAGCACCCGCTGGTGCCGAGCCTGACCAGCCCGGAGCGCTGGCCGGAAGTGGAGCAGTTTATCCAGCGGGCCCGTAGTCTCAGTGAGCTTGACCGTACGGTCGGAGAGGCCGAAAAAGAGGGCCTCCTGCTTGGGTCATACTGCCTTAACCCCCTGACCGGCGAAGAAGTGCCGATTATGATCGCCAACTACGTGCTACTGGAGTACGGCACCGGCTGCGTGATGGGTGTCCCGGCGCATGACCAGCGCGACTTCGAGTTTGCACGCAAGTATCACCTGCCGATCCGGGTGGTCATCCAGCCTAAGGGCGAAGCTCTGGATTCCGATACCATGGCCGAGGCTTACCCTGGAGAAGGCTACCTGGTTAATTCCGGATCCTTCAATGGGTTAAAGAAGCGGGAAGCGATTCCGGCGATTAATGCCTACCTCAATGAACAGGGGCTCGGCCGGGCGAAGGTCGCCTATCGCCTGCGCGACTGGCTGATTTCACGCCAGCGTTACTGGGGTGCACCGATTCCGATTGTCTACTGCGACCATTGTGGGGCCGTTCCGGTGCCGGACGAAGACCTGCCGGTGCTGCTGCCCGAGAATGTTTCATTTAAACCTACAGGCCAGTCTCCGCTGGTCGAGGCCCCGGAATTCGTACACACTAAATGTCCGTCGTGTGGCGGTGCTGCCCGGCGTGAGACGGACACTATGGACACCTTCATGTGTTCGTCCTGGTACTACTTCCGGTATACCAGCCCGCGTAACGAAAACGGTCCCTGGGATTTGGACAAGGTAGACCGCTGGATGGCCGTGGACCAGTATATCGGCGGCGTGGAACACGCCATTTTGCATCTAATGTACTCGCGCTTTTTCACGAAGGTGTTGTTCGACCTGAAGCTGACCAAGGTGGAGGAGCCGTTTACCAATCTCCTTACCCAGGGGATGGTGTTGAAAGACGGGACCAAGATGTCCAAGTCCAAGGGGAACGTGGTCAGCCCGGAGGAGATCTTGAACCGTTACGGTGCCGACACCACGCGGCTCTTCGTCCTCTTTGCGGCCCCCCCGGAACGTGACCTGGAGTGGTCCGATCAGGGTGTGGAGGGTTGCTTCCGCTTCCTGACCCGGGTCTGGCGCTTGGTTACACCGCTCGCGGGTACAGTGGCTAAGGCACCGACTGTGGCCCCGGAGGGCCTGGTCGGCGTGAACCGCGAGATGCGCCGATTGACCCACCTGACGATCAAGAAGGTCACCGAGGACGTCGAAACCCGGTTTAACTTCAACACCGCGATTAGCGCGATTATGGAAATGGTCAACGGGATGTACCACTACAGTGCCCGGGTAGCGGAGCCCGACCAGGAACCGGCTGTGCGCCGGGAGGCGGTGGAGAACCTGATCCGCCTGTTGGCCCCGTTCGCACCTTTTATGGCGGACGAACTGTGGGGTCGGACCGGGCATACCGGCAGCGTGCACAAGGAAGCCTGGCCTGAATACCGGCCCGACCTGCTGGTCGAGGATCAGGCCACGGTGGTGGTGCAGGTCAACGGGAAAGTGCGTGACCGGATAGTGGTGTCCGCTCAAGCCTCTGATGAAGCGGTCAAGCAGATGGCAATGGAGCAGTCCCGCGTGCAGAGCCTCCTCGAAGGCAAGACCGTGGTCAAGGTGGTTGTCGTGCCCAAGAAACTGGTAAACATCGTTGTGAAGTAAGATGGGTGAAGATAGGGAGATCACGGATCGCCAACTTGATATCCTGCAATTCCTGGAACTGGTCGGATCTTCCGAGGAGGGCGACGTAGCCCTGTGCCTAGAACTCCGGCGCTATGAACTGCTCCTGGTGCCCCCAGATTTCTCCGACCTCCCGGCGGAGTACATCGCCCGCAGGGAACTGGAACGCCTGCGCGAAGCCGACCTCGTCGCCCACGACGGCATCGTCTGGTCAATCACCGCCGCCGGCCGGAAAAGCCTCCGGTTGTGAGGGAGAAAAATAAAGAACCCCCGCAAATCTTTGCAGGGGTTTGTTTGCTTGTGGAGCTGATGGCCGGATTCGAACCGGCGACCTGCGCATTACGAGTGCGCTGCTCTACCAACTGAGCCACATCAGCACAAAGGTGGGCACAAATTACCCACATATACGATAATAGCAAGGGAATCCGCCCTTGTCAACGACCGCATTGTGTCAGCAGCATGAGCCGGTGCTTTGGATGTAGTAGATATTGTTTCAGCTGGTGGGGAAGAGAGGCAAGATGTTTGGGCGGCCTTTAGCAAAATTAAGCATCCAGGTTAGATGCGGCTACTTAGCAACCTGCTCCAGCCTGATAACCCGGGTTACAAGGAAGCTCAGGTCGATGGAAAGGGCTTCAAGCTGGTTTTCCAGCTTGTCGAACCGGATATTCTGGACCTCCCGATCGTCGAAAAGGGCCCTGACCTTATCGATAACCTCGTTTTCCATACGCATTTCAAGCCGGGCTTGGTTGTTTTCCACAGTTTCAAGTCGGTTTTCCACGTTCCCAAGGTGGACTTCGATGTTCCCAAGGTGAGTCTCCGCATTTGAGGCACGCTCCAGGAGCGTTCCCAAAACTCCGTCGTGCTCAGTGAGCTTCTCCCAGATGGCTTTTTGTCCTACAACAAGTGCCTGTTGTCCTTCTTCAAGTGAGGTTTGCCGTTCTGAAAGTGCCTTCTGTCCACCGAAAAGCTCCTTCTGTCCACCGAAAAGCTCCTTCTGTCCGTCCTGAAGCGCTTTCATTCCGTCCTGAAGAACCCTCTGCCCGTTATCCAGGGATTCCAGCCTGGAGAGAATGAGTTTAAAAACATCTTCCACTATTGTCCACCCCCTCTCTTATTGTCTCTGATGACTTGTCCATCGTCTAGGTGCATTATACCATGCGGAGTGTCCAAGGCCGGTCAGAAGATAATGATCAATTTTGGGTCTTTTTCTACAAGTAGCCCAGAGCATTTGTTAGCTCCGGGTTTCTGCCTTATAATGATTGCAGGGGCAATTGGAAAACCAGGTTAAGATTGGTGTGGTGGTTGTGGGGATCGGTCCGATACAGCCAGTGGTGATGGACGGGCTGCGGTTGGCGGGACAATCTCTGTTGCCGGGACAGGTCGTACGCCTCCAGCTGATGGAATTTGGGACCGGTAGTGGGATTGTCAGCCTTAACGGCAATCTGTTCCGGGCGACGGGCGTCTTGCCTTCACGCCCAGGAGAGCTTTTCTGGGCGATTATCGAACAGATCAACAAGGATCAAATCCGGGTACGGCACGTGTCCCCAGCCACGGCTGGCAGCAGGGGAGTAGCTCTGCCCGACCTGGCCCGGGCGCTTGGACTGCCTGATGCCGGACAGACCGGGGCGGTGCTGCGCGAGCTACTGCGCTGGAACCTCCCGGTATCCCGGGAGACTATTCAAAGCATCCTGTCCGAAATGCGGGCTTTGCCGGAGGGCGAACGAGCAGCCTACCTCACCGCCCGTGTCTGGCTGATGACTTTGGCTCTGCCGGATCAATCTTCGGCTGTGAACCGGATGCTGGCCTACCTTCTAGGCCGCCCAAATGCCGATCCCGGCGGGCAGGAACTGCTGAACCGGGCACCCACCAAGCATCCGGAAGTGGGCAATCTGTATGCCTTTTCGCTAAATGGGGGCGAACGTTTTCAGGGAAGCCTGTATCTGGTTTTGCCCGGAGCGAAGGGTTCCGAAATGGGAAGTGATCCGGCGCGACTGGTGCTGGACCTAGAGACGCCGACCTTCGGGGCCTTCTGGGTGCTGCTGGAACTCCTGGATGGGCAGATGACCGGCAAAATCATACTGCCGGATGACCGGTTCCTCAGAATCTTCCGAAGTTTCTTGGGGGACTTGGAGCGACGGTTGCGGGAGGTCGGGTTTACTGTGCACGGTTTGACGGTCCAGACGGGAAGCATCGGTTCTGTGGCTGACCTTCTCGGCGTGGATCCAAAAGACGAGTCCTACATGCCTTTGGATATTAGGGTGTAATAAAGAGAATTTCGGGGAGAGCGGTCCAGTGAGTGAAAAGAAACCCGGTGACGAAAAGACCCCCGTAACCCGGCCGAAGGCGGCCGCAGCGCTGGCCTACGACCAGGGCCTCGCCGCGGCCCCACGGGTGTTGGCCACCGGCCGGGGGAGGCTGGCCGAGTTGATCGAGGAGCGCGCCCTGGAGACCGGGGTTCCGGTGTATCGGAACGAGGAACTGGCCTGGACGCTCACCGGACTCGGCATCGATCGGGAAATCCCGCCTGCCCTTTACGAGGTTGTGGCCCAGGTCATCGCGTGGGTTTACCACCTGGAGGAAAAGGCTAAGCTAGCGGAGCACCGTTAATCTGAAAGGGTGACCATCGAATTTGAAAGAAGCACTCATTTACACGGACGGCGCCTGCTCGGGCAACCCTGGGCCTGGAGGCTGGGGAGCCGTTATCATCGAAGGGAACCGGCGCCGTGAAGTATTTGGTTCTGAGAAGCAGACCACGAACCAGCGCATGGAACTGCAGGCTGCGGTCGAGGCCTTGAAAGCACTGGATGGGCCATACGACCAGGTCACCCTGGTCAGTGATTCCGCCTATCTGGTGAACTGTTTTCGGGATCGTTGGTACGAGCGCTGGCACCGGAATGGCTGGGTCAACGCCAAGAAGCAGCCGGTGCAAAACCGCGACCTTTGGGAGGCTCTAATCAGGCTAGCCCAGCAGCACAAGGTAAGGTTTGTGAAGACGAAAGGACACTCTAACGACGAACTCAACAACCGGGCTGATGCCCTGGCCCGTGAGGCCATAGGTGAGTTGTAACCAGGCACCGGATAACAGGCACCTTGCTCGAGGGAAAATAGCACGAAGGAGGTAATGACCCGATGGCTGATAATGTACCGAGAGGCGCTATTCTGCAACGCGACAAGGAGACCTACGCAATTGTACCCCGTCTGGCCCCATGCGGACTGCTGGATGTGGCGACCCTGAGGCTGATTGCGGACGTAGCGGAGCAGTACCAGATTCCGATTATGAAGATAACTGGTGCGCAGCGCATCGCCATGGTCGGCCTGAAGCCGGAAGACGTAGAACCGGTATGGAAGGCGCTGGGCAGAGAGCCCGCTCCGGCGGTCGGACCCTGCGTGCATTATGTTAACGCTTGCCCGGGCACGGTGGTCTGCCGCTATGGTCAGCAGGACGCCCTCGGCCTCGGCACCGAGTTGGATGAGAAGCTGCTGGGCTATGGTGAGTTTACCTCGAAGTTTAAAATCGGGATTTCCGGTTGCCCCATGAACTGCTGTGAGGCTTGGATGCGCGACTTTGGAGCGTTTGGACGCAAGAAGGGCTGGACCGTGGTCGTGGGTGGTCAGGGCGGCCTGCGTCCGCGTCTGGGTGACAAGATCGCTGAAGATGTCAGCTCCGAGGAAGTGGTGGGCCTCCTTTACAAAACGATGGACGCCTACAAGAAGCTCGGCACTAAGGGTGAGCGCCTAGGCACCACCTTGGACCGGGTGGGCCTGGAGGAGTTTCAGAAGCTGGTGTTGGGGTAGCCAGTCGTCAGGCACCGTGAAATATTAAAGGAGGGAGCGGTCATCGCTCCCTCCTTGTTTGGCAAAGCTTCCATTCAATGTTCAAGGACCGGTTCCCCGCCGCTCGATTTCGGCTGGGAGTTGCCCATTCCTATTTTCTGGTCCGCAGGCTGATGAAGCGATCCTTAAGCTTCTCCATTACCATCGGCAGCGTGGTGTACTCCATCTCATCCAGGGGTAGCCGGTGCGGCTCAAACGGTCCCAAGCGGCGTAGATAATCAGCTACGTCCAGGGCCATCTTCCGGGCGTTGTCGAAGGCCGGGTCGTCAAACAGATCCTGCGGGCCGATCAGCTTGCCTTCAGCCAGCTGGAATCCGAGTGCGCAAACGCGCGGCGGGCCGTCGAACCGGGTCGGGGTAGACTGATGCTGGGCCACGGGCATGATTGGTCCGTGGTGGGAGCCGCGCATCCAGCCCGAAACAATGTGCGGGAAGGCGAAGGGCTCGATGGCTTCACCGACGGCCGGGAAGCCGCTCTGGCAACGCACGATGCAGACCGGGTCATCCTTACCGACGTAGCGACCGGCCATCAGGTTCAGGCGCTGCGTGCTGGATGCCGCCGCGATCTGTCCGTTGGCCCGGTGGAAAATGCGCTTGATCGCATACCGACCGGGGGCACCGATGAAGACCAGCATATCATACATGTCCTCAGGCATATTGAACAAGACCTTCTTGTTCTCGATCATGTCACGGATCTCGAAGGTGAACCCGCCATGCATGCTCGGGTCAATGACCAGGCCAGAGGTGTTGAAGGGGTCGGCAAACATCTTGTACAGCGGGAAATTCCAGGCACCGGGTTCGGTCTTATCCGCCATGAACACGATTACGGGCTCGCTCTTCCGCTCTTCAATCTCGATCTCAGCCACACCCGGCCCCAGGCCCTTGATGTTGCCTGAGAAGGCGTCACCCAGGAGGTCCTGTCCGGCTCCGTACAGCTTCAGTTTCTTGGCCACATCCGTGCAGGAGATGAAGGTGTCCCAGGTGAGTTGGTGGATCTCGCCGTTGTTCCGCCCGAGTTCGTGGGTAAGAATCAGGTTAATGTCATCCCCGACACTGGTTACACGGAAATCAATCAGCAAGGAACTTCCGGCCAGAAGCCCCCGAGCCCTTTCAATAAGCTCCGGGTGGACACTGGAATGCCCTATAAATCCACCTACGTCAGCCTTGATGACGCTCAGGGTGATTTTCTTGGTCAATGTTCTCCCCCCTGTTAGTTAGTGCTATACTATTTCTATGTTACGGGGGGATATCCTCTATAATTCCACCGGTGTTTTGGGTCTTTTTGCACGTTTATCGGGAATTTGCGCTGATCATTGGTGAATTGTATCCGGGCTTGCCACTTAACGGAATGAGGTCCAAAACCGTACAAAATACACAGCTTAGGATGATTTTGCATTGGCCGTGCAACTATGCCGCATCACCGGCCAGTCCTAACTCTCTCCAGGGGAGTGTACCTACTGAGGAAGCCATCGAAGAGTGCATATGTTGATGCTGTAAGGGTCTCCCTAGTGTGGCAGTTCGTGGATATCTTCAGGTTGTGGTGACAAGTCTACCGCCTCATGGATAGCCGGTTGAAGCCTGCTCTCCAGCACTGCTGATTCTGCGAAGGCCCGGTCGCGCCAGCCGTTTACGATCGTTTTCTTCTCTTCCAGATCCTTATAGATGTTAAAGAAGTACTCAATCTCCTTCAGGGTGTGCCGCCCCACATCGCCGATGTCGCTGTAGCGATCCATGCGCGGGTCACGGACGGCCGCAGCCAGGATCTTTATATCTTTGCCCTTCTCATCGGTCATCTCCAGGGCACCTAAAACCCTTGCCTGCACCCGGCATCCGGGGAAGGTGGATTTCGAAATCATCACCATTATGTCCAGTTCATCACCGTCTTCGGTGAGAGTGTGCGGGATAAAACCGTAGTCGGTCGGGTAGTGGATGGGGGAGTAGAGCACCCGGTCCAGTCTGAAGTCACCGGTATGACGGTCGTACTCGTATTTGTTCGAACTGCCCCGCGGGATCTCAATAGTCGCCTCCACCACAAGCGGCTCACCAGGTCTGTTCATTGCAAGCACCCCTCTGGCGTTTATGTTATACTTCCTATGCCCTATGTTTTCCCGGACGGTTTCCATCCTAGTCGTGGGGTTCCTGGAATATAGATTTTGGGGGAGTGGATGCCGGTGCTGAAGAGGTATCTTTTGTATCTGCTACGGTGGCAACTATCCACGCCGGTCCTGGCGGTGGTCCTGCTCTGGCTAAGCAACTTCAGTGTTACTTTCGCCACCGTCGTGGCCAATCTGATCGGCGGTCTCATCTTCTTCTGGGTGGACCGGTTCATCTTCACGTCGCCGATCCTGTCGCCGCAGTGGGAGATAAAAGAGAAAGTGGAGTGTGTAGACTGCAGCCAGATGGCCAAGGGCTTTCGCCTGGTCCGCACCAAGAACTACGATAAAACCCGGGATAAGCACCCCGAATTCCGCTGCTCCGATTGCTCGGAGAAAAAGCTCCAAGAGCTAAAAGAACGCGGCGTCCAACTAGACTAGTTATCCACAAACAGGGACATATCCACAAACAGGGACAGGCTACTTTTTCCCTATTAACACTTACCATAAACCTAATCCTTGAACACTATAGTAGGCCAGCAGAATAAGAGCATCGTTGCCTAGAAAAAACCAGCCTGTCCCCGATTCCCCGGGTTATCCACAGAAATAGGGGGTTATCCCCAAAAGTAGCCTGTCCCCGTTTTGGCTCTGATTGTGGTCAGGGCCTTTTCTGTTTTGGCGATAATGTTGGGCAGGTTTTCGACCTCAGCGCTGTAGGCCCGGATGGAGGCTTGGTTTACCTGGGCTTCGGCCTCGTGTAGCCGAGTTAGAAACCGGTTGTAGTTTTCGGCAGACCGGTAGGCATTGGTTACCAGGGCGGGGTAAGTACTGCCGGTGGCGTTCAGTAGACTGGCGTAGTGCTCGGTCAACAACTCGATCTCGGCGATTTGCTTGTCGCGCACTCTTTGCTTGTAATCTGAATACCCGGAATCCGACGCCTGTTGCGGAGCGTGGGCGGCACGGTTGATCAAAACTGCCGCGTCTGCGATTGCTTCCTCCCGGGATCGGCCTTCCGCGCTGACCTTCCGAGCGGTGTCCATGGCGAGTGTCTTGGTAAACAGATACCCTTGCGAGAACAGCCCTAAGGATCCCTGGTACTGCTGGAGACGTTGCATGAAGGGGATTAGGACAAAGGGGAACAGAAACATCCAGACCGAGATCTGCGGCTTCTCCATCACTATCGATGCTACTCGGTTCGCGAGCTGTTGTTCGTGGGCGAGAATTAGAGCATAGTTGGTTTCGATCTCAGGCACGGTCGCTTTCCCCGCCTTCCTTACGCAAACACTTCACGTATTTCTCTGGTTCTGAGATCATATAAGGCGGCCTGCTTCTGCTGCATTTCCGTGGCGAGTTCTTCATCTCCGCCCAGGATGGACACCAGCGCCCGGTCGGCCTCGTTTTCCGCCTCGGTCAGCTTACGTAGCCATAGTTCATGAACAGCAGGACGGCCCTGATAAGCGTTACGGAGAAGAGCAGGGTAGCTGTCCCCTTCCGCCTCCAAGAGCCGTGAGTAATGCTCCAGCAGGAGGCCTGCGATGCTTACCTGTGCTTCCAGCATCTCATCGCTGTAAGCATCCCTGGAGGTCAACCACTTACGGATGCCGATCTCCATGTCGGCAGTTCTCTCCTGCAGTTCTTCAGAACCGGCCATCCACCGGGCAGAGTCAAGGGCGATTTTGCGGACAAAGGTGAAGCCCTCGGCGAAAGCTTGCATGTCCCGCTTGGCGGAGAAGAATTCGGCAATAAACCGGAAGGGGACAAAGAGTTGCCAGGTGGCCTGCGGGCGTTGGGCGCGGAGTTTAAGCGCTACCGTTTTGGCCAGGGCTTGTTCGTGGGCCAGGATGGCTTTGTATTTCGTAGTCTTTTCGGTCATAAAAGAAACGCTCCTGCCACTAGTATACGCCCGGTAGCAGCGGGCAAAACCTACTACCCACCCATGGACCGGATAAAGTACACAAGCATGTAGATTCCCAAGAACAGGGTGGCAAAGGCCATCGCGGACCCAATGGACCAGGGCTTGAGCACATAAGCCGGGCAGTTCTCTTTGGCTGCTGCGAGTTCTTTTTTAGCATCAGGCCTGGCATCCGGCGTCCTGATAGGCAGAAGGATGGTATCCATGGCGATCTTTAGATAGACCGTCGGATTCTTGCCGAATTGAATCAGGGCCCTGGGCAGCGCGTGCACGAAGGTGCCGCCGAGCCAAGCTGTGAATCTGGCCACCGGACGACCGAAGTACACCACGACAGCCGGCCCACCCCTGCGGTATAACCAGTCGGTATCCAGGTTGACAGCCCGTTTTTCCGGCGGGTAGTAGCCGATACGCATCAGGGTGCCAAAGGCCACGGCCGCAAAGCAGAGCAGCAGCAGCTGGCTCACTACGTGGTCAGCCGTGTACGGGACGTAGGACACCGGGTAGGGGAGGATGTTGTAGAGCACGCTGGGAAACACACCGATGAAGATACACAGGAAGGACGCAATGCCCATCGCGATGAGCATGTTCAGCGGTGCCTCCTTGGGTCTCTTGCCGGAGTCATGGGCGAAGAACGTGAAGTACGGTACCTTGATGCCGGCGTGGTGGAAGACACCGGCCGAAGCGAACAGCAGGGCCAGCCACACGAGGATCAGACCCTCATAGGCGACCGCCGAGGTGATCAGTGACTTGGCTATGAACCCGCTGAAGAGCGGGAAGGCCGAGATCGACGCCGCCCCGATCACACAGAAGATCAACGTGAGCGGCATGGTCTTGTACAGACCGCCGAGTTCCGTAGCTTTGGCCGTTCCCAACCGGAACAGCACGGCACCCACGGACATAAACAGCAGCGCCTTGTAAAGAATGTGGGCGAAGGCGTGCGCGGTCGTCCCGTTGAGGGCCAACGAGGTGCCGATACCGATGCCCACGACCATGAACCCGACCTGGTTGATCAGGCTGTAAGAGAGCACGCGCCGCAGATCGTTTTCAAGCACAGCGAAGAAGATGGGGAAGACGGTCATGATCGCACCGAGTACGACCAGGACTTCGGCACCTGGGAACCCTCTGGCTAGAACATAGACGGCCGTCTTGGTGGTAAAGGCGCTCAGGAATACCGCGCCGGTGACGCTTGCTTCGGGATATGCGTCCGTCAACCAGGCGTGAAGCGGCGGAACGGCCGCGTTGATCGCGAAACCAATCAGGATCAGCCAGGAGGAGAGACCCAAGTCGAGACCCACATAGCCAAACTCAATCGAGCCGGTCTGGAAAAGTCGGAGAATAATGCCCGATAACAGGCAGAGCCCGCCGAAGAGATGGACCAGCAGGTATCGGAATCCGGCGCCGTGTGAGTCCTTAGAACCGCCCGACCAGATAATGTACAGGGCGGACAGGGTCAGGAGTTCCCAGAAGAAGAACAGAGAGAAGAAGTCACCTGAAAAAACTACTCCCAGGGCGCTTCCAGCGTAAATGAAAGCGGCCACGTGCTGACTGTCATCCTTTACGTGAAGCGCGTAAATCATCCCGATCATGGTGATGATCACAAAGATGTAGCCGAAGACCATACTCAGCCTGTCAAAGCGCATAAACAGCTCGTGGTCCAAAAACCGCATCATCCCATACGTGCCTTCAGGGATGCTCATAAGGACCGCAAAGGCGGCGATCGGCAACGCAATCATGTAGGCGGACTTGACGGCCCTTACCTTCAGGAAGGGAATCAGAAATGCGCCCGCGATGAATAATAGGGCTGGTGGAAAGACGCTACTTATCATCATAATAGTCTTCCTCCCTCTTGATGAAGGGGCGCATGTTCTTGGCGATCACAACGAGCAGGACACAGCCCACAAAGCCATAGAACGCGTAGAAAACCGGTATTCCGTCCCAACCGAAATACGGATGCTTATCCACAAAGAAGTCCAGACCCAAAAGCAGGATCAGCAGGCCGATAAAGGACAGGAATAAGATTAATTGGTTTTTGGGGCGGTCAAAGAAATCAAACTCTTTTTTCACGCTTTAGCTTCCTCCCGTAACACTAGTCACTACCATCCGCGCCAGATTAAGCAGAAACGGGGAAGCGAAGAAGAGCACCAGCACGCCGAAGGCGGTGAAGCAGAGCGGCACCACCATGTGGGCCGGAGCTTCGTGCATCTTTGCGCTTTCACCTAGGGGGACCGGCTTAAAGAACGCGGCATACACAATGGGCATGAAATAGCAGGCATTCAAAATGGAACTCAGGATGATCACGCCGATAATCGGATACATATTGGCCTCGATCGCCCCGAGCGCCATATACCACTTGCTGATAAAGCCGGCGAACGGCGGCACTCCGATCATGGAGAAGGCTCCGATGGTAAAGGCGATCATCGTGAAGGGCATCTGTCTCCCGATACCGTCCAGCTCGCTGACCTTCGTCTTGTGCGCGGCGATGTAAATGGCGCCGGCGACAAAGAAGAGGGTGATCTTGCCGTAGGCGTGGATCATGATGTGGATCAGGCTGGCGGTGATGCCGCTTGCTGAAAGCAGGGCCACCGCGACCACGATGTACGACAACTGGCTGACTGTCGAGTATGCGAGCCGCGCCTTCAGATTGTCCTGCCGCATGGCCATGATAGACGCCACGATAATCGTAAAGGAAGCGACATAGGCAAGGGCCATCCCAAGTCCGATTTCTTTAAGAAGATCCACACCGAAGACGAAGAGTACAACTTTGACTACAGTGAACACGCCCGCCTTTACGACAGCCACCGCGTGCAGCAGCGCGCTGACCGGGGTGGGGGCGACCATCGCGGCCGGGAGCCAGATGTGCAGGGGCATTATGCCCGCCTTGGCGATACCGGCGATGAACAAGATGAAGATGAGCGTAATCACCCCGTTCGAGGCTGTACCGGCTAAAATACCGCCGGCTACGAACTCAAGGGTGCCGGCGTAGTGGTAAGTAAGGATGATCGCCGCCAGCTGGAATGCGATGGACGAACCCAGCAAGTAGAACAGGTAGGTTCTGGCGCCCTTGATGGCCTCGGGCGTCTGCTTGTGTACGACCAGTGGGTAGGTGCACAGGGACAGCACTTCGTAGAAAACGAAGAGGGTAAACAGGTTCGCGGAGAAGGCGATGCCCATCGCTGCGGACAAGGCCACCGCGAAGCACATGTAGAAGCGCGTCTGGTTCTTTTCCTTGCCGGCCCGCATATAGCCGATGCAGTAAAAGGCCGTGACGATCCACAGCAGCGAGGCGGTCAGCGCGAAGAACATGGCTAGAGGGTCGACCCGGAAGGCGATGTCCAGCCCAGGCATTACGGAAAAGGCCGTGTACTCGATGATCGTACCGTCGAGGATCTTGGGAAGCATCGATACTACGATTGAGAACTTGATCAGGGCGGCGATTATGGTCCAGGATTCCCTCAGGTTGGGGTTTCTACCCGAAACGCCGATGAGCACTACGGCCAGTAGTGAAACCAAGACGGCGTATAACGGGGCTGCTGATTGGATGATTTCCACGTCTTCACCTCAAAAACAAGAATCAGACCTAGTGCATCCGGATAACTCGGTCTACCTCATTAGGAGCAGAGTGGCAGCCTGCTCGGCCACAGAAATCGGGAACGAAGCAAAGATACCGAACACGATACATAGCAGCGCCAACACGAAGGTTGGTACCAGCATCCCGATCGGTGCTTCTTGAATACCGGTAGCGGGTTCTTCCTTCTCCGTCTTCTTAAAGTAGATGTTGTCGATAACCCGCCAGAAATAGACGGCGGTAATCAGTGAACTGATCAGCAGGACGGGAACGAAGTACCACATCCCGGCATCAAGCGACGCCAGAGCAAGGTACCACTTACTCACGAAGCCCACTGTCAGCGGCACGCCGATCATGGACAGGGCCCCAATAGTGAAGGCGGCCATTGTAAAGGGCATCTTCCGTCCCAAGCCTACGAAGTCCTGGATGTGGGTAAACCCGTGCCGGTAAACGATGGCCCCGACGACCAGGAACAGTCCGCCCTTCATCAAAGCGTGATTCAGGATGTGCATTATGGAGCCGATCATGCCCAGGTGGTTCATCAGAGCGACTCCAAGGACGATATAACCGATCTGGCCGATACTCGAGTAAGCCAGCATTTTCTTGATGTCCGTCTGGGCCACAGCGAGGATGGAACCGGCCAAAATGGCGATCGTAGCCAGGAAGAGCAGAACCTGCGTGACGTGTACCACGGTGATCTCAAACTCGGGCTGGAATACCGTGAACATTACCCGGATCAGAGCGTAGGCGCCGACCTTCGTCGCCGTGGCCGCCATAATCGTGCTCGTTACCGAGGGTGCAAAAGCGTATGCGTTCGGCAACCAGTTGTGCAGCGGGAACAAGGCGATCTTAATGGTCAGGCCCACCGTAAAGAAGGCGAATGCGGTAAGCACCACCTTGGAGTGATAGAGATCGGGCAGCAGGCGGGCCAGATCGGCCATATTCAAAGTGCCGGTAACCATATAGAGATAACCGATACCGAGCAACACAAAAGTAGCGGCGATGGTGCCCATCACCAGGTAGGTGAAGCTGGCCATGAGCGACTCCCGCTTCCGGCCTACCGCAATCAGCACATACCCGGCGATGGATGTAATCTCTAAGAAGACGTAAAGGTTAAAGAGGTCGGCGGTGGCTACCATACCCATCAGGCCGGCTACAAAGAGCATGTACACCGCGTAGAAGGGGGTGATCCGGTGCGGATCAAGTTCCTTCTCCAAGCTGTCCCGGGCGTAGACCGCGACCATGAAGGCCACGAAGGACACCAGCACTAGCACGAAGGCGTTGAGCGGGTCATACGCATACTCAATGCCGAACGGCGGCGCCCAGTTGCCGAGCCAGTAACTGATCCGGCCGCTGTCGAGCACGGTGCTGAGGATGGATACAGCCATTAAGAATGAAGCCAAGCAACCCGCGCAGGCCGTCAGCCAACTCGCTGTCCGGTTTATTCGCCCCACTAGGGGGACGATTGCTGCTGCCACGAGCAGCACTACGATTACTAGAATTGGAAAGTGAGCAATCATTTCTTACCTACCCGCTAATTCCAAATTTTTTTCTTCCTCAACCCGGTTCAATTCCAAGATCTCATTCTCTTCGATAGTATCGTAAGTCCTGTATATTTCGATCACTAGGGCCAGGGCGACAGCCGTGACGCTGACGCTCACGACGATCGCGGTAAGGATAAGGACGTGCGGCAACGGGTTGTCATAGATCACAGCGTGTTCCCACGTGATCGGGGCGGTGCCGCCGTGTACCTTGGAAATGGAGATATAAAATAGAAAAACCGCTGTCTGAAAGATATTCATCCCGATGATTTTCTTAAGCAGGTTCTCCTTCGCGATCATCGCGTAGAACCCGACCACCATCAGGGCGATACAGATCCAGTAGTGATACTTGCCGAGGATAAACTCCGTGATTACTCCGTAGTCGCTCATTTCACATCTCGCCTTGCTGTTTCAAAGAATAGGGTGATCATAATCGCTGCCACCGTAACCCCGATGCCGAACTCAATCCCAATGATCCCGAGGTGGCTGGCGAGCTTCGGATTCCCGGCGATCAGGGCATTGTACTGGAGGTAATTTCCTCCCTGGATCAGGCACAGGAGGCCGATCCCCGCAAAAACCAACAACCCGACGGAATTGAGGACATCCGATTTCCACTGGTGGATTCGTTTGGCTCCATCGTCAATGCCGAAGGCGAGGATATACAGGATCACGCTGGCGCCCAAGATGACTCCCCCCTGGAATCCGCCACCCGGACCGGCCTCACCATGGGCGATGACGTAAAGTCCGAAAAGCTGAATAAAAGGGATCGAAACCCTGGCTGCGATCTGGCGCATGATATGTTGCGAGTCATCCACAGTGCTCACCCCTTCCTCTACGATCTACGGTTAGCCCGGCGCAGGAGCAAAATCACGCCCATGCCGGCGGTGAAAATCACGGTAACCTCACCGAGTGTATCATAGCCTCTGTAGGCGGCCAGGACGGCGGTGACGAAGTTGTGTACGGCGGTCTCCTTGTACGAGTTTTCGATGTAGTACGGCGCCACGTGCAGATTCGCGGGTGCATTCGGATCGCCGAAGTGCGGCATATCGATGGTGCCCCACATCAGGACGGCGCCGGTGACCAGAACCACGACGAGGCTGAGGGTAGGTGAAAACCGATCCGAAGACTTGGCGGCGCTCATCGGCTCGCCACGGCGCGTCCGACTCAGTGCGGCAATGAGCAAAACGGTAGTGATCCCGGCACCGACGGCCGCTTCGGTGAATGCCACGTCCACGGCGTTCAGGCGGACCCAGATGACCGCCATCAACAGGCTATAGACCGTAAGGAGAATGATCGAACTCAGCAGATCCTTCATCCGTACAGCTCCGATGGCACACACCACCAGCATAGTTAGAATAATCAGGTCAATAATCATGATGCGCTGTCAACCCCGCTTACTTTCTTATCAGTTGACGAACCACAGGCCAACGAGGAGGCGTGGGCGCATTCCTCCTCCAACTCCTCGTCCACCGACTTCACCCCGGCCACGTAACCGGCCTTGGCGATGAAGTGGGCACTCGTTGGGTTGGCCAGGAAGATGAACAGCATGATAATCAGAAGTTTCACAGAAACCAGCGTAAACCCTTCGTAAACCATCAGGCCGAGGATAACCAAAGCCTGGCCCAGAGTATCGCCTTTACCACAAGGGTGCAACCGGGCGAAGAAATCCGGGAAGCGGACGACCCCGATGGCCGCCACGACCATGAAGAAGCATCCAACGGCCAGCAGTATAGCGGTGATAATTGTCTTAATCTCCATAACTTCTCATCCCACTAGCTTCATATTTTGCCTTCGTCACTAGTCCAGCCCCCACGTTTCACGGTACTTCAGGATAGCCAATGTGGCGATAAAGTTAATCAGAGCGTAGACCAGAGCGATATCCAGAAAATCCGGGCGGGCATAAATAAACCCGATGAGGGCCAGCAGCACCACGGTCTTGGTACCCATGACGTTGGCTCCAAGCGCCCGGTCATAAAGCCTGGGCCCGACAATGGTCCGGTAGAGAACCAGAAAGACGGCCAGGAGGATGACAATCGCCGCTATTTCAAAGATAAGCGCATCAGACATTATTGTCCCTCAATCTCCTTTACTCGCGCTTCCATATCGCCGGACAGCAGACCTTCCGCCGTATATTTCGATATGGCGTGGACGACAAACTGTTTACGGCCGGCTTCCAGGGTGACCGTACCCGGAGTCAGGGTGATGGAGTTGGCAAATATGGCCACTCCCATATCGGTCTTAAAGTCTGTCTTGATGGTCAGGAATGCCGGTTCAATGGGCATTTTGGGGTGCAGGGTAAGGTAAACCAAGTGAAAGTTGGCAAGCACGATTTGCCAAAGGAGCCACGGGAGGTACCTGATCAGGCGCAGGATCCGCATCAGACCCTGGCCGAAGTTAACTTTGCCAAATATCAGATCGTGAGACCAGTAGGCGACGAGCAGGGACGAAATCACACCGAGGGTAACGAGGATGAAATCAAAATGTCCGGAAAGAAGCATCCAGAAGGCGAACATAAGCAGAAAAGTAAGGATAAAACTCATGGTCCGTTCTTCAACTCGCATTCTGACACAGATTTCGTAAGACCAACGATCTTACAGGCCCGTCCCTTTTGGCAACAACCCGGTCTTCGCTTGTGCCTATGGTGACAAACTGAACAAGACTATGATAACAAGCGGGGAATAAATATTCAAGCTGTTTTTGCATTTATTATTTTCGAACTATTCTCCCCTGCGGAATATATTCCAAATTACGACAAGACTCTCCCATGATATGGATGAGTCCTGTCGTAGTGTGAACTATTTTAAAGAAATAATTTGCACAAATTGTGATGACAACTATGCAAAACCCGCGTAAGATTAGATACCAACTACGGTTCCAGCCTCAGTCATCTGTTCGGGTTCCGGCTGTTCCGGCACCCGACGGTGCAAAATCACGCACATTCCGCATAAAGGTCGCGGCCTTGCCCACCTTTTCCACGTCCGCATACCAGAAGGCACCGGCTTCAATACCCTCATCCTGGACTATCCCGTGCGCCCGACCGATGGCCGGTACGCGGTCGATCAGGGGTGCCACCACGAAGACGAACCCCCAAATCAGCAGGACTCCGAGCAGGAGAGAGAGCCACTTTTTTGGTTTAGATTTAGGGGCAGGCGGGCTTTGCAGCCCGCCCGCCGTACGCATGTAGACACTCAAAGCGGTAACCTCCATATCCCGTGTCTAGCCGCCCATCAGCTTCTCGGTGACTCCGGGGAACACCACGAAGAACATCAGGTAGGCCATCAGCAGGGTCAGGATGAGGTTGAAGGACTGGCCGCAGACGTACAGGATGACGACCTTGCCGCCCTTGAAGTACTTAGCCAACTCACGGAAGTTGGTAGCTAGGCCGATGCTCGCAAAGGCCAGGGCGAAGAACCAGCCCTGCAGGCCCGAGGTCCAGCCCTTAATGACGCCTTCATCAACTAGGACCTTACCGACATCGTCGCCCATGGAGCTGTAGATGATCGAGAACACGACGGATGCCCCGATGAAGCCGAGTACGAATTTCGGAAAGCGAGCCCAGATTTCGTACATAGCGTCCTTGAAGCCCAGCTTCGCGCCCGGTGTGCACTCCACCTTGGTGCACCAGTAGGCGGCGACGCCGAAGGCGATGACGCCGATCATTACGTTCTGGATCATCTTAATCGTCGCGGCGACGTACATTGCGGTGTCGCTCAGAATGGCACCGGCGGCGACAACCGCACCGGTGGAGTCGATGGTGCCGCCCATCCAGGCACCGCCCAGCACGTGGTGCATGCCCACCGATTTAATGAAGGCCGGCATGAGGATCATCATCACGGCGGTAAAGGCGACGGATATACCGACGGCCAGAGTCAACTCTTCCTTCTTGGCCCGGCAGGCGGCGGCAGTGGCGATCGCAGCCGACACACCGGAGACGGACATATCCGCCGAAACGGTGATGTTTAGTGTCTTAGATTCCATCTTCAACACTTTCTGGCCGAACCAGAAGGTGCAGATCAGGACGATCGGGGTGACTACCCAGGTTACGAAGATACCGGCCTGACCGATCAGCAGGATCTTGCTGAACAGGATGCTCGCACCTAAGAGTACGAGACCGGTCTTGATATAGTACTCAGTCTGGACAGCCGGCATTACCCACCTCGGGGTACCGACGGTGTTACTGATTAAGAGGCCCAGACCGATGGCCCAGATTACATATTCAATACCGTAGGCCTTCATGGTCCCCTGATTCGACATCATGTAGGCAATGATGGCCACCAGGAACACAAACGGGAAACCCATCAGGAATCCAGCCACATCCCGGCCCATAAAGCGCGTGCCGATGGCAAAGAACAGGGCGAAGGCCACACAGAGCACGATCAGGGTCGGGATGAGGTTGTACGGCTTAACGTTGGCCCCACTCTTGGCCTTTGATTCCGCGGCCTTTGCGGCCACCCAGGCGTCGATCGCGGTGTCAGCCTCTTTGTTCAACTGAGTGTTCTGGAACCCGGCAGCGGCAGCGGCGGCTTCGGCTTCCTCGGCGGCAGCCCGAACGGCAATAGTCTTCTCTTGGGCGGCCTCATACTTGGGCGCCTCAGCGGCACTCTTGGCCGCTGCATCCGCTTCACTTAAATAGAAGGAAGGAACCGGATTCGAATCCCATCCCTTGGGTCTGGAGAGATAGTTGGCAAGCGTCTTCGCCAGGTCTCCGTCACTGGCCTTTAGTTTACCCTTGACTTCGTCGGCCTCAACATAGGCGATGGTCTTAAACGGTGCTCTTTCCGCTTCGGCCTGCATCGTAGCGTTCGCCTTGGTAATCTTCTCGTTCATTTCGGCCGGCGGATTGTTAAAAAAGATGAACATTCCAGCTACCAGTAGCAGAATGCCGAGCCAAATTGCCCAGTAATCTTCAAACTTCCATAGATCGGACCAACTTGATTTTGGTTTGTCTACTACTATGTCGTCAGACTGCGTTGGCTGGTTCTTGAACTTGTCGTCCACAGTTTACACCCCCTAAATAATTAATCCGTAAACTAACGAACCAAATGCCGATTCGGCTCCGCAACCACCCCCCAATGTATGAAGATTTCTATTGCAGCCTTCTTCGACACCCATGATAGCAGCATACGACTAAACAAAATGTCGTGTAGCTTACAAATTATTTGTTTTCAATATTACATATTTACTGATTGTTCAGTAAACTTCGGGGATGCGCTCGGTCCCCAAACTCGTGCCCAAAGAGATCATTGGTCTCTTTGAAATCGTCCAAATCGATGAACATCACGGCCAGGCGATGTCCCTGACGCTTCGCCCGGAGCAGGGCGTTCGACGACAACTGCTCGAACAGGGTCCGGTTGGGTAGTCCCGTCAGCGGATCGTGGAGCACTTTCGGTCTGTCTTCATCCGAAATGACTTGACTAATCACGGCTTGTACGAACACTTATGTGGCTTACCCATCGTACCGTGCCAGGGTGGGTAGGGGGTACTTCCGGCAGTGGTTTACTATCGAAACCGGATGATCTGGGTGTGCTGGATTCCGCAGGAACTATGTGGGATGTTGGCGAACTATTGCCAATGAATAACTAGCAATCTCTCCAATGTACTACACCAACCATTACAAAAGCCTCAATGCTGTCGCTAGTACGAGCTCAGGCCGTTCTATTTCTAGATGCTATTCCGGTCAAAATCTATTGCCTACGAACTTACCGAACTAAGGATGTTACTTAATCGAACCATCTATTGAAGTTTAGTGAATCAGGCTACCTACGTCTTTTGAACCAATTGGCTTGTGACGCAGTAAACTCCTCGCGTTTGAACATGCCCATAGCTAGTGAAGGAGCGGTGCTTCATGGTTAGAATTCTTCACCTGAGTGACCTGCATCTCGGACGGCCCTTTGGTTTTCTTTCTTCCGAAAAGGCGAGATTCCTGCGGGAAGCGCAGTTGAGGGCGTTCCAGAGAGCGGTCGGGTGGGGCCAGCGGGAAGGGGTAACCGCCATCCTGATTGTCGGTGACCTCTTTGACTCGAATGATGTTTCGGCCAAATTGCTCGGTGAGGTTCAGGCTATCATCCGGACCAGCGGGATACCCTTTTACATCCTGCCCGGAGCAGCTTCCGAAGCCAACGCTGGCCACGACGGTCTAGGGCCGGGCAGTGTGTACAACCGTCGGAGTTGGAACGATCTTAGTAATGTATGCATCTTCAAGGATGAGGAGTGCTTTTACCTGGATAACGGCGGGGTGGCCGTCTATGCCCGGCCGTCTTATCCGGAAAGCCCCGTACTGCCAAGGCTACCGCGGCATTCGGAGGCCCGGCACCACATCGGGCTCTGCCACGCCAGTGTATGTTTCCGGGATGAGATAGACGACTACCCCCTGACTTATGAAGAGATTGCGGACTGCGGTTTTGACTACCTGGCTCTGGGCCATTGGCATAAGCGCCAGGACCATTCTTCAGGCGGTGTCTTGGCCTGGTATTCGGGCTGTCCCGAGGTTCTGGACTGGGACCGCGATGCTCAGGGCGGTGCTCTACTCATCACCTTACAGGACGGGTCAGTGGAAGTCGAGACCCGGACCACCGGTGAACTGACCTGGCAAACCACGACTGTGGACATCAGTGCCAAGACCGCCGCTGAGATTGCCGCTTCAGTTGCGGCCGGAGTTACCGATCCGGAGTACACTCTGCTCAAGGTCGAACTCTTTGGTACGGCTGACCCCCAGCGATGGCAGGAAGCGGAACAGCTTATCCGGGAGCGACTGGACAACGTCTTCCATCTTCAGATTGACAGCAGTCGCGTAAGGCCGGAGATTGATCCGGCAAAGTATCCCCTGGGGACAGTGGCTGGCGAATATGTTCGACTGTTACAGGACGAAATCGCCGCCCTTGTGGGCGACGATCTCCAGACCGAACAGCAGCGGACGGTTCTGATTGATGCCCTGCACCGGGGCCTAGCAGTCCTGGAAGGGGAAATGACACTTAAGGATCTTGATTTGGAGGTGGTTCTGCCGTGAAGCTGAAAAGTTTGGAAACGGTCAACTTCCGGGGGCTGCCGGATAACGTCCCGTTCCGGTTTGACGGAGGCAACTTCACGGTAGTGTACGGTCAGAATGAGGCCGGCAAAAGCTCAATCCTGGAAGCGATCTCATTGGGCCTGTTTGCCAAGACCAACAGGGAGCATCCCGCCTTCCAGCGGTGGGACAGCCCCCATGCTCCGATCATCAAGATTGCGGTCACCGATGCCAAAGGCCATGAGTACAGGATCACCCGCAACTACCAGGAACGTAGGAGCTACCTTGTAGGCCCCGGGATTGAACTCAGCCAGGAATCGGCCATTGCTAATAAGGTGAATGAGTGGTGGGGTGGCAGCGACCTCTTTCGAAAGCTCCTGATTGTCAGCCAGAAGGAACTCAAGTTTAAGGACGGTAAAGCGCTCAATGCCCAAATCGAGGCTCTGGCTTCCGGCACCGAAGGCGGCAAGCCGGTAGCACATATTGCTCAGTCGATCGAGAGTAGGCTGGCCGTCCGCGGTAGGCCGTTTAAGGGCAAGGACGGAGCACTATTCGACAGCATCGTCCAAGAGCTTGCAGAAGCGAACGGGAAGCTGCGGCAACTGGAGGACAGTTTGCGTAAGGCTTCATCTGACAGAGGCACGCTCGCCGATCTCCAGGAGCAATATGGGCACGCCGACAGAGAACTCGATGAAATAGCCCGCGTGCTGGAATGGACCGAGGCCTTTGTCCCCAGCCGTAAAGCGCTAACGGTCATTAACAAGGTGACCGAACTAAGTATCCATAAGGGTACCTTTGACGAGGCCATCGGGGAATTAACGGAGAAGATAGACAAACTCAATCTGGATCTCGGCATCCTTCGCAAAGCCCATTCTACTCGGGAGCAGATCAATGCATTAACCAAGACGGTTGAGAAAGACAAGCGCTGGATCGCCGATGTCGAGGAACTTCAGCGCAGTATTACCGATGCCGACAAAGCCATTGACGGTCCGGAGATTTCAGAACGTGACAAAGCTTCGATTGACCGTTGTTATACTCAGATGGCCGGAGCAAAGCGCAGCCTCGAACAGCAGAAGCTAACCCTGATCGTCGACCCGAAGACAGCCCTTACGGTGACCGTTAGGATTGAGGAGTGTACGATTGAGTCCAAGACGGCTTTCAACCTCGCCGGATACGAGAACGAAATCACCGTCGCCGGGGTAGCCGAGCTACTGTTAAGAAACGAGGGGCTGTCCAGTCTGCAACAGGATCTTGAAAAGTACCTTGTTCAACTCAAGGGTCTTCAAAACAGGTTGGGGTTCACTAATCAGGCGACAGTTGAGACTCGCTACAGGGAGTGCCGGCAGAAGAACTCCTTGCTGACGCAGCTCAAAGGTCTACGCGGAGGGCGTGACATCGAACAAACCCGCATCGAGGTGGGTGAGAACGAAGCCAAGATCAAGCACCTGGAGAGTCTAATCGCTCTGGCAGCCGGAGATTCAAGAGATCTCACACAGGAAGAGCAACGCCTACAGGACTTGAGAACCGAGAAGGAATCGATGGGGAAAAAACTGTTGAACAGCGAGAAGCAGATTGCTGCCTACCTGAACAACCAGACCCTGGAATACTGGGAAAAGGCCAGGGATGAAGCCCTTACCCGTCTCGCCGGGTGCAGGGCAGCGGAGAGCCTGGCAAGCGTACAAGCCATCAAGGCGCTCGCCAACGACCTTCCCGAACTAGAATCTACTCTTCGGAATTTGCAACAGACCAAGCAGAGCGGCGCAGCTAGCCTGACCACGCTGGCCGGTGATATTCAGGTGCTGCAGGAACGGCTTCGGCACGTTCCGAGTTATGAAGATATGGCTGAATGGATAGAGAAGAAAGATCGGCTGGAGAAGCAAAAGGGGCGGGCCGAAACCCACCATGAAGTATTACTGAAAATCAAAGCGACACTGCTTGCGGCCTACGAGAATGTTAAATCCGGCTTAGCCCAAGCCATTGAGGACGAGGGGAGCAACATCTTCGCACTCCTCACGGACAGACGTTATCCTGGAATCAAGGTTGACATCCGTGACATTGAACTCTCTGTGATCGACTCCACCGGAGTGGTGCGTCCCGTCCAGGAGCGTGATTTCAGCGAGGGTACTTTGCAACAACTCTATCTCTCCGTGCGCATTGCCGTGGCAAAGACCTTGCTTCAGACGGATGACCTCCCCCTTGTCATCGATGACGCTCTCGTTGATTTCGATGACCACAGGTTTGATCGGGCGATGGACATTTTTGCCCGACTAGCCCAGACCGGTCAGCAGGTAATCCTGTTCACCTGTCACCAACGGTATAGCCAACATAACCCAGGATACACTGCCCTGACACTATAAGGTGTAGCTTTTGCAGTAAACGAAAAACCGCCAGGATCCAGTCCTGGCGGGCTTTTTTCTATGGTGGGCACGGCTGGGATCGAACCAGCGACTTCTTGAATGTGAGTCAAGCGCTCTCCCCCTGAGCTACGCGCCCATCGTAAACCTCATATTAACACACATGTATCAGAAACACAAGGGGGTTTTGTTAGCACTTTATCACCAAAGGCTCGTGGCAGAGGGTTCTCAGGCTCTACGCCGAGTCCCTTCCGCACAATATCCAGAGGACTGGCGCTGGCGCTAAACTGGAGTGGCCAGAGGGTAGCAAGCAAGAACCGTCCCCACTTGCTAGTCCCCACTTGCTACTGTCCCCACTTGCTACTGCTACTTGCTACTATTGTTCTAGGATTTTGGGCTCTGAGGCTTCGAATTTGCTGCTTAGGACGACGAAATCTACACGGCGGTTTAGCTGGCGGTTCGCGACCGTATCATTAGCAGCTTTGGGCCGGTACTCGCCGTAACCGGAAGCGGACAGCCGTTGAGGCGGGAAGTTGTGGCGGGCTAGGAGATACTGGATCACACTAGTGGAACGGCCCACGGATAACTCCCAGTTTGAGGGGAAACGTGGTGTGTTGATGGGCAGGTTGTCGGTGTGGCCCTCAACTCGGATATAGTTGGGGGTCTGCAGCAGAATCAGGCCGAGCTTATCCATTATTTCCGCAGCCCGTGGGGTTAGGTCAGCGGATCCGGACACAAACAGCACCGTATCCTGAACACTGATTACTAAGCCGCGCTCCTCGGTGACGGTCTGAACCTCTGCTTCCAGACCGTGTTCCTTGATTAGTTCCTGGATTTGTCTTTCAATGACAGCGAGTTCAATAGAGTCTGACACTGCATCACGGCCAGGGACACTCGAGTCGCGGGTAAAGGGTTCGAAGGTATCGGGGCCGACCGCAGCCAGCGGGGCTTCGATGACAATGTTCCCTCCGCCGCCCATAGCATTCTGCAAGGCCCGGGCCAGCTCTGAGAATTTCTGGGCGTTGATGCTGCTTAAGCTGTACATCACGATAAAGAAGCAGAGCAAGACGGTCACAAAGTCGGCGTAGGCGACCAGCCAGCGTTCCCGCGTATCATGCTCCGCGTGATTAGATCGCCGTTTCACGGTCAGCCTCCTCAGGGGATGCCTTATTCTTACCATTAGAATCCGCAGGACGCAGGAAGGAGTTCAGGCGTTCCCGGATAATGATCGGGTTGTTCCCGGCCTGCAGAGCCAGCACACCCTCCAGAATCAGTTCCTGCATCATTGTTTCCTTGCGGTGTAAGTTCTTCAGTTTCGTGGCGATGGGAAAGCAAACACAGTTTGCAAAGACCACACCGTACAGTGTAGCGACGAAAGCGGCTGCAATCGCCGGACCCAGGATGTCCGGATCGGAGATGCTTCCCAGGGCTACGATCAAGCCCATAATCGCCCCGGCGATACCCATTGTCGGAGCGTAAGATCCGGCCGATTCGTAGAAGTCCTGGGCCACCTTATGCCGTTCCTCGAGAGAATAAAGCTCGGTCTCGAGGACCCCGCGCACCACTTCCGGTTCCACCCCGTCGATTACTAACTGAATCCCTTTGCGCAGGTAATTGTCATCGACCTGCTCCAGATAATTCTCTAGGAACAAGAGCCCCTCGCGCCGGGCTTTCTCGGCCAGCATGACGATTTCTTCAATCATTTCCGTCGGATGTTTGGTTTGTTTCCCGACTAGTACCCGCAAGCTTTTCAGTACCTGCGGGATTTCTTTAGCGGTTAAGGTGGCAAATGCCGAACACAGGGTACAGCCGAAGACCACCGCGATGGCGGCTGGTACAAATAGTGAAGCTAAATGCCCATGCTTCAAAACGAAACCAATGATGACAAACGCTAATGCGGCAATAATACCCACCAAGGTGGTCGGATCGATGGAAATCCCCCCCAATTAAATATCTCTCGATAAATACGGTATGATTGCCCTTTCTATGCAAAACAAGGTATGTCATTATTCTCTAGACGGTTAGTTGGTTCCTTCCACAACTCGGGTCAAATTCACAGTTCCTTGGTTCGCAAAACGGTGAGGATCAACCAGACACCTAACACCGTTCCGGCGATAAAGGTCAAATCAGCTACCATTATCCGCCCCAGAAGCTGAAAGCCCAGCTGAGCGAACAATGCCGATCCCAACAGCAGTGCGACCGTCAGGATCGTCAGGATCACCCTGTTGATCAGAATGATACCCCGTTTCCCAAGGCGGTCGAGGTCGGGGTTATCCTGCCGGAGCCGGAACTCACCACGTACGGCCTTGTCCAACAACTGATGCAGTTGCATCGGAATCTCACTCAAGGCCCCGGCGTACTCCGGAAGGCGTTCAGTTGCCACCCGACGGAGAGAGGCGTAGGAAAACCGCTCGCTTACAATTCTCCGTCCGATGGGCTTAGCCACGTCTATAATGCTTATCGCCGGGTCCAGCTGTTTGGCGATGCCCTCGGTCGTGACTAGGGTCTTGATGACCATGGTCAGTTCATTGGGCAAACTGATCCGGTGGCGATAGGCCGTCGTTAAAAGATCGCCCAGCGACTCGGCGACACTGACCTGGCTAAGCGGGATCTCGTAATACTTTTGTTGCAGCTTCTCCACGTCCCGGCGCAGCAGGCGCAAATCTACCGTCTCCGGCAATACCCCGAGTCCAATTACGGCCTTTAGCACCATGTCGACATTCCGGCGCACCAACCCAAGTACCATTTGGCCAATTTTTTCTCTGGTGTGGGGACTAAGCCGACCGATAATCCCAAAATCAAGAAAGACAAGGGTGCCGTCCGGCTTTGCGGCCAGGTTTCCGGGATGCGGGTCGGCGTGGAAGAGCCCGTCGAGCAGCATCTGTCTCAGCAGGGCTTCCGCCAGCAAATGGGCGAGGCGTTCCCGGTTCAGGCCGGCCGCATCCAGTTGCTTGAATTCACTCAGCTTAATGCCGTGCACGTACTCCATGGTGAGCACCCGGCGTGAGGTGTAGCTCCAAAATATCTGGGGGATGTAGATATTGTTGTCCTGGGTGAAGTTTCGACGGATGCTGTCCGCGTGCCGGGCCTCGGCCCGGAAGTCGGTTTCGTCGGTAATCCGTTCCGCAAATTCTTGGGCCATCTCCGTGAAGCTGTATACCCGACCCCAGGGCAGGTGTTTTTCCGCGAGGGCCGCAAAATCCTGCAGGATCTCGAGGTCCAGGCGAATCCGTTCTTCAACGCCGGCGCGCTGTACCTTCACCACCACGTCCTCTCCGCTGGCCAGCCGGGCCCGGTGCACCTGGGCGATCGAGGCTGCCGCCAGTGGTTCCTGTTCAAAGTCAAGGAACACTCCGCCCAGGGGAGCACCGAGTTCACTTTCGATTTGGCGTTGAATCTCCGCAAAGGACACAGGAGGTACGTGATCCTGCAGCTTCTCAAGCTCCTCGATGTATTCCTCGCTCAGGATGTCGCCACGGGTGGAGAGAATCTGTCCCAGCTTAATGAACGCCGGACCAAGTTCTTCGAGCATCAGGCGGAATCGCTCCGCCTGAGAACGGCGGAGAATATCCCGGGGCTGACGGCTTACCAAGTGGCGTGGGTATGAGACTACCTCGGATAGACCAGCCTGCCCCAGCAGATAGTTAAAACCGTAGCTGGTCAGAATACGGATGATCTGACGGTATCGTTTAATGTGTCTGATACGCCGGCGCAGTCGGCTAAACATCTGATCCCCCCCACCTTATCATTAGCCCTGAATGCCAAATCTAAAAGTCGATCCGGATATCTGAGCGGAGCTTTACTTCGGACGTGACATTTTTCGCTTTTTTCTGCCAACTTTAGACTAGGCGAATGAAGTAAAATCAAGTATTATTTGATTAACTAGCTAAATGGAACATTATACCGATCTGTCCAGGATTGTTCATGGGCACAGGTTCTTCAGTTCGGGGAGAGGGAGTGATCAAGTGACGCAGGAAATCCCCGATATTATTCAGTACCAGCAGATTGTGGCCTTCGATTTGGCCGGGCAGGTCTACGGAATTGATATTGCCCGGGTTTATGAGATCATCCGGATGGAATCACTGACCGCGATCCCGCGGGCACCCGAGTTCGTGGAGGGCGTGATTAACCTGCGGGGACAGATCATCCCGGTGATCGACCTCCGTAAGCGTTTCGGTCTCCCGAAGGCTGAGCAAACCCGATCCAGTCGGATCATTATCGTTGAGATGAACGAAATGCGGGTGGGCTTGACCGTTGATGCCGTACTTGAGGTGTTAGACCTCGGTGTCGGTACCATCAATCCCCCTCCGCCTGTGGTTCAGGGAGGGGTTGACTCGGCCTTCCTGCAGGGCATCGCCCTGGTCAAGGAACGTCTCGTAGTGCTGCTGGCGGTAGACAGTATCCTGATTAAAAAGGAACGGGATGCATTGAAGAAGGCCGGCCGGGAGTTGGAGACAACAACGGGGTAAGGGGGGTCTGTAATTGTTTTCGGACGAAGAAATCGGCGTATTTTTCGATGAACTAGACGAGAAGATTCAAGTAATGAATGACGGTTTTCTTGCTCTGGAGCGAGACGGGGAGAACCCCCACATCATTCAGGAGATTTTCCGCGCTGCCCATACCGTCAAGGGCTCTTCTGCGATCATGGGCTACGAACAAATGTCCAAGCTGACCCACGAGATGGAGAACCTCTTCGATCGTATCCGCCAGGGAGAGGTGAAAATCACGCCCGAGATGATTGATGCCCTGTTTGATGGTTTGGACACCCTCAAAGCCCTCCGCGATCAGGTCACTGGAGAAGGAATGCAGGAAGGGGTAGTAGACCCCGCGATCTTCATTCGGTTGCAGGGCTTGATTACAGGGGCGCAAGATCCGAGCGGGATAGGGCCTGAGGAGCCTGTTCCCGGGACCGATTGGGCAGCGGACACCGATCTACCGCCCCTGCCCCGGATTGTTCTCGAAGCCACTGAGCTGGAAATTATCGCTGAAGCGCTGCAGATGGGCCAAAATGTATTCCGGATCGGAATCCATATTGATTCCGACTGCCAGATGAGGTCGGTCCGGGCTTTTCTGATTTTCCAGCGGCTCGAGGAATGCGGTGAGATTATCCAGTGTGCCCCGACCGCAGAGATGATCCAGGATGGCAAATATGACGCCGGTTTTGAGGTTCTGATCATCAGCCGGGACGACGGGGACTACATCAAGAGCATCTTGATGAGCATTGCCGAGGTCGTAGACGTCACGATTGAGCCGGGCCTTGCACCCTCCGCCCCCAGTTCGGAAGAGACACCCGCAGCCAGTCCGACGGAGCAACCGAAAACGGCGGCCCTACAGGCCCAGGACACCCCCCTTGCTCCGTTCGCGGCCCCGAAGGCCAAGGAAAAGGAAACCCAAGGGCCGGTCCCTGCTGCCGATCGGAAGAACGTGAAGACCGTTCGGATTGACGTGCAAAAGCTCGATAGCCTCATGAACCTGGTGGGCGAACTGGTCATTGAACGGACTCGCCTGGAGCGATTTGCTAGTATTATGGGCAGCCGCCTCGGTTCCGATGAAATGGCCGATACCTTAAATGAGATTTCCAACCACCTCGGTCAAGTCACCTCAGATCTTCAGGACGAAATTATGAAGGCCCGCATGCTCCCCATTTCCCAGGTCTTCAATCGTTTTCCGCGCATGGTACGGGACTTGGCGCATAAGATGGGCAAGGAAATCAATCTGGTGATTGAAGGCCGGGATACCGAACTCGACCGGAATGTGATTGAGGTCATCAGCGACCCGTTGATCCACATGATCCGGAACGCGATCGACCACGGCATTGAGTCCCGTGAAGATCGTCTGGCTACGGGCAAACCGGAAGCCGGAACCCTGCTGCTGCGTGCTTTCCACCAAGAAAACCATATCGTGATCCGGGTTCAGGACGACGGCCGCGGCCTAAACCTGGAACGCATCAAGGCCAAGGCAATTGAGAGGGGTTTGCTCAAGGCCGATGTGGCTAACCGCCTCACCGACCAGGAAATCATCGGTTTCTCCTATATGGCTGGTTTCTCCACAGCCGCCGAGGTGAGCGACCTCTCCGGCCGGGGAGTGGGGCTGGATGTGGTGAAAACCCAGATTGAGCAGGTCAACGGCTCGGTGGAAATCGGCAGCACGCCCGGGCAGGGCACCAGTTGCACCATCAAGCTGCCCCTTACCCTGGCAATCATTAAGGCCCTGATGGTGGCCCTTGGTGATCAGGTCTATGCCTTCCCCCTGGCGCACGTTGTGGAGACCGTGCAGATTTCCCGCGAGGAGATCCAACTGTTGAAGCACAGCGAAGTCGTGGTGGTCCGCGGCATGGTTCTTCCGCTGGTGCGCCTAAGCAGAATCTTCGCCCAGTCGGAAACTAATACGGAGAAGATATACGTGGTTATTGTCGGTACCAGTGAGAATCAGGTCGGCGTTATTGTGGACCGGCTAATTGGGGAACAGGAGATCGTGATCAAGTCACTCGGTGTTCATTTGGGGAGGGTTACCGGTATTTCCGGAGCAACCATCCTGGGCGATGGACGGGTTTCCCTGATTGTGGATGTCCGGGCGTTGGCCAGTGAAACGGCTGGTACACGGGCCAAGGCTAGAGCCGTTTGATGGGTTCGGTAAAGGTATTCCTGGTCGACGACTCAGTGGTAATCCTGGGCATCGTCGGCCGGTTACTGAAGAGCAAATATGAGATTGAGATCGTGGGAACCGCGCGCAACGGTCGCGAAGCGCTGGAGCGGATTCCCGCCGCCCGGCCGGATGTGGTCGTCCTTGATGTGGAAATGCCGATCCTTGATGGGCTGAAAACCCTCGAGGAGTTGATGCAGCTAAAGCGCCTGCCGGTGGTGATGCTCAGCGCACACACCCAGGCGGGGAGTAGGGCTACGATCGACGCCCTGGCCTTGGGGGCGGTGGACTTTGTCTCGAAGCCCGCCTCTGCCGGTCAGCTGACGGAAATGATGGGAGAACTGGCTGAGAAGATTCGGATTGCCGCTGGCTCCCGGGGTGCCGTTACGTCACCGATGCCACCGACACGTACCGTACCGATCAGAGCAATCCGCGCCAAAGGGCGTGCCGAAGCCGTAGTGATCGGGTGCTCAACGGGCGGTCCGGCGGCGCTACGTTCGATACTACCGTTCCTGCCCAAGAGCCTGGCCGCCCCGGTTGTCGTCGTCCAACACATGCCCAAAGGTTTTACCGCCGCTTTGGCCGAGCACATGGATCAGCTCTGCGCAGTGGAGGTGAAGCATGCGGAAAACGGTGATGTCTTGCGTCCGGGCTTGGTTCTGGTGGCTCCGGCGGGACTTGAATTTGGTCTGCGGCGGGAAGGGAACCAGGTAAAGGCACGGGTCCAGCCGTCTACCGTACCGCTTGCCCCCGGGGGGTTCCGCCCTGCAGTGGATAAGGTAATGACCGCTTTTGCGCAGGTGTACGGATCAACGGCACTCGGGGTGCTCCTCACCGGAATGGGTCGCGACGGAGCGGAGGGGATGGTCGCCATTAAGCAGTCCGGGGGACGTACTATCGCTCAGGATCAGGAGTCCTGTGTCGTGTATGGGATGCCCAAAGCCGCAGTGGATGCCGGAGCTGCCGACCAGATTATCCCCTTGTCGGAAATTGCCGGACAGATTACACTATTAGTGTGAAAAAATTGCACACTAGGTTATAAAGTGGGGCACAGAGGTGGTCGATAATCAACCAAGGACGGTGTTTCCGAAGGGGGAGAGGCCGATGAAAATAAACGGGACCAACGGAATAGACATTGCGCGGGCCTATGCCAACAAAGCAGCGGAACGTAAGCGCGAGACCGAAAGCAGAGAGCGAACTGAAAGCGTCAGTCCGGTCAAAGCGGACAGTGTCGAGTTCTCCAGTCGGGCCAAGGAATTGCAGTCTTATCGCTTGGCATTGGCAGACATGCCGCCGGTCCGTGAGGAACTCGTGAGCCAATTGAGACAGAAAATCCAGGATGGCAGTTTCGTGCTCAGTGAGCGGCTGATTGTCGAGGGCATCGCGCAGGAGATGAAAAACCGGCTCAGGGGCTAGTAAATCTGATGTGGGATAGGTGAGATGGTGGAGCAGACAACAGCGACGCAGGAATTGCTGAGCTGTCTCCGGCAAGAAATCGAAATCGCCCAGAGGATCGTGCAAGAACTGAATATACAGCAAGAAGCCCTGCAGGAGTTGGATTTGGCAGGGCTAGAAGTGTCTTTACCCACTCTTGAAGATCTCACCGGAGAGATGAATGCCGTGGAAGAGCGGCGGATGCAGGCGGCGCAGAAATTGGCCGCCATGTTGAGACTGCCTGAGGACGCGCCTCTGCGGGACGTGCTGACGGTTGTTCCCGACCCAATACGTGACCAGTTGGCTCAGGCGCGTGTGGAACTCCAATCCCTGATCGCGGAGATCCACCACCGGAATGACGGGAATTATCTCCTAATGTTGAGTGCGGCGCGCTTTAACCGGGGGATCCTCCAGTTTTTGTCCGGGACCGCGCCTACGTACTTCAAAGATGGGGCCTCCGGTGAGGCCGGACCGACCCAATCAGTCGTGCTGAATAAAAAGGCCTGAGGGGTGAGGGCAAGTGTCGTTTTTAGGTATTGAGATCGCCCGCCGCAGCCTGCAGGCGCACCAGCGGGCCCTAACCGTTACTGCGCACAACATCGCCAACATCAATACCCCCGGCTACAGCCGCCAGGCGGCAGTCTTCCAGACTACAAGCCCCATTTCTTACCCGTCCGTTGGCACGCCAAAACCCGGCCAAATCGGTACCGGGATGATGAATACCGAGATTATCAGGTACCGCGATGTCTATCTGGATCGCCAAGTGCGCGAGGCCAAGTCGGCCATCGGCTACGCCGACGGTATGGAGACCGCCCTGCAGCGGGTGGAGGCGGTGATTCCAGAACCGAGCGAATTCGGCATCCAGGCAATGCTCGGGAGCTTCTTCAGTGCATGGCACTACCTGGCTCAGGACCCGGAGAACCCCGGTTCGCGCGCGGCCGTGAAGGGCGCCGCGGAAATGCTGGCCAACAGCTTTTCCATGGTCCACGACTCCCTAACTAGCGTGAAAGTAGATCTGGTTGGGGTGGAAATGGATGATCCCTCTGAAGTCGACCCACAAAGCCTTTTCGCCCAGCAGCTTCGCGATATCAACGCCATCGGGAAACAGATCTCAGAACTGAACTGGGAGAGTGCCTACCAGCGAACCGCCGGCACCAACCCCAACGACCTAATGGACCGGAGAGACCGTCTGTTGGAGCAGCTGGCTACCCTCGCCGACGTTACGGTTACTGTCTCATCCATAGACTTGAACTTGGTCAGTGTAGATGTCTACGGCGTACAGCTCGTGGACGGCACTCAGTACCGGGAGATCGGAAACGGTTTCGTCGAGCTTGAGGCCGAAGACGCTCGTGAATCCCTGATCGGGAATACCAGAGGTTCACTAGCGGCCACGGTGGCGGCGGCGGAAAACATTGATGGTTACCTGGAGATGTTGGAGACCCTGATGGGGAGTCTGGCCGATGTAGTAAACGACCGGCTTAATGCCGAGTTTTTTGTGTACGGTGAGGGCCGTTTGGCCCTGAACGAAGAGGCCATGGACGCTCTGAAGCAGGTAACTGCGACACAGGCATGGTCCGTGGCCCAAGTCCGCGAGCAGCGGGTGGTGGGAGACGTACACGGTGACGGCCAGTCCACCCTGGACGGCTACTATCGGGAACTGGTCACCGGCATCGGGGCCGACCTCGCTACGACCATGAGGGGGCGGGACAACGTACAGGCCATCCTGGGACAGATTGAACTCCTGCGAGAGTCAGTCTCCGGAGTTAATTTGGATGAGGAACTGACCCGCATGATGCAGTACCAATACGGATACCAAGCTGCAGCTCGGGTAGTGACCATGATGGATGAACTCCTGGATACTCTGATCAACCGGATGATGTAGGACTCCAAAGTATTAATCCCGGGGGTGTAACGACGTGCGCATCAGTACCAACCTCTTCTTCTCAAATATCCTGAATAGCATCCGGAAGGAAGATCTGGGCCGGGCCCGAACCATGGAGCAGATCGCCAGCGCACAGCGTATCAACCGCCTGAGTGAGGATCCGGCGGCCTTAAGCCAAGTGTTGTCGTTACGCGCCGCTACGAACGAAATCGATGACTATATGCTCAGCATCGACCAGCAGATTTCCCGGCTTAATCGGGTCGAAGAGGCCCTGGCTCAGGCCGGCACTGTGTTTCAGGATGCCTACGGCATTGCTGTCCAGGGCTCGACCGGTACTTACTCCGGTGGTGATCTGAAGAACTTGGCCTACCAGGTGGACCGGATGATCACGTCTTTGGTCGGCTTTGCCAACGCTTCCCGTGGCGGGATCAAGCCGGAGGCGCTCTTTGCCAGATCCGAATCGGGATCCGAAGTCATCTACACCTATCCCGAGACTTGGGAAGGTACGATTAAGGGTGAAGGCTGGGGCCGGGTGCTTACCCTCAACATGCTAGTGGAGACCATTGATCCGGCGGAAGTCTTCAAAGTCGATCCTGACACGGGTCAAGCGACGATGTTTGACACTCTGATTAAACTACGGGACGCCCTTAACAACGGTGACCAGAACGGTGTTTCGGAATTGATTGGAGAACTCCAGGGACACGGAGAGACCCTGATTCAGGCCCGAAGTGATATCGGCAGCCGCAGCTACCAACTGGAAAAACTGCGGGGGCAGATTGGAATACAGAAGGAACAGCTCACTGAGGTCATGTCTAAGATCGGGGACACCGATTACGCCGAAGCCGCCATTCGCATCAACCGCCACGAGCTGGTCATGCAGGCCACCCTTTCTACCGCTGCCCGTCTAATGAATGTCAGCCTGCTGAACTACTTAAGGTAGGAAAGGGTAGGGGAAAAAGGGGACAGGCTACTTTTCCGGTAGAACAACAGTCTAGCCTTCAAATGGAATCCTCCTAAGGTGTATTAACGTAACCACTACCCGGTAAAAGAAAAAGTTGCCTGTCCCCTTTTTCCCCCGCCCCCAGAGGTAAAAGAATGAAAGTCGGTGCCGGGGGTCTACAGTCTTTAGCGCAGTTCGAGGCAGTGGCGCGGCGAGCCCAAGCCGGAGACCGGCCGGAGGTGATGCGTCAGGCACTACCGCCGAGCGTAATGCGTCATGACTTGGGAGCCTTAGTCCGGGCCGTGGCGCGTCTAAATGAACTGGCCCAGCTCTTCAACTTGAACATCCGTTTCAAGGTTCGCCGGAAGGAAAAGAGGGAAGACGGGGAAGGACATGGGCAGGGTGCCGATGTCTACGACCTACTGACCGGAAAAACACTTCGGCAACTGGAACCGGAAGAGGTGGCGGAACTGGCCAAACTGGATGGCCGGCTGCAGAACCAGACTGGCGTGATCATCGACCGCGAGCTATAGGGAGATAATGCAAAAGCGACCCCTGATCAGGTCGCTTTATGATTGAATGCTTGTTTCCGCTTACTTGTTTTTATCCACAAAGGCCGCCTCAGGATCACTTTGTCGGCCGTACGCCCCCAGAGCCTGTTTTCCTTGTTTTAGCTGCTCGATCAGCTTAAGCATCGCCTCTCGCTGCGCGAGAAGCGCCTCCTTGTTGGCCGTGTCCAGCTTGGCTGCATCCCGGAGAACGGTCTTTAACTCATCCGAAATTGCCCGTAACTCCCCATCTGTAGCCTTAGATTCAATGATCGCTAGATTAGTGGCAAGCTCGCTCAGCCGATCAAACTCATCCATACACCGCTGCCGTTCTTTCACCAAGGCGTCCATCCGGACGAAAGCCTCCTCCGAGGGAAGAGCGGAAACCACAGCCCGCTGCTCTGCCGTTAGCTCGCGAAACCACCTTGCCAGACGCAGCTTTTCGGTAGCGATCCGCCGGAGTTCTTGCTGGTTATTAACCGGCATTTGTCCCGCCATCTGCTTCACCGACACCCGCCTGTACTCCACCGGCTTGCTTCGTTAAAGCCTCCGTCCAGGTGTCCCGCAGTTCTTCGATTATTTTTAGGACCTGGGCGAGGATGGCCGGGTCCTTCTTAAGGTTGGCCTGCAACAGTTGGTCGTAGACATACCCATAGAGTGAATCCAGCTGTTCTGATACTTCGTAGTCCATATTTAGGGTGGCCTGTAGATAGGTGATGATGTTCTGCACCTGTACCATAGCGTTGTGTGCAGCTTGGAGATCTTTCTTCTCCAGTGCCATATCCGCCTGCTTGGTGTACTTGACGGCCCCGTTGTACAGAAGGGTCACGAGCTGCTCAGGCTTTGCATTCAGTATCGCGTTTTGCTGGTACTGCGCATACGGGTTGTTAGCAGCCATAAGAATTACCTCCTTGTTAGTTCTTGTCTACGTCTGGCCGGATCCCATCTGTTGCATGAGCCACATGCTTTGTGAGTTCGTCCTGGCAATGGCCTGCTCTAGGGCCGAGAACTGCTTCCAGTAACGGTTCTCAAGCTTCTCCAGTCGCTGTTCGGTCCGGCTAACCCGGGTTCCCAAAGCGTCAATCTGCCGACCAAGCCAGCTTTGGTCATATAGAGAACTAGTCGCTGACGAACCGGAATGAGCCGTAACCCGCTTGATCGCCGAATCCAGGTAGTTGTATAGACGCCGACCAATACCCTCCTCGGCGCTCGTACTGCCGTTCTTGTTGAAAATGCGGGCAACCCCTTCAGGGTCTTGTTCAATGGCGGCGCGCAGTTTGGCCTCGTCGATTACCAGTTTACCCCGCTCTTCACGGCTGCCTATTTTGATACCAATCTGTGTCAGGTGGTTTAGACTAGGGTCGAGTCCAGAGACTGAGGAGAAGACATCGTTACGCAGCCGTGTCACTATACTATCAAGAATGCTGTCCCCACGAAGAAGACCGCTCCTGGCCTTCTCCTGCCACTGGTCAATTTGCTTCTCGGTCAGGTTTTCGCGGGCCGGGTCGTCCTCAAGCAGAGGAAGATAGTCCTGGAAACGCTTTTCCTGCAGCTTGCCGTTAAACTGGTCAAGCAGGCTGTTGTACCCGTCGATAAAAGCCTTTATGCTCTGGAACACGGACTCCGTGTCCCCGCGCACGGTCACCGTGGCCGTGCCCGATCCCTTTGGAGTAAAGTTGACGTCATTCACGGTAAATTCGTTAGTGGCACGGACGATGTCGAGTCCGTTGATGTTCAGTACGGCGTTGGTGCCGCCTACCTCGACAGCATTACCCAACCGTAGCACTTGGGCCAGGAAGCCGGTTGTACCGAGCTTGATCTCATCGCCTAAAGCGTTGTTGTTGCCCGTCCGGGTCGTGGAGAGGGATACCTTATCCGCCGAGCCTTCGTAGAAAGCCGTAAGCCCCAAATCGGTGTCCGTCGAGATGCGGTTTAACACCGCATGCAGGGTATCCGTGACTGCACTGACTTCAATGGTCTTGTTTACCGCTGTCCCGTCCTGCTTGTAGGTGGTGACGTCGAAGCCAAAGGTGCGGGTGTTGTATTCGTAGTTCGCTTGAATTGTGTCTCCCGTAGCGATGAGCTGGTTGAACTGAAGCGCCCCGGTTTCGGTGTTCAGCCACACCTTATGTACCTCAAGACCGGTATTATAGTCCGCTTCGGAGTAGTAGACCGTGTACGCCTGTTCCCCGCCTCCGGCCAGGACGACCTTGACCGCCGCGCTGCCGGAGGTCACCCAGGTGTTCGCCAACTGATAGGAAGCACTATCCGTTCCTGCTATAGTCTCTCCGGAAACCGCCTCCATTTTCCAGTTAAAGTTGGTATCGCCGAACTTGGCACGCTGCGACCAGAGGCTCTGGCCCGGGTCGACCTTATTTCCACTGGCAGCCGACACCGGGACCGTACTCGTCTTGTAGGCGGTGGTAGCGAGAGAAGTGACCGAAACACTGTAGGTGGCATTTGCGGCAGCGGTGTTCGCTGTGGCCGTTACGACGGATGTGTTCGATGATAGAGCAGACCTCGCCAGAAACGTCGAACTCAGGCGCATCGGGAACACAGCATTCTGGCGGAAACTGAGAAGGGAAGAATTGATGCTTCGGAAGTCTTCTCGTTTCCACTCCAGCAACTGGCGCTGCTGTTTTAGTTTATCCAGCGGTTTACGGTGGGCCTTCATGAGGTCCTGGATCATCTGTTGTGTGTCCAGACCGCTGGCCAGCCCGGTGATCCGGTTAATGTTCACGCCAAACACCCCCCTGACAATAGTAAAGAAAGACTCCGATAACGAGGGCCATAGACTGCTCTAGCGTCTTTCGTCCACTACGATTCCAGCCATCTCCCATAGCTTGGCGATAAGGTCTAGGATCTCCTCGGGGGGGATCTCTTTTACAACCTCTTCAGTTTCCGCGTCGATGATCCGTACAATGATCTCCTTGGTCGATTCGTGGATGGAGAAGTTGAACTTGTTGTTGTTGATCTGCAGGGTACGGTTTGCCTGCTCGATGGCCACGATCAGTTCCTTTTCTGCAGACCTTGCATCCGACACCTGAGGCTGCGGCGGCTGTGGCACTGCAGGTTTCCGGGCCGGGGTTTCCGCCCGGCTTTTCAGTAGCTCATCGGTAGCTTTGCCATGTGATACCGGTTCAACGCGCATTGATGATCCCTCCAGACGCACGACTCTCCTACCACTGTTTTCGGCACGGGGCGGGGAGAACTTAAGTAACTAACGGGACTGTAAATCTATGCTAAATATACCTCACAACTACCTGTAAAGTAAAGGGAGCCACCCTGACGGATGGCTCCCCGGCGAATTGCTTATCTAAATGATGGTTGAGGTTAACCGCCCAGCAGCTGCAGGACGCTCTGTGGCTGCATATTTGCCTGCGCCAGCATCGCGATGGAGGCCTGGTTCAGGATGTTGAACTTGGTGAACTCCATCATCTCCGCCGCCATATCCACGTCGCGGGTCCGGGACTCAGCAGCGGTGAGGTTTTCACTTACGGCACCAAGGTTGTTGGCCGTGTGCTCAAGGCGGTTCTGATAGGCACCGAGTTTGGCCCTTTGGGTTGAGACGCTGCTAATGGCCGTATCAAGCGTCGAAATTGTGTTGTTTGCACCGGTTGTAGTGGATAGATCGATAGTATTGATACCCAAGTCGGTCGCATTCATGCTGGCAATGCTGACGCTCATGTTCTGGTCCTTGTTGGCCCCGATCTGAAGCTCCATCTGGTTCTTGGTGACTGTGACCGACCCCTTGGCGGCTACGGTGTTTGCAGCCTGAGTAAAGGTGACGGAGAGTCCACTGTTACTCAGGGTGAGCCCGCTCCCGGTGCCAACCACCCCGTCGATGGTACCGGCAACGTTGACCCCGGTCAGACTTCTGTCGGTAACGGCATCTGCAGTCAGCCCAAGCCCGGTGGTTATGGCGGTGGTGGCGTTAGCCGAAATCACGAAGTTACCGGCGGTGCCAAAAGTATTCGATGTCAGGCTGATACCAGCACTACTGCCGCCAGCGGTGATGCCAATATTTGCTGCGTTCACGGCTGCGATAAAATTGGTCGCCGTTGCAGCCACATCCGCTCCTGCAGTGAAGTTGATCGTGTGACCCCCGATAGTGACCGCCTTGGCCAATCCATCAGCAAGACCAACGGTGCCACCGGTGTGGGTAGCCTGGCTGGCGGCGGTCGTGATCGCCAAAGCCTTGGTGCCGGCGGTTACCGAGTCGGAGTTGGTGATCTGGGCAAAGCTCAGGTTGGTGTTGTGGGCGTAGGTGACCTTGGTTCCGGCTTCACCGTTTAGAAGCTTCTTGCTGTTAAATTCAGTCTGGGCGGAAATCCGGTCGACCTCAGCTACAAGCTGATCGGCTTCTTGGGTGATCTCAGCACGATCACTGGCGGTGTAGGTGTCGTTCCTGGATTGAACCGCCAACTCACGAACACGCTGCAGAATGCTGTGCACTTCCGTCAGGGCACCTTCTGCCGTTTGGATCAGTGAAATACCGTCTTGAGAGTTCCTAATGGCCTGGTTGAGGCCTCTGACCTGACCGCGCATCTTTTCTGAAATTGCCAGACCGGCGGCGTCGTCGGCGGCCCGGTTTACCCGGAAGCCGGACGAGAGCCGTTCCAGGGACTTGCTGGATCCCGCCTGGTTGATACCTAACTGGCGATGAGCGTTGAGCGCGGCGATGTTGTGTTGGATTCTCATAAACCTTCCCCTCCCAATAATAATCTTGGTGTTGATCACTCTACTGGGGGACTTAGGCCGTGCATGCAACCGGAGCCAAGTCCCACTATCATCTATGTCGGTAGTCCCAGGAGCAAACTTTAGCGGTTCTTTCAGAATTCACCGTCTGTTCCCCACCAAGTGTAAAACGGGGACAGTCCCCTTTTTATCGTCCAATGTCAGTTGCTGAGGTACCTGCCAACGATCAGCCGGAGGAATTCCTCGAAGTCGGCAAGGTCATTCTGAAGGATGTGATAGATCTCCGGCGGATCGATGTCGTCATCGTTTCGGCCAGGTACGCCGTACCGGCGTTTATTTAAAGGAAGACGGTTGTGTTCGGTCATTGCCTTAATCTGGCTTTGAACGGTTGTCGTGCCCTGGGACAGCTTATTAGCTTTATCGGACCTATGGGCGGTCGGTTGGGGGATTTGAATAGGGTTAAACCCTCCAACGAGTTTCACCGGTAATCCACCTCCCAATGATGCGGTAGTCTTATAACATTATCGGGAAGCATCGAGGCTTCTTTATTCTTTCTCAGACTCCATGCTATATGAAACCTCTATGTTATCGAGATCGACACGGAGGGTTAACACAACGCAAAAAAACAAACCGTACAGGCAGGAAAAATATCGGTTTGCTGGAAGTATTGTATATCATTGTAGTTTGCTGGCAGAAGCTGGGGGGATTAATCTCGAAACGTGTAGTTAAGTCTTGACATTACATGGACGATTACTAAGTACAAGGACACGTCTATTAAGACTTTTGTTACGAGCCGCAACGGCTTCGGCAGAGCACGAATGCGTTATTACTTTTTATCTTTTAAGGAGGAGTTTTCATTTGCATCAAACAACAGCCGGAACTTATCGTAAAAACAGGCTGGCTAGAGTTCCAATCATGGTACTGGTTTTAGGGTTAATGCTTGCGATTGTTCCCGGAGCGGCTCTGGCTGCCGTCTCTCTGTCAAGTATCACTCCTAACTCAGCCACCCTTGGTCAAACCGTGGAGGTGACTCTCACGGGAACGGAATTTGCTTCAGGAATGACGGCCAAAATCAATAAGACTACCGGAGAACTAATCGTGAACGGTACCGAGCTCAGCGTTACCGGCACCACCAGCGCCGTTTTTAGGTTTGTGATTCCGTCCGGTGCTGCTACCGGAACGCACCGCTTGACTGTGGTCAAAGATACGTATGAGGCGTCGCAAGATTTTGCAATCAGTTCAATTGTAAAATCTATCAAGTTCAATAATGTCAATGTATTGACTTCCCCCCAGTACACCAACTCGAATAACACCCTGGAAATTGTTGTTGAGACGAACAACAGCAGCGCGGAAGTGAAGTTTGGTTCGGTTTGTACGATTAAGGCTGACGGGACAATCTTAACTAATCAGGCTGGCCTGGGAGCCGGAAAATCGGGCAGTGTTTACACGGTCGAGCGGTACCCGCTTAAACCGGGGAAAAACAGCATTACGATCACCGCGAGTGTAGGGAGCAGAAATGAGACATTCAAATTTACGGTGACCTACCCCGATGTGCCTGCTACCGGTGCAGAGTATTATGTCGGAGATGTATCGGGTCAAAGCAAGATTGAGGCTTTTGGTAAGAACGTAGTCGTTGATCTGGAGAAAGGAAATTACCTTTCCGATGCTGACGGATTCCTTGCTACGGATCAATCGATGCTGATAAGTGTTTCTAGTATGACACCGGCCTACAAGCCTGCCGGTTTCACCGCGGTAAGCCCTGTTTTTCAGATTACGGCGGATAATTCTTTGAATCTCATTGGAAAGCCCGGCAAGCTGACTCTCAAGTACACAAGCCTGGGGGCACCGGACAATCTCACTGTATATCGCGCTAGTACCGCAGCGTTTAACACAGGGCTGAAGAACATGGGGGGACAGGTCAATCAGAAAGCGGGGACGATCACTATTCCGCTTGATGGTGCCTTTTCCGGATTCTATGCTGTCTTCATCAGTTATGTCGGAGCTGAGACCTATTCGGACCTGCCTTCCCATGGTTGGTACTATCATTCGGTTTCGGCACTGCGGGCCAAAGGGGTTATGGAACCGACAAACAGTGTCACGAATCCCTGGGCTTATGGTAGTGTTGGTGACGCCAGTACGTTTGGACTCGGCACCGGAATGAATGTCCGTCGGGGCGAGTTCGCCTTTATGATGGTGCGTGGACTCGGTCTCACTTTTGTTGAGATTCCCGACGCCGGTGGGGGAACCACCATCTTCAGTGATGTAAATAGCTCGGTTTTGACGAAGTACTACAGGCAGAGCATTGAGACTGCCGCCCGCCATGGTTTGATCCGCGGCTATCCTCCCGGCGCCGGTGGCCTTGTGAACTTTGGCTGGGACGAGAACCTGAACCGTCAACAGGTAGCCGTAATCATTGCCCGTGCCGGCGGTTTGCCCTTAGATCAGGACGAAGGGCGAGTTAAGGCGGCCCTGGCAAAGCTTTATAGCGACTATGATCCGGGGGCTGTCGATCCATCCATTTCTACTTGGGCAGCTGCATCCGTGTTGGCTTGCAACAAAGCCAAGCTAATGGGGGGTTCTCCGGTAACGGTGGACGGTAAGACTACTTACGAGTTCAATGGTAAGGACCATCTTACCCGGGCGGAGGCCGCTTCCCTGGTTCACCGGTATATGCTAGCCAAGAAGCTGATCTAGATATGTAAGCTGTTCAATATCCGAACCGGTGGGGCACACGCCTCACCGGTTTTTTCATGGGTCGGTCCAATCGGGGGATATAGATGCTGCTGCCGTTGTGATGGCAGAGGGGTGTAAAGGATATAACCGATCCTCAGTTGGGGCCCGTATTGGGGATGCATGGGGGGCAATCCCAGAAATATCAAGCGAACAGATAAATAATATGCCAACTTAGAGAGGAATTTCAAACTTACTGTCAAACTTTACTGAACAAGGTAATCATCTGCCATGCGTGGATTTACTGGTACTATTGCTTACCTGTGGCGTTTTCGGTAGAATTGAGCAAGCTGGAACCTGCGGATTATGTTTCTTATTGACTGATTATTCCGAAAGGTGGTGGGTGCCGATGCGGTTCGAAAGCCCAACGCTCTTGGCCCTGCAAAAGGCCCTGGATGCTGGTTCGCTCCGGCAACGGGTGATTGCGAATAACATTGCCAACATCAACACGCCGGGGTTTAAGAAGTCGTCGGTCGAGTTTCAGATCCTTTTCGAGACGGCCTTGAATCGGCCGTTACCGCTGGCCAAGACCGACCCCAGGCATCTCAGTGCCAGGGGTGTGGGGTTAGAACCGCGGGTGATCACGCACAACAACACCTCCATCCGGGCTGACGGGAACAACGTGGATATCGAGGAAGAAATGATTTCCCAGGCGGCTAATATGCTGGCTTACCAAACCACGGCACAGCTGGTCAGCGGAAAGTATGCTTCCCTGGAGAGGGTGATCAGGGGGAGGAGTGGTTAGTTAGATGAAGATGTTTCAGAGCCTCGCGATCAGCGGTTCAGGGATGACCGCCCAGCGGATGTGGCTGGACCTGATCAGCAACAACATTGCCAACGTGAATACCACGCGTACCCGTGAAGGCGGTCCTTACCAGCGCCAGGCGCCGGTCTTTGCGCAGCGTCTGGAACAGGTGCTGCAGGGCGGCTACCAGGGTGCTGGAGTGCAGGTTAGCCGCATCACCCGTGACCAGAGCCCGCCGCGATTGCAACACGAACCGGAGCATCCAGATGCAGATGCTAATGGGTTTGTCTCTTACCCGAACGTCGAGTTGAATAAGGAATTCGTGAATATGATCACGGCCAGCAGAGCCTATGAAGCTAACGCTGCTGCTTTCGAGTCCGCAAAACAGATGGCCCTACGCGCGCTGGAGATCGGTCGCTAGTCAGCTACCTGGTTAATCGAAAGGGGTGTATCTCAGTTGATAAAAAACATTACCCTTACCCCGGTAACCACCCTCCCCAAGATCAGTGAACCGGTGGTTCCGGCGGGTAACCAGCCCGGTTTCGGAGAACTCCTGGCCCGGGCCATCGAGACCGTTAATGCGGAACAGGTCAAGGCTGATGTAACGATCCAGAAGTTCCTGACCGGCGAGATCCAGGACGTGCACCAGGTGATGATTGCGGGCCAGCAGGCTAGGCTGACGATGCAGCTGGCGCTTGAGGTTCGGAACAAGGTGGTCGAGGCCTACCAGGAGATTTCGCGCATTCCAGTTTAGGGAGGTAGCCGGGTGGACGGTCGGGCTACTCTTTCCGGGGCAGCCGAAAAATGGCGGGGGATGGGATCGACCCACAAGGTGGCCGTCATCCTGCTTGCGGTTGCCCTGGTTGTCACCGTATTCTACACAGGTTCATATGTCCAACAAGCCAACTACGCGCCGCTGTTTACCCAGGTTGATCCCCGAGAAGCCGGTCCGATTATCGACCGGCTGGACGCCATGAAGGTGCCTTATCGTCTTACAGACGGAGGATCGACGATCCAGGTTCCTAAGAACAGGGTTTACGAGGCCCGTATCCAGTTGGCGTCGAGCGGTGCGCTCCTAGGCGGGGGTCTCGGTTTTGAACTGTTTGACCGAACCAAGCTGGGGATCACCGAGTTTGAGCAGCAGATTAACTATCAGCGGGCTCTGCAGGAGGAGCTGCGCCGGACGATTGTCCAGCTTGATGCGGTTGAGCAGGCGCGGGTGCACTTGGTAATCCCGGAGAAGACGATATTCTCGGAGGAGCAGCACCCACCTTCGTCCTCGATCGCCCTGAAAGTACGGCCCTTAAGTGAACTGACCCCGGCACAGGTCAAGGGCATTGTGGCTTTGGTTTCCGGCAGTGTGGAGGGGCTCAATCCAGAGAACATCCACGTCATCGATATGCGGGGCCGGGTGCTTAGTGAGGATATCGGCTCGGACTCCCTGTCGGGCGTGGCCCTAAGTCAGCAGGAAGTGCGGCGGGCTTATGAAAAGGAGCTGGAGAAACGGGTACTCTCGCTCCTAAGTCCGGTCTTGGGCTCCAATAAGGCCGTGGCCATGGTCTCGGCGGAACTGGACTTCCGGCAGCAACAGTCGGTAGTCAATATCCCGGCCGGAGATACGGAGGTCACCAGTGAATATGAGTTGCGCGAGGAGAGTCAGGGTACCGGAACGGGCGGGGTACCCGGCACAGATAGCAATATCGATGGTCCCCCCGTGTATTCGGGGACCGGCGGGGAGACCAGCCAGTCGCATTCCCGAGAGGAACGTACTACCAACTACCATGTGGGAACGATGGTCGAGACCACCGTACAGCCCCCGGGACAATTAAAGCGGCTGTCCACTTCCGTGGTGGTGGATGGTCCGGTATCTGCGGCCGTGGCCGATCAGATCCAAAACGTGGTGTCAGTAGCCTTAGGCCTGGACAGTGAGCGTGGAGACCAGGTGCTTGTTTCTTCGATGACCTTTGACACCAGCCTGCAGCAGCAGTTGGAAGAGGATCTGGCGGCGGCGGAGGTTGCGGCCAAAGAGCGTGAGCGGGCGGCGATGATCCAAAACCTGATCATCGCCGGAGCATTATTCCTGCTACTGGTGATCACGTTGGTTGTGGTCATCCTAACCGCTAAGCGCCGCACGACGGCTCATAGCGAAGCTCAGGTGGTAGAAACAAAGGGGCCTACGGATCTCGGCAGTGTTTTCGTACCGGGTAAGGTTAGTCTTTTGGGGACGGTAATTCAGGTTAGTGAGGACCCGGAAGCGGATCTCAGCCCGGAGCAACGGGACATTAGGGAACTGGCCAAGAAGAAGCCTGAGGACGTGGCCCAGATCATCAAGCTTTGGCTGGCGGATAAATAGGGGGTGCCCCTGTGCCTCAGAAAAGTGGACTTCAGAAGGCGGCCATACTCCTGATTTCGCTCGGTGCGGAAACATCCAGCCGGGTTCTGAAGCAAGGCTTTTACGATGAGGAGATCGAGCAAATCAGTTACGTAATCGCCAATATGGATCGAATTGCGCCTGGAGCCAGGGATCAGGTTTTGGATGAGTTCGTGGAATTACAGCGGGCTAGGCAGTTCCTCGTCCAGGGTGGACCAAAGTACGCCAAGGAGATGCTCGAGAAGACGGTTGGGTCGGCCAAGGCGGCCGATATCCTGAAGCGGTTCGCTTCGGCTTCGCAGGGGATTCCGTTCCATTCACTGCGCAAGACCGATCCCAAGCACCTCCTGAGCTTTATCCGGGAAGAACACCCGCAGACGATCGCCATGATCCTGGCTTACCTAGATCCCGAAAACTCCGCAGCCATTCTATCGGCCTTGCAGCCGGAGCAGCAGGTAGAAGTGGCCAGGAGAATCGCCATTATGGAGCGTACCTCTCCGGAGATTGTCCAGGAAGTGGAGCGGGTTTTGGAGCGCAAACTTTCCGTAGTGATGTCTGAGCAAGTTACCAACGTCGGAGGCGTGAAGTCCCTGGTGGGGATGCTGAATATGGCGGATCGCTCTGCGGAGAAATCCATCTTGGAAGAACTGGAGCGGGTTGATCCGCGACTAGCTGAGGAGATCCGCCAGCAGCTCTTCGTCTTTGAGGACATCATTAAGCTGGACGATATGAGTATCCAGCGCATCTTGCGCGAGGTGAACACCAAGGACTTGAGTCTGTCGCTGCGGGGGGCGAACGAAGACGTCCGGGAGCGGGTTTATCGAAACCAGTCACAGCGTGCTGCGCAAATGTTAAAGGAAGAAATCGACTTCATGGGTCCGGTGCGCCTGAAGGAAGTCGAGGACGCCCAGCAGCGTATCGTGAAGGTTATCCGATCGCTGGATGAGGCCGGTGAAATTGTAATCTCGCGGGGTGGTGAGGATGCCTTTGTCAACTGATTTTCAAATCCTGAAAAAGGATTATCACAAGCCGGACGGTCAGATGCTCCTCCCCCTGAGGAATGCGTCCAATTCGGATGATTCACCCGCTGGCATGGCCCACCGCATTATCGAACAAGCCCGGGCCGAGGCCTTAGAGATCAAGGAAACTGCTCGCCGCGAGGGACACGAACAGGGATACCGTGAAGGTCAGCAGGCCGGGGAAAAACTGCGCACTGAAGCGCAGAGCATACGTAAGCAGGCCAAGAAAGTATTAGCTCAGGCTGAAGAAATACGATCGCAGACCCTGGATGAAATGGAACCGGAAATACTGCAGCTGAGTGTGGAAATCGCGGAGAGGCTGGTCGAATCGCAACTGACCGTTGCCCCGGAGACGATCAAAAGCATTGTGCGGACAGCCGTGGAGGCCGCGCGTGACCGAGAGCGAGTGGTAATCCATGTCAGCCCGGGCGAGGCGGAATTGGTGCGAAACCACTCCAACGAATTTCTGTCCGCTTTAGGTCCCGGGGCAACCATTCGGGTAATCAGCGATGCGGAAATCGCTGCCGGCGGATGTCGTATTGAGACCGAAGGGGTACTGCTGGACGCTACATTGGAGACCCGGTGGAAGCTATTGTTGGAGGGTCTCCGAAAGGATGCCCGCTGATGAATGCTAGTATGGTTGATCTTTCCGCTTATAGCGAACGGTTAAGAAAGCTCCGCCTGATTCGCGTGTTGGGACAGGTTACCAAGGTGATCGGTCTTACCATCGAGGTCGAAGGGGTGAAGACCTTCATCGGAGAAACCTGCGAAGTGTTTTTGGAGGGTGAGGGCCGGCCAGTTCTGGCGGAAGTGGTCGGGTTTAAGGGGCAGACGGCACTGTTGATGCCTTTAGGGAACCTTCAGGGCGTACGTCCGGGCTGCAAGGTTGAAGCCCGGGGGCAGGTTCTGACGGTCAAGGTCGGGGAGCATTTGCTCGGGCAGGTTCTGGACGGTCTAGGTCGACCGACCAGTGGCCGATCCGGGGAGGGTCATGACTTTTCCGTTAATAACCCACCCCCCGATCCCATGCTCCGAAGGCGGATCAAGGAGATGTTGCCGACCGGGGTGCGGGCCATTGATGGATTTCTGACCTGTGGTCGCGGTCAGCGCATGGGCATCTTTGCCGGAAGTGGTGTTGGTAAGAGCGTGCTTCTCGGGATGCTCTGCAGATACTGTGCCGCAGATGTGAATGTGGTCGCTCTGGTCGGAGAACGGGGGCGGGAGGTTCTCGATTTCATCGAACGCGACCTGGGTTCGGCCTTGGAACGTTCGGTCGTTGTGGTCGCCACCTCGGACCAACCGGCACTGGTACGCCTGCGGGCCGCCTTTGTCGCTACGGCGATCGCCGAGTATTTCCGGGATCAAGGCCGGGACGTGCTGTTGCTGATGGACTCGGTGACCCGTTTTGCATACGCCCAGCGCGAGATTGGTTTAGCCGTGGGGGAACCACCCACGACCAGAGGCTACACGCCTTCGGTGTTCGCGCTTCTACCCCGGCTCTTGGAACGGGCCGGGACCAGCGCGGTGGGTTCGATCACCGGTTTTTACACGGTGCTGGTGGAAGGGGACGACATGCAGGAACCGATTGCCGACGCCGTGCGCAGCATCCTGGATGGACACATCGTGCTATCACGGGAGCTCGGGGCGCGAAACCACTTTCCGGCGATCGATGTCCTGCACAGTGCTAGCCGGCTCTTTCCAGACATCACCGATCAAGAGCACCAGCTGAGCGCAGGACGAGTGCGAAACCTGCTGGCTACCTACAACAAAGCGGAGGATCTGGTCAATATCGGGGCTTACGTATCCGGTTCCAACCCGATCATCGACCTGGCTGTAGAGAAGAACCCAGTGATCGTCGATTTTCTGAAGCAGGACATGGTTGAGTTTTCCGCTTTTGACGATACAATTACCCGGCTGAGAGCGCTTGCCGGAAGGGAAGATACGGATGCCGATGTTTAGTTTTCGGTTGGAACCGGTGCTTCAGGTGCGAAAGATGCGGGAGCAGGAAGTCCACCAGGAACTGGCCCGCCTGGAGCAGACCCGGCAGGCGGTCGAACAAGACATGGTTTCGACCGTTGCCCAACTCAACAAGGAGATCTGTACACCGAGTGTAGCTTCGATGGATATGTTCTTCAGCCTGCACCGGGAGCATTACCGGGAGTGTTTACGCGAACGCGTGGCCACCCAGGAGACCGCACTGCAGGAACACGGTCTCGCGGTGGAAGTGAAGCGCGACCAGTTGGTGCGAGTGATGCAGGACCGCCTGGTGCTGGAGAAGTTGAAGGAGAAGCAGGCGGAGTCGTTCAAGAGTAGAGAGTCGGCCCGGGAGATCCGGCAAATGGACGAACTGGGCACAACGACTTTTTGCTATAGAAGAATCATGAAGGGAGGTGAATAGTTGAACGTAGACCTATTTAGGATGCTCGTACCCACACCGGGTACGCCGGCGGGAAAGCCTGGATCAGGGATGCCGGGTAGCGTCTTTGCGGATTTGTTGCTTGTGATGCAACAGAGTTCGACCGAGTCCCTGGAGACAGTACCGGCGTACATAGAAGAGCGATTGAACCTGTTTGCTTGTCCCGGGCAGCCCCTGGAGTTCGGGGAAGTGCTGCCGCAGCTGGAAGCAGCGCAGACTACCGAAGCAGCGCCGATAACAGTGCCAAATTCAGATTGGTTTTCCGCAGGGGTACCTGAGGAACAGACGGGGGTGCCGGTGTTTCCGGTTCCAGAACAGCCGGAGAGACCACTGGCAGCACCAACACCTTTGGCACCGTCAGAGGTAGCACCGCAGGGTGTAATACCGTCTGCAACACCGTTGACACCGTCAGAGACAGCACCGGTGGTACAAGCTGGTCAGATCATTCCGTCCGTGTCGGTCGAACCCAGACCGTCCCCGGGGCTAGGTACCGCGGAACACCAGGTCGTCTTGCGTGCGGAAGCCTTATACCCGTCTGATTTATCTAGGACGGTACCAGTGCGGGTGGACGTTTCTCTGATGCCAGAGTCCGCCGCGGCTCAGGTTAATACCCGAGAGGTAATCCTCCCGGTGGTGCCTCAGCCGGTACGAGATTCGCAAACGGGGAAATCAGGAACAAGAACACTGTCCGAGACCGTGATCAACGCACCATCAGCGCCGGCTTCGAATCAGTCCAAGCCAGCCCCGGCCCTGCACCCGTTTCAGCCGATACCTGGCAAGGAACAGTTGCCGCCGGAACCGGTTCGCTTGAGCGTCCCGGTGGAACCCAACCAGAGTCAACCGGTAAAGCCTGCCCCCGAGATCAGGCTTTACGTAGCCGGAAAAACGGCGGAGCCGATCCTGGCCCCGGATCAAATCGTACCGACGACGACGGCAAACAAGGGAGGCACCGTGACCGCTCCTCCGGTGATTGCCAAGACTTTCCAGGAATCCATCACCCGCCAGGTGGTGGACCGGGTACTAGTTGCACTGGAGGGGATGCGCGGTCAGGTGGGGAAGGTCAGCCGCCTGGAACTAGCGTTGAATCCGCCCCAGCTCGGAAAAGTGGTGATCCGTCTGGTTTGGCAAAACGCCGGCCTGGAGGCGCGGTTCTACACGGTGGATCAGGCCGTCCGCAGTGCCCTTGAACAGGCCTTGCCCCAGCTCCGTGAAGCACTGGCGAAACAGGACGTGAATATTTTCGAAATGTCCGCCAATCTGGCCAGGGGTGACGGAAACGGGCAGACGCCCACCGGACGGTGGCTTTCCAGGTTCATCCGTGAAGGTGATTCCGGTCCGGAAACAGAGAACCAGACGCCTGACCGGAAGACGGATACAGACTCACTGTTTGACCGACTAGCCTAGAAGGGGGAATCGAAAGTGGAAATTGGAGCGACCGGCAACTATACCCTACCGACTGAGCAGCAGAAGACAAAGCCCAGCGGCTTCTTTGACCAAGACACCTTTTTGAAGCTGCTCGTTGCCCAGCTGCAGAACCCGAACCCGTTTGCCCCGCCGGAGATGGACCAAATGATGAACCAGGCTGTTCAGTTCGGGATTATTGAACGCTTGGTGGGTTTGGAGCAGGAGATGCGCACCATGAACCGCAGCTTCTACATGGCCAGAGCCGCGGAACTAATCGGCCGTGAGGTGGTAGTGGCGAGCGGGAACAACCTGGTGTCCGGTATCGTGGAACGCGTTACCTTCAACGAACAGGGCGCAAACATGGTGATTGACGGACGGGAATACGACATCAATGCGGTGTTGGAAGTCAGGTGATAAAACTTGGTTAATAAAATCAATAGCATTGGAGCCCCAACCCCACGTCCGGTGACCGGCCCGACCGGCGGCACCAGATCGGACTTCAACCGGCTACTTCAGGATGAAGTGGTCAAACAAGGCGAGGTGAAATTCTCGGCGCACGCTCTGAAGCGGCTGGCTGAAAGGCACATCACGCTGTCACCGTCAGACCTGCGCAAGATTAACGAGGCCGCCTCGGCAGCCGAGGCTAAGGGTGCCCGCCAATCACTTCTCATCTACGGGGATCTAGCGCTGGTGGCCAGTCTCGACAACCGGACCGTAGTCACTGCAGTCAGTGGTGCCCAAAGTGAACAGCGGATCTTTACCAACATCGACAGCGCGGTCATTATCAGGTAAGCAGCCGGTCCTTCGGGAGGCTGCGGGTTGTGGAATGATGGAAGCAACCCAGACTCATCATTATTAAGGAGGACAAAACTCAATGATCAGATCTCTACTCTCAGGCGTCTCGGGTCTGCGCAACCACCAGATCCGGATGGACGTCGTAGCCAACAATATCGCCAACGTGAATACCACTTCCTTTAAGGCCGGGCGTACCAACTTTCGCGAAATCCTAAGCCAAAACATCCGTGGTAACTCCATGTCCCACGTCGGTACCGACTCGGTTAATCCGGCCCAGGTCGGCCTCGGTATTGCGGTCCAGTCCATCGACTTACTGTTTAGTCAGGGTTCACCGACTACCACCAACCGCGTGCTGGATGTGATGATCGACGGCAACGGTTTCTTCCGCGTGGCCAGTATGCAGTTCGACGGTGCTGATCCGACGGTGATCGATTACTTCTACACCCGTGACGGATCATTCTACGTCAATGATCAAGGCTATCTGGTGAACTCGTCCGGCCTTTATGTGCTGGGTGTGGGCCATTCGGAGTACCTTGACACCGAAGGCATAAACGATGTCATTAACCGTGTCTACGAAGTGGACGAAGACTTTTTCGGAGAGCCGATCCGCCTGTTCAACCCGGAAGCGGACGATGGTGATGAGATCGCAAATGCTCTGACCAGCCTCCGTATTGACCCCAACGGGTTGGTATTCGTAAACGGGATCGTGGACCGGGCCGCCCTGCTCCTGGTTGACAATTACACCAACCCGGAGAATCTGACCCGGCTCGGCGCGAACTTGTATGAAGTCCCGTTGGTCGGTGCGGATGCTGATGATCGTAATCCCTCCAACGTCGGCTGGGGCGTTCCCGCCAGCGGATACGGTCAGGGGAAATTGGTCTCCGGTGCCTTGGAGATGTCCAATGTGGACCTGTCCACGGAGTTCGCGAACATGATCATCACCCAGCGCGGCTACCAGGCGAACGCCCGGGTGATCACCACGTCCGACGACATGCTCGGTGAACTGATCAACCTCAAGCGGTAGTAATAGCTTAAATCAGAATTGAGGCCGGTTTTCATGACTGAGGCCACCACTCCAGCGGAAAATGGCAACGGCAAGAAGCCCAAAGGCATGCCGATACGGCTGATCGTGTTACTGGTTGTGGCAGCCGCCCTCGCGGCGGTTGCCTACTTCTTCTTCTATGCGCCCGTTCCAGAAGAAAAGGCGATTCCCAAACCACCGATCACGGCGGTCGATATGGGGGTCTTGGTGGTCAACCTGGCCGATGGAACAAATGGACGGTACCTGCGCCTCAGTGTTGTGGTTGAGATACCGGAAGACAAGCTGATCCAGGACGAGTTCAAGAAGCGGGAACACCGGATCCGGCACGGCTTCCTGACTACTCTGCGCCATAAGACATCCGCCGATGTACGCAGTTTGGACAGCATGGATGCGATCCGGGCCGACCTATTGGATGAACTGAACCGCCACTTAACTACCGGCGAGGCCCAAAATGTCTTCTTCACGGAGTACATGGTCCAATAGTGAGGTGGGTAAACGACGTGAGTATGAAAGAACAGGAGATCAGAGAGTTCCTGTCCAGGCTGGATGATGCACCGCCGGCACAGGTGAAGAAGGTGCGTTTCCCGGACTTGAGTGAATTGGGCTCATCCCAGATGAAGATCAGCCTGCGCTATCTGGAGGATGTGCGTGTCACCCTTTGTGCCGAACTGGGGGAGAAGCAGGTCAGGGTCAGAGATTTCCTGGCTCTGGACCAGGGTTCCATCCTGCAGTTGGAAACAGTGGCCGGTGATACTGTGTTTCTGCAGGTGAACGGCCTTCCTGTCGCCCGGGGCGAGGTAATCGTGATCAATGATGTGTTTGCGGTGCGTCTGCATGCGATTGAGCAGCCGCGTGTGTTTGGGGATGGAGAGGTGCGATGAGTGATCTCTTCTGGGCAGGGTTGCGGCTGGCCGTAACGCTGCCCCTGGTACTGTTACTTTGTTACCTGGTGTTGCGCTATGCACTGCCCAAGTGTATGGCTGGTTTCGGCAGTGGGCGGCGCATGCGGGTGGTTGAACAACTCCCGATGGGTCCAAAGGCTAGTCTAACCCTGGTCAGGGTCGGTGACCGGTACTACCTCCTGGCCCACCAGGACGGATCCGTGGTCGTGGTCAAGGAGTATGATGAGCTTCCGGAGACAATCGGAAACGAGGATTTCGCCCTGCAGGACGCCAAGCCGCTGAGCCCTCTCGATCCCCTTTTCAAGCGTCTGGCCAGCGGTGGTACCCTGCGCAAAAGGAAAGTCTGGCGTGGGTGAGTTAATGAAAAAAGCTTTCTTTGCCGCAATAGCTGTAGCCTTGCTGATGGTTGCGGCCCAGCCTGCGCTGGCGCAGCCGCTGCCGATACCGAACATCGACCTCAATATCGGTCCGGCGGAATCAACGACCGAGGTGGTGGACAGCGTCCGGCTGTTCATCTTCCTGACCGTTCTCTCTCTGTTACCGGCACTCCTGATCATGGTTACCTCGTTCACCAGGATCATCGTGGTGTTGGCCTTGCTGAAACAGGCGACGGGAGCGGTGCAGGCTCCGCCGGGAATAGTGCTGGTCGGTCTGGCCCTGTTTCTGACCGTATTCATCATGGCCCCGGTGTATGCCGAGATCAACGAGACGGCCATCCAGCCGTTTATGGCGGCGGAAATCGATCAGGTGGAAGCCCAGGAACGAGCAGCCGTCCCCCTGCGCACCTTTATGCTGAAGCAGACGCGGGACAAGGATCTGGAACTGTTTGTGAGTCTGTCCGGGGTCGAAAACCCCGTCCGGGAGACGCTTCCGCTCTCAACGGTAATTCCGGCCTTTATTATCAGCGAGCTAAAGACGGCTTTTCAGATGGGCTTCATGCTCTATCTGCCGTTTTTAATCATTGACATGGTGGTAGCCAGCATCCTGCTATCCATGGGGATGTTCATGCTACCGCCGGTCATGATTTCGCTTCCTTTTAAATTGTTGTTGTTTGTGTTGGTGGACGGCTGGTACCTAGTGGTACGTTCACTAGTAGAAAGCTTCCACTAATGGAAGGAGATGGCCGCGTTTGACGACGGTGATGGCTCTGGAACTAGTCCAAAAGAGCCTGATGATGGTTCTGCTTCTGATTGCTCCGCCCCTGCTCGTCAGCCTGCTGGTCGGGCTGGTGATCAGCCTTTTGCAGGCGGCGACACAGGTCCAGGATCAGATGATCACCTTTGTCCCGCGCATGATCGCCGTCTTCCTGAGCCTCCTGCTCCTGGCTCCGTGGTACATGAAGATGATCACCAGCTTTGCGCACGATGTGATCACGACCATGGCCAAGACGGTGGGTTAGGCGAACAGTGGACGTACTGGCGAACCTGAGCAATCTGTCCGTTTTCATGCTGGTGATGGCCAGACTGACCGCGTTTATCGCTGTCTGCCCAGTGTTTTCGATGCGGGAGATTCCGGCTACGGTGAAGGCTGGACTTGGTTTTGTACTAGCCTTGGCACTCTATCCGTTGGCTGTGACGCACGCGTCCGCCCCGCCCCTGGACAATACCCTGGCCTTTACGCTGGTGGTGCTTCAGGAGACGGCTGTGGGCCTGGGGCTTGGCATTCTGACCGTTTTTGTGTTCAACGGCATTCGTACCGCCGGCCAGTACATCGGGCTGCAGATGGGCTTTGGGATTTCGGAAATGGTGGACCCGAACAGCGGGCGCAGTGCCATCATTTCGGAGCTACTGTGGCTCTTGGGCCTGGTGTTCTTTATCAGCATGAACGGTCATCACTTGTTGGTGAGTGCTTTGGCCAAGAGTTTCGAATTGTTGCCGATCGGTGCCGCCGTGGCCCAGATGAAGACCGCTCAATTCGTAGCGCAGAGCTTCGCCGGGCTTTTCCTGATCGCCTTGAAGATCGCGGCCCCCTTGATGGGGGTGCTGTTGGTGACAGATATCACACTTGGGTTACTGGTGCGAATGGTGCCTACGATCAACGTCTTTATGCTCGGCTTTCCGTTTAAGATTCTCATCGCCTTCCTGGTACTGGCGGTGACCATTCCGATGGCGGGCTGGGTCATGGGACGGGTGTTTGAACAGATGAACGCGGATCTCCTCATTCTGATGCGCCTGTTAGGTGGTGGTTAGCTTTGGCCGGGAAAGAAAGTGGACAGCAAAAGACCGAACAACCAACCCCACGCAGGCTGCAGGAAGCCCGGAAAAAGGGGCAGGTGGCGAAGAGTCAGGACCTGACCGGAGCGATTTCACTCCTGGTCGTGCTGCTGATTCTGTTTGTAACCCGCGACTGGTTCATCCTCAGTCTGGAACGGATATTCACCACCTACCTGCACAGCTTCGCGGTGTACGAGGTGACCGCTCAGACTGTACCCTATCTCGTGTTGCAGTCTCTGCTGATGCTGTTTCAGATCCTGGCCCCGGTGTCTCTGGCGGTGTTGCTGGTAGTGATCCTCGTGAACCTGACGCAGGTGGGATTCCTGTTCGCGCCCACCGTACTCGTACCCAAGATGGAGCGGCTGAGCGTGACCGGCGGATTTAAACGGATCTTCAGCACCTCCGGGCTGGTGGAGTTTCTGAAGGCGTTTGTCAAGATTTTTGTGGTTGGCGCGCTTTGCTTCTGGATCATCCACTCCCGGATTCCGGAGCTGTTGGTGCTCTCGATGACCACGCCGGGGCGCGGCCTATATATCGTTAGCGACCTGATGCTGGTGGTGCTGGCGGCGGCGGCCGGGGTCTACCTGTTCCTGGCCCTGCTCGACCTGGTGTACCAGCGGCACGCGCACCATAAACAGATGATGATGACCAAGCAGGAAGTTAAAGACGAGTACCGCCAGACCGAGGGTGATCCCCACTTAAAGGCTTGGCTGCGGCGCCGGCAGCGCGAAATCGCACTGAACCGGATTCGCGAGGAGGTACCACGCGCGACCGTGGTGGTCACCAACCCCACCCACGTGGCCGTGGCTCTGCAGTACGTGGAAGGGGAGATGGAAGCCCCGAAAGTGACCGCTAAAGGCGCGGAGTACTTGGCCAAGGTTATTCGTGATTTGGCCGCAGAACACAACGTGCCTATCGTGGAGAACCGGGAAGTGGCCCGCTTTCTATACCAGCGAGTGGAGGTGGGGCAGAGTGTCCCAGTGGGTCTTTACCAAGCGATAGCGGAGATTGTGGCGATGGTTTACCGGGTGAGGAAACAGCGTAGCGCCGTTTAACTGGAGGCAGCGTTTTTGGCTAGACAACCGATGGCTCTGGGCATAAAAAGGTACGCGGAACTGATCATTGCCGGAATGGTCATCGGAATCGTGCTGCTGATTATCATTCCGTTGCCGCCTGCGGCTCTGGACCTGTTTCTGGTGTTGAGCCTCACCCTGGGGATCGTGATCCTGCTGATCACGCTGTTTACCAGCGACTCGCTGCAGTTTTCGGCCTTTCCGACCCTGCTTTTGGTGGTCACGCTCTTCCGTCTGGCGCTGAATATCTCGTCCACCCGGTTGATCCTGGGTCAGGCTGAGGCCGGGAAGGTGATCGCCGCTTTTGGAACCTTCGTAGTCGGCGGTAGCTATGTTATCGGTTTTATCGTCTTTATGATTATTACGCTGGTGCAGTTCGTGGTCATCACAAACGGATCCAGTCGTGTGGCTGAAGTCGGCGCCCGGTTTACCCTGGACGCCATGCCGGGCAAGCAGATGGCTGTGGACAGTGATTTTAACAGCGGCCTGATTACCGAGGCCGAGGCCCGGGATCGCCGGAAACGGCTGCAGAAGGAAGCGGATTTCTTCGGAGCCATGGACGGTGCCACCAAGTTTGTGCGCGGCGAGGCCATCGCCGGTCTGGTGATCGTGTTTATCAATATTATTGGCGGGTTCGTGGTGGGCCTGGTGATGATGGGGATGGACCTGCAGACGGCGCTGACCACCTTCACCATTCTGGCCATCGGTGACGGACTGGTCACCCAGATTCCGGCCATCCTGATCTCCACGGCAACCGGCATTCTGGTGACGCGGGCCACATCGGACGGGAGCTTCGGGGCGGACATCGCGAAGCAGTTGCTCGCCTTCCCGCGGGTAATGACGGTGGCGGCCGGAATCCTGTTCGTTTTAGCGCTGATCCCGGCGATGCCGAATCTTCTGTTCCTGGCACTCTCGGGCGGGATGGGCTACCTGGCCTTGACCCTGACGAGGGAGGAAAAGAAGCAGGAACTAGCTGATCAGGAGTCCCGCATCCGAGTTGACAAGAGCGAGCAGAAGAGCGCTGAACCGGAGAATGTCCTGACTCATTTTCAGGTCGATCCGCTGGAAGTTGAGATCGGCTACAGCCTGATCCCGCTGGCTAGCGAGGAACAGGGGGGGGATCTCCTCCACCGGGTGGCCGCCGTACGGCGCCAATGTGCGCAGGAACTGGGCATCTATGTACGCCCGATCCGGGTGCGGGATAACTTACAACTGAAACAAACCTCGTACGTCTTTAAGCTGCGCGGCATTGAGGCCGCCCGTGGGGAACTGATGCCGCAGCACCTGTTGGCGATGGATCCGACCGGGCAAAACAAGATTCAGGGGATCGAAACGCGCGAGCCGACTTTTGGCCTCCCGGCCTGGTGGGTCGAGCCGCGATACCGCGAGGATGCCGAAATTAAGGGGTTTACGGTGGTCGATCCGGCCACGGTTCTGGTCACCCATCTTTCCGAGTTTATCCGCGGCCATGGGCATGAACTCCTCGGCCGCCAAGAAGTACAGGAACTGATGAATGTGGTCAAGGAGAAGAATCAGGCGGTTGTTGAGGAGCTGGTCCCCAATCTGCTCTCCCTGGGTGAGGTGCAGAAGGTACTGCAAAACCTGCTCCGTGAAGGGATATCGATTCGTGATCTGGTCACCATTCTCGAGACGCTGGCGGATCGGGCCCGCTACGAGCGGGATGTCGACTATTTAACCGAGGGGGCTCGTCAATCGCTGGCTCGGACCATCACAAAGCTTTACGGCGACGGGGACAAGCTAAATGTGATTACCGTGCATCCCCGACTGGAACAAGAGCTGATCGACGCTCTTCAGGCGACTTCGCTCGGGAATTACCCGGTGTTAGAACCGAACCGGATGCAGAAGCTGGTGAATCAGATCAGCGATGTGGTTCAGCGAGTCAACAGCAAGGGTATCACACCGGTGCTGATTACGTCCGGCCGGGTCCGACTGCCCCTGCGCAGGCTGACGGAAAGGTACATTCCACAGCTGCCCATTGTTTCCATGCAGGAGATCTTGCCCCACATCAATGTGGAGGTCGTTGGAACGGTGGTGCTGGATGAAGATTAAGAAATACCTGGTGCGGGATATGCGCGAAGCGATGCAGCGGATCAAAGAGGATATGGGACCTGATGCCGTGATTCTGGCCAGCAGGAAGGTGCGAGGGCGCGGAATCCTGGGTTTGTTCCGGCCGCGGCGCCTGGAGGTTACGGCGGCGCTGGATGAGCCGCGGGAAACCGCCAAAGTGGCCGCAAAACCGGAGCCGGAGGCTGCGCACACCGCATCAAGGCGAACCTATTCCCGGGCGGCCCCCGAGTTGCAGTTCGCCCTGGCTGATGAGGATGGTCGTCCGCCGGCGGTGACTCAGCCGCGCCAGTGGGACAAGCTCAGCGTTCACCAGGAGCTTCACGAAATGAAGAGCCTGCTGAACCGTCTGACCTCCTACAACAGCGCCTTTGCGGCGGGAGAAGGCTTTTTTAACCGCTGGGAGCAATTCCTTACAGAGAATGAAATTGACAAGGAAATTATTACCGATATAATGAAAACACTGCGCGACCAGATTGACCCGTCAGACGTAAAGCGGTATGACCGGGCCAGGCTGTGCGTACAGAATGAAATAATGAACCTGGTAGCGCCGGCGTACAGCGACCAGGATCTCGGGCACGTGGTCGCCTTCGTTGGCCCGACTGGGGTGGGCAAGACCACCACGCTGGCCAAGCTGGCGGCTCAGTACACATTGTTTCATGGGAAGTCTACGGCCGTAGTCACGCTGGACACCTACCGGATCGGTGCGGTGGAGCAACTGCAGATATACGCTGACATTATGGGGGTACCCCTGGAGGTAGCCAACACTCCAAGCCAACTGAAAGATGCGGTGGCCAGGCACCGAAATAAAGATTTTGTTTTCGTGGATACTGCCGGGCGCCCGTCTCACGAGAGTTCGAAGATCACCGAGATTAAGACCTATCTGGACTCGATCGATGAGCCGGTGCAAGTGCTGTTATGCTTAAGCTGCAATACCAAGCAGCGCGACCTGCTGCGGGTCTTAACGGACTTTAGTCAGTTGAACTATTCGGCCCTGGTCTTCACCAAACTGGATGAGACCGAGGCCACCGGAAGCATCCTAAACCTGATTCGCTACTCCGGCATTCCGGTTACCCACATCACCAACGGACAGAACATGCCGGATGACATTGAGGTCTTGTATCCAAAGAAACTGGCCAAATTGCTCACGAGGGGGGCGGGACTGGATGCGTGACCAGGCTTACAAGCTGAGAATACTGGCCAACCGCCAACAGCCCGAACAGGCTACGGCGGTATCCGGACCCAGGGTGATTGCGATTACCAGTGGAAAGGGAGGGGTCGGCAAGACCAACATCTCTGTTAACCTGGGTCTGGCCTTGGCCATGATGGGTAAACGGGTGGTGCTGTTCGACGCCGATCTGGGGCTGGCTAACGGGGAGGTGCTCCTGGGGGTTGCGCCCAAGTATAGCCTGTTTGATGCTCTGTTCGGAGACAAAGCAATCGAGGATATTGTGGTCACCGCGCCCTACAAAATGAGGCTGATTTCCGGCGGTTCGGGTATACAGGAACTGGCCAATCTGGATCGCGCACAGCAGGCCCGGGTGGTTGAGATGTTGTCCTACTTCAAAGACTCCACAGACTACCTGCTGATCGATACCGGAGCCGGGATCAACAAGAGTGTCTTAGGTTTCCTGGCCGCGTCTCAGGAAGTGCTGGTGGTGGTTACGCCTGAGCCGACTTCCCTTACCGACGCCTACAGCTTGATTAAGGTACTTTCGCGCTACAAGCTGCACGACAAGGTCTATCTGGTGGTGAACCGGGTCACGGGGGACAAGGATGCCCAACAGGCAGCGCGGAAGATTAAGCTGGTGGCGAAGAAGTTCCTGGGGTTTAACATCGAACATATTGGATCAGTGGCTGAGGACGCAGCGGTGTTACGAGCCGTACGCAACCAGCAGCCGTTTATCATTGCCGAGCCAAACGCCGGTTCCTCGAAAAGCGTGGAGCAGTTGGCTCGTTTGTTAGCTAACGAAGATTTGGATGCCGTGAAATCCGGGGCAATTGATGGCTTTTTCGGACGGTTAATGCGCTTGTTCGGGTGAGGATGAGGTGCGATGAACCTACAAAAGTTGTTAAGAGTTGGAGCGAAACTGACGGTGTTCTCGCCGCCCAAATCGGAGATCGTCTACCAGGCCTATCTTGAAGCGTTTACAGAGGAAGGGCCGGCGATTAGCGTCCCGCAGAAAACCGGGCAGCGCCTGGTGCTGCACTACGGTGATCCGGTACGGGTCCGTTTCCAGATCGGGGGGTCACAATCCGTCGAGTTTAGGACCACTGTCGTCGGTGAGTCCAAGTCACACTTAATCCTGGCTGCGCCCGAGGCCATAAGTAAGGTGCAGCAGCGGGAGGCGGTTCGCTTCCCGATTGTGATCGAGGTCGAATGTAGTATCGGAGAACCGGACGCCAGGACGGTGAAAATGGACACGATGGATATCAGTGCGGGCGGGCTTTGCTTGCGTGCCGGAAGCAGCATCGCGGAGGGAACCGAAATTTGGATGACCATACCAATGGTGCGGCAAAACAAGAAGCGATTGATCAATGCCGAAGGCGCCGTCATTCGTTCCATAGTGCTGGAACACCGCTACGGTTTGGAACACCAATGGGCTCTAGGGTTTACTAAGATTAACCGCGCTGATCAGGACTTCATTGTCGGGTTTATCTTCGAGCAGATGGCTAAACAGCGGCCGAAGCTGTAAACCGGGGTGCATTCATATGAACGAGGTAGGGGGGTCGCAGATGTCCAGTGATAAGTGGCAGCAGTATCAGCATCAAAGAGACCAGCTCCTGCGTAACGAGCTGATTCTCGACCACCTACCGCTGGTCAAATATGTAGCCGGAAGGCTCGCGGTCCGCCTGCCGGTTTCGGTAAGCTTTGAGGATCTGGAAGGTTGGGGCGTATTCGGCCTGATGGAAGCAGTCGACCGGTTCGACCCGTCTCAGGGGGCGGACTTTAAAACATATGCCTACCACCGCATCCGGGGTGCCATCCTGGATGAACTGCGCCGCCAGTCCTGGGTTCCCCGGACCCTATGGCAGAAGCTCCAGAACATCAACGAGGTGCGGGAGCGACTGGAGAAGGAAGTGGGGGAATCGGTGTCCGATAAGGCGGTCGCGGAGGCCCTAGGTCTTTCGCCGGATGAGTATCACCAGCTGTCTGGGCATTTTCAACGGATTGCACTGGTATCACTGGACGACGTTCGGGTTTCCCAGGACTCCGAACCCGTGACCTGGACCGATCTGATCGAAGACCGCTCCAGTCCCGACCCGATCGAGAAGGTATTGGACGAGGAGAACTGGGAGGTCCTGATTGAGGCGATTAACAGGCTAGAGGAGCGGGACAAGCTGATTCTTGGTCTTTATTACCAGGAGGGACTGACCCTCAAGGAAATGGGAGGCGTACTGGAGATCACCGAATCGCGGGTTTGTCAGCTGCATTCCAGAGCCGTAAACCGGCTTCGGCTGCAGTTGGTGGACAGGGGGTGAGTGAGATCGGCGGATTAGCGAACCCTTGGCTGTTTACGGTAGCCTACATCGGGTTGGTGGCGGCCCTCTTGGTCGGTCTTTATTTCTTGATCCGCTACGTGGTCGAGCGCAATCGATCGGCACCGCCACCGGGCTTTCAGGATGAATTGGAGGCCCAGACCAGTGAAGAGGTACAGCTGGACGTCCGGCTCGGGAACCTAGAGAACCAGCTGCAGCAGTTGATTGCGATTAACATTCAGCTCAATGAGCGTTTGAAATGGGTCGAGGGCCAGATGGGGGTGGCGCTCTCCAGGGGTACTTTTGGGGATCGCAAGGCCACAACGGAGGAGCAGGTCTGCCAGGCCTTTGAACAGGGCAAGACCGTTAGTGAGCTCGCCCACCAGTTCGGCCGCAGCAAGGGTGAGATTGAGCTGATGCTGAATCTACGCCGGATTCGAAAAGGAGGAGTAAGATGATCAGAGGGATATACACGTCCGCTTCCGGGATGGTGGCGGGTCAGCACCGGATGGACGTTGCTGCCCACAACACCGCCAATGTCCAAACCCCGGGTTACAAGCGTCAAAGCGTGCGTTTCGCTCCTTTCTTGGACATGGCGTTGGTGCGTCTTCCGGATGGGCAGGCGCAGGGAGCAATTTCCGGGATCGGATCGATTAACCTGGGCGCGAAGCTGGACGCTTTAATCACTGATTTTTCCGAAGGCCCCCTGCAGTATTCGGGCCGGGACAAGGATATCGCCCTTGATGGGAAAGGATTCCTGGTGGTGGCCGAACCTGAAGGGGAGGAGATCTTCTACACCCGGGCCGGCTCACTGGCGGTGGACGCCGAAGGTGTCCTCATCACCGCTTCCGGCCACTATTTGCTGGGTGAGAACGGCCGGATTGAAGTACACGATCCATCACGCCTGGTATTCGAGCCGGACGGCCGGGTCCTGGCCGACGGTAAGCTGATCGACCGGCTACGGATCGCCTTTTTTGATGATGAAAGTGTACTGCAGCGTTCCGGGGAAGGCTTGTTCAGACTTCCTGAAGGAGAAAGCGAGAGTTCTGAATCGGGGCGGGTGCATGTGAGGCAGCATTACCTGGAGAACTCCAACGTCGACCTGGCACAGGAGATGGCGGACATTATTGTTGCGGCACGTACCTACGCTGCTAACCAGCGTGTGGTGACCACCCACGATTCGCTGTTGGAAAAGGTGGTGAATCAAATTGGCCTGGTCCGCTAGCGCCTTGAGCTAGGCTGCCGACGTGCGTCCTTGAGCAGGAATGGGGGTTGGGAACCGGGAATGGTGTTAATAGAGATTCATATCGGGATTGCGGAATACGGTGTGACCAAGGCGCCGTACAAGCTGGCTACGCTTGGATTGGGTTCCTGTGTGGGGGTGTGCCTATTCGACCGCACTGTTTTGGTAGCAGGGATGGCCCATATTATGCTGCCGGACAGCACCAGTTTCAAAGCCGCGACTAAACCGGCCAAGTTTGCCGATCTCGGGGTGCCACTGCTGGTCAGGGATATGGAGCGCCTGGGGGCCCGGGCATCACGCGTGCAGGCGAAGCTGGCGGGCGGGGCCCAGATGTTCATGAGTAACGATAAGAGTTCGGTGCTGAACATCGGTCAGCGCAACGTGGGAGCGGTGAAAGCTGCTCTGAGCGGTTTCGGCATCAGGATTCTGTCCGAGGACGTCGGGGGATCCGTGGGCCGTACAATCATATTTGATTCCCGCACCGGAGAGCTTAGTATTCGCAGCCTTGGTAAAGGCACAAAGGTAATATAGGATGGATTTTCAAACATTTCGAGACCAGGTAAGCACGAGGCTGAAGCTCGACCTTAACAGCTACAAGGAGACTCAGCTGAAGCGGCGTATTGACAGTCTGATGTCGCGGCGTAAGATCGAAGGGTACAGGCAGTATCTGCACCAACTGGTGACTGAGCCCAAGGTGTTTGGCGAATTTGTGGACTACCTGACGATTAACGTTACCGAGTTCTTCCGGGACAAGAAGCCTTTTGAGCACCTGGAAAAGACGATCTTACCGGAGATGCTCAGGAAGAAGAGTCAGCTCAAAATTTGGAGTGCAGCTTGTTCCAACGGTGCGGAACCCTATTCGCTGGCGATTATCCTGAGCGAGTTGACACCGGAAAAGAAGCACCGTATTGAGGCCACGGATCTGGATCCAGGAATCCTGAAGGTGGCCGCGGAAGGGCGGTACCCGGCTGATCTGTTGCGGAACATGGCCCCCGGCCGTGTACAGAAGTACCTTAAGCAGGAAAACGGGTTCTACTACCTGGATGCACAAACCAAAAGCCGGGTGCAGTTTAGACGGCATGACCTGCTTTCGGATAGCTACGGTTCCGGCTACGACCTGATCGTGTGTCGTAACGTCCAGATCTACTTCACACGGGAGGCGCAGGAAAAGATTAATGTACGCTTTTGTAAGGCGCTGGTTCCAGGTGGCATTTTGTTCCTGGGATCGAGTGAGACGATGTTCAATTATGCGGACTTGGGCTTCGAACGGATGGTATCTTGTTTTTATCGTAAGAAGTGATCAAGAGGAGCAGTAAAGACTACGAGGGGGTGCAATCCACGTGCAGATTTCGTCGCAAGAGTTAGACGTCCTACAGGAAATTGGAAACATCGGAGTCGGGAATGCCGCTACCGCTCTGGCTAATCTGCTTCAAGAGAAGATCGACATCAGTGTTCCACAAGCCCGGTTTGTTTCTCTGGAGGAGACCATCGGTATTGTTGGGAGCATAGAGTCGGCAGTGGTCTGCGTTACTCTTCGTGTCGAAGGGGATATTAAGGCTACAGTGCTGTTTATCTTTTCCGAAGAGGGCGCCTTCCAGTTGATTGACCTGTTGACCGGCATGGACCCTGGTTCTACAGCCGTGATCGACGAGATGGGCCGTTCCGTAGCCATGGAAATCGGAAATATTCTTACGGGTTCCTTTCTCGGGGCCATCGGCGAGCTAACCGGGATGCGTCTCACCCCTTCGGTTCCCTATTTGGCGCACGATATGCTGGGGGCAATTCTACCCACGGCTCTGGCCGAATTTGGATACAATGATGACCAGGTCCTGATGATTCAGACCACTTTCACCCGGAATACCGGTGATGCGATCCACAGCAAGTTCGTTCTGCTGCCGGACGTAATGTCACTGAAGCAACTGTTCCTAAGCCTCGGGATGGAACAATAGCAAGTTTTTGACCATGCAGGAGGGATGAGCCTTGTCTAAGCGGATTTTAGTTGTCGATGACGCGGCCTTCATGCGGATGATGATCAAGAATATCCTTACCAAGTCCGGTTATGAAGTGGTGGGGGAAGCGGAAAACGGTTCCTTGGCCTCCAAAATGTATATGGAATTGAAACCGGATCTAGTGACCATGGACATCACCATGCCTGAGATGGACGGGATCGAGGGTGTGAAGCAGATTCGCAAGAATGACCCGAATGCGAACATCATTATGGTCAGCGCTATGGGGCAACAGGTCATGGTCATGGAGGCCATCCAGGCCGGGGCTAAGGACTTTATCGTTAAGCCCTTTCAGCAGGAGCGCATCCTGCAGGCCATAGACCGGGTGTTGTCCCAATAAAGGGTTTACCAAAAATCTAAGGCGAAGGGAAGACCTTAGTCTTGAAGGAAATCCTGTCCCAAGCCGAAATTGATCACCTACTTTCCGCCGTATCCACCGGACAGGTGATGGCGGAAGAACTCCTGGAGCGGGAACACCAGGAAAAGTCATACAAGCCGTATGACTTTAGACGCCCGAACAAGTTTTCCAAAGAGCAGCTGCGCACTCTTCAGACGCTGCACGATAACTATGCGCGGATCCTGTCCGGATTTCTCTCGGGCTATCTCCGGGCGAATATTGTGGTCCGGGTGGCGTCAGTCGATCAGTTCACCTTCGACGATTTCGTCCGCTCCATCCCGATTCCGACCGTACTGACCGTCTTTACGCTCGAGCCGCTCAAGGGTATGGCCGTGATGGAGACAAACCCTCAGTTTATCTTTCCGATCATCGACCTGATGTTCGGCGGACCAGGCGAAATGCCCCGTAAGGTACGGGACATGACCGATATTGAGCTTTCCGTGATTCGTAAGCTCACGAAGAAGCTCTTTGAAAACTTACAGCTGGCCTGGCAGGACGTGTACAGCATCGAGCCCCACATCGAGGCCATTGAGACACAACCCCGCCTGCACCAGATTATCTCCCCCAACGAGATTGTAGCCGTGATCACCTTCACCACAGTGGTGGGGGGAACGGCACGCGGACTGATGAACATCTGCCTGCCGCACATCGTGCTGGATCCGATGCTGATCCACCTTTCTTCGCACTATCGGTTCGTGCACAGTGCGCTTCAGGCCGACGGTACCGAGGAAAAACACCTGAGTCACTGGCTTCGGAGAGTGAATGTCGATCTGTCGCTGGTGGCCGGAGAGAACGAGATCTCCGTGCGGGATTTTCTGAATCTGCAGGTTGGTGATGTCATCCCCTTGAGCCGCCGGACTAATCAGGATCTCGATCTATACGTGGAGGAACAGCTGAAGTTTAAGGCCCAGGCCGGTGTTTTGGGACGGTACATCGGTGCCCAGATAACATCACTGGTGGAAGTAGGTGAATAATAATTGACTGACCGGATGCTAAACCAGGACGAAATCGATGCCCTGTTGCAGATGGCCGAGGATCCGGAGCCCTCTTCCGTGGCCGGGCCGCGTGGCGTAACCCAGCTTAGCGATGAGGAAATAGATGCCCTGGGCGAAGTTGGAAATATTGCCATGGGTGCCTCCGCAACCACCCTTTCCACCCTGCTCAACCAAAAGGTCAGCATCACCAGCCCGGTTGTTGAGGCCCGGCTCCGGGAAGATTTGGTGGGCGCTTTTCAAATACCCTACTTGGTCGTGGAGGTTGGTTACACGGAAGGGTTTGAGGCCACCACTCTGCTGGTGATCAAGATTCGGGACGCCTGCATGATTGCCGACTTGATGATGGGAAACGACGGTTCCAACCCCCCCGAAGCCCTGGACGAATTGAGTATCAGTGCGGCTTCGGAGGCCATGAACCAAATGGTCGGTTCCGCGGCGACCAGTCTGTCCCAGATGGTGGGAAGGCCCATTTCCATTACACCTCCAGTGGCCCACGTGCTGGAGCAGGAGTCGATTTCGACGCACCCGGTGTTTTCTACTTTTGAAGACACGATGGTGGTTGTCAACTTTAACATGACCATCGGCAGCCTGGTCAACACCGAGATTATGCAGATCATGACCGTGGATATCGCCCGGACAGAGGCCCGAATGTTTTTGAGTAGCCTCGAGCTGGATGACGACATCGCGACCACAGATATTGCTACCGAGGACCTTCCGGCACCGAAACCGGCACCGAAACCGGCACCGGTCACACCGCCGACAGAGCACGCTTCAATACCCGTTCGGGCTGAGGTTCCAACTGACGGTCAGACCGCACCGCCGGTTTCTCAAGGGGCTGCTCCCGCGGCACCTAGGGTGAATGACGATAAGTTGAACTTGATCCAGGACATTCCCTTGAAAGTAACGGTGATCCTGGGCCGCACCCGTCGTCCGATCAATGAGGTTCTGGGGCTGGCACCGGGTGCGATTGTGGAGTTGGCGGCTCTCGCTGATGAGCCGGTGGAGATTCTGGTTAATGGGGTGACGGTGGCCAAAGGTGAGGTCGTGGTGGTAAACGAGAACTTCGGGGTACGCATCACTTCGATCATGAGTCCCAGAGAACGCGTGGAGCAGCTCTACGGGATCCGTTAAGCGGATCTACTTTTCGATACCATAGCGCCCTTTGTCCGCAGGGGCGACCAGGATCAGGGCATCCTGAGGCTCGACCTTTTTGAAGGAAATCTGCTTCTTCTCCGTCAACTCATTGTTGACCAGGGTCAGTTCAAAGACCTTGATCTCAAAACCCTCCCGTCCGGGTTCAACTACCCGGATTTCCCCCGGCTTCAGTGTTTCGCCAACCCTAAAAACCGTCCTCGGCTCGATCACCCGGCGTTCCGTCTCGGTTTTGTAGACGGTGTTGGTGGCTTCCTCGGAGTGGCCGAATATCTCCACGACCAGGTTGTTCTCCTCGAGCCGGCTGGTGATCAAGACCGGGTAGGCGGTGCTGTTTTTGAATTTGAAATCGATCTGGTCCCGGAAGATAGTCGCGTCCAGGCCCGGGGGCACGTAGGATACGGGCAGGGAATGTCCGGACCGTTCCACGACCTCCAGTCCCGCCTGCAATACAGCGTTGTACAGTGTGGAGACCAGTTGACAGACCCCACCGCCGTAGTCGTAGACCATTCGCTGGTTTACGAACATAGTAGCCCGTTCAAACCCGCGGTCGGGACTGCGCGGTCCCAGCCGCTCATCCATGGAAAGGACTTCACCCGGGGCTAACAATGCACTGTTCAGCAGGTCCGAGGCGACCTGGATGTTATTCGTGCGCTCCTTTAAACGGGAATCGAAGGTGGTTACAAACATTCCCAGACGGGCATTGAGGTGACTTAAGGATTCCGGGGTAAGCACCGGATCAATGTACTCAAAGACCAGCGGGGATCTGAAGTCGCGGGCGCGCTGTGCGTCCAGCATTTGCTTCGTGGCTGCGATGTCCAGCCTACGGCCGGGCGTGCCGGGCAGGAGGGTCACGTTGCCGTCGGCATAGGCGATTTGAGTGTCCTGTGGCACAGCATCGACCTGCAGCGCCAATACCCGGAGGAATTCATCGAGAGCATCCTGGCTGTAGGTCACGGCCAAGGGCAAGTCCACCCCCAGCAGGATCAGTTCATAAAAACGCACCAGCTCAGCCGGGAAGCGGACATGCTTTCCCAGCGCCAGTGCTTCCTTGACGGTGTATTCATAATTGTTGGTCAGCCGCAGGGTGCCGTAGTCGATGTTCCAGGTCTGGCCTTCTGGGGAGAAAAAGTAAAGAACACTGTCCGGGCTGGGCTGGGGAATCGCGCGGCGCAGTGATTCGACCGCCTGTTGTCCAGCAAGCCCGCCGACCTCCACGCCTTCGACCGTGATGCCGTCCAGGATGACGTTCTTGTAGTTGATCTTCAGAAACCAGGAAGCCACCGCCGTCCCGACAACGAACTGAAGGGACAGAATCCCAACGATCAGGAAGGCGATACGGGCTCTCTTATTCACCGGTGTTCAGGGTCAACTCCACGTACTTATCCTTCCGCACCGCCAGGTCAATCATCTCCTGGGTAACCGACTGACCCTGCTCCGCAATCACTTGGCCGTCCGAGGCCACGATCTGCTTGGTCGCCTTGCGGCCGAGCAGATACTGGCGCTGCTGCTGTTCGAAGAACTTCAGCGGATCGTTCTTGGTCTCCACAGCCGGGCCGGCCGATGGGTAGGAGGGAGGTGCAGCCGTACTCGTGCCGCCGAAGGACGAACGTAGGTTGTCCATGAAGTGGTCGGTAACAACGACAAAGTTTCGCCCAAGGGTGACGATCTGCTCAATCGGAATGACCCCTGCGGGAGCGTCCTGACCGGCAGGGATCCACTCGCAGCCGGTGATTCTACCGGAACCGGGATCCACACCCAGTTCGCTGACCACACCGACCAAATTACCGCGTTTGGTCATGATCCGGGTGCCGATCACACCGACGTGCTCCTTTAGTAGTTCCAGCGCGTCCGCACTGGACGACAGCAGGCTAACCTTTACAGCGTTGTCCACCGTCAGGGCATCGATACCAATGCCGACAATGTCTGCGAACGCGACCAGGCGACACTCGGCGTACCAGGCCTCACGTTCTATGATTAGGAAATCCACTGCCTTCTTCGGGGCGTTGACTAGGAGGCTCTTAATCTGGCCGCAGTTGGCCACCTCACTGATGCTGATCACAGGCAAACCGACGATCTCCCTGCTTCTCTTCACGTTGATTGCTCCCTCCTAATAGTAACCTCGGTTCCAAGCCATGTAAGGCTGCACTACACTCGGGTGACCGTATTGAAGGCCTGATTCACAAGTTCGGCAGGCACCTGCCGGTAAGGGAGCTCCGGCGTTCCGGCCTCTCTCAGGAGCCTGTCCAGTTGACTGCTGAAGCGCATCTTCTGGGACAAGAGCACGCTCAGGGGATGGGTACCTGTTTCCGGATCGTCCAGGAACACCTTAAGCAGATCCGAGGCCATCCGATACTGTCCGAGGTGCTGGTAGACCGTACTCATCTCCACTACTGCCAGGCAGAGCGTCTCCACGGCCGGCGTTGTGAGCAGCACCCGTTCCAACAGTCGCATTGCTTCCTCGTACTCACCATCGCCGGTTAGGCGCACCGCCATGGAAACCAGGTCTTCACTGGAGAGCTGCGGTTCGGTAGCGGTGTGGTCTTCAGACCGTACCGCATCGGCGACATCTGGTGATGGAACCGGTACTGTCTCTTCCTCAGGATCGGCAACAGAAACCTCTTCTGCAGACTCGGCTTCGGCTGCCGCTTCTTCCAAAATCTGCTCTGTGTCCGGCTCGACCGGCACTTTGTCCAAGAACACTGAATCCGGCTCAGGAGCAACCTCGACAAGTGGTTCCTCGACTACGGGCGTACCAAATTCATCAGCCGGTTCCGAATGGCTATCCACACTCTTTTCCTCTATTCGTGCTTTTTCCCAGATATCCTCCTTAAGACTGGCAGTTTGTCCATTAATTATCGCCTTTTCAACAATATCATCCGCGGCACTGGTCGTCGCGGTTGCTTCTACGGCAGTAGGCCCTGTTGTTCCCTCCACACTGGCCGGAGCAGGCTCGAAAGCGTGCCGGTTCAAAAGGAAAATCCCCATTCCGGTAATGGGGATTAACAGCCCATACAGGACCAGGGCCTCCTGAAGACCCATGTGCACCACTGAAAAGGGGAAAGCGACACCCAGACCGAAGGAAGAAAGGCAAAGCAAAGCCGCCAACGGTAGGTTGAAATACCTTATTAAGATTACAAACCACAACACCAAGAAGACCATCGAAGCCATTAAATAGCTGGTCAATACCGTCCCACCAATCGCCCAAATACTGGCCACGCGACACATATCATCCAGGACCGATTTTGTTGACTTTTGGGAAATACCCACTTAAACTGGTTGGTGAAGGACAACCTTATACTTTTTTCTTGTGTTGTCTGCATTTTATCATATTTTCTAATTAATCGGTTAGCATTTTTATCCGGTTGAAGGAGATGCAGGCCATAATGGCAAAGAAAAAGTCGAATAAACGCGATATTCCCCCCCTTTCCACAGCGGCCAAGCCCGCTATTACGAAAACACCTCGAGGCACCAACCCCACGACCAATTCAGTTACACGAAAGACCAACCTAAAACCCGGATCGGGTAAAGGGACTACCATAGTCAGAGCCGCCGCGCGGGTATTGGCACCTGCCGAACCAACGTCAGCCCGACCGCTTTCTTTTTTGATCGCCTTCTGGGGTCTGGCTACGCTATTGTTCTACAGCCCCTTTGCCCGTGGTTTGTTCTTCCCGGAAGACCAGTACCGGGCGCTGATCCTCATCGCTATCGTCTTCTGGTTCGTCTGGCTGGGTAAACAGGCGCTGCAGGAGCATAAATTCTTCGAACACCCGCTCGACTACCTAATGCTCGGTCTCCCGCTGGTATACATCTACAGCGCCTTCTTCGCTGTGAACACCGGCTACGCGGTGAACGAGATCGCCCGCAACACGATGTACTTCCTGGCCTTCTGGGTGGCCGCCCGGGTGGTAACTACCGCGGCCGATGCCATCCGACTTTTCCATGTCATCTGGTTCAGCGCCATCTTGGTGGCCCTGGCGGGCCTGGCGACGGCTACGGGGATTATTGAGATCAAGGATGGGTTCCTCGGGGGCCGTATATACTCCTCATTCCAGTACCCGAACGCTCTGGCCACCTACCTTTCCGCGGTCTTCCTGCTGGGCTTCTATCTCTGGAACCGGGCAGTCGAAGAAGGGCCTACATTAAGGGAGAAGGGCTCACCGTTTCACAAGGCACCGAAGTGGCTCCAGACACTTAATCCCTATCCCTACTACTATGTAGTGGGTAACCTACTGCTATTTGCAGTTTTTCTCGGTACCAAGTCCCAGGGCGGCTTTTTGATCTTCGCCCTAGTCTTTCCGCTGTTCCTGGTAAAGCTCCGGCTGGAGGTTCGTCTTCGGGCGGTGATCCACACTCTATTAGTCGCTTTGCCCGCCTTGCTGACCATCAACCGTTTCCTGGATTCAGTAGCTGCGGGTAAAAACGACCTGGCGTGGGTCTGGGTGATCGTGGGCCTGCTACTGGTTTCTGTCGGACAAGTCCTGATCGACTTCGTCAGCAAGAAGGGCTATCTCACCGGCGGGGACCGTGGGGACGTATTTCTGAAGGCTCTCGGCGGACTGGCGGGACTAGCCGCAGTCATTGGAGTGATCGTGGTCAGCACGAGCGCCGCGCTGCAGGAACGGCTGTCGGAACTGATCAAGTGGCACAATGCCGAACACCGGTTCGCGTTTATGGGTGACGCCTGGGATATGATTGTCCTGCGGCCGTTTACCGGCTGGGGCGGTGGCGGCTGGAAAGAAGCCTACCAGGCCTTCCAGAGTTATTTGTACACTAGCCGGGAGGTCCATGGTCACTACTTCCAGGTCGGAGTGGAGACCGGTATTATCGGGGTGCTGATCCTGGTCGGGATCTGGGCCGCCTTCCTCTGGACTGCACACCGTCTGTTCCACGCATTAGAGACAACCCAGAGGGTCAAGGACTTGATCTGGGTGGTTACCATAGCGGTAATTCTGATCGGCTTACACGCTGCCATCGACTTTGACCTTTCCCTCTCGGCGTTGACACTGGTGCTCTTTGCCCTGTTCGGTACCGTCGTCGGTCTGTCCCGGCTTACAGGGGAAGTCACCGATGAAAGCAAACGTACCAGACGGAAGAACTCCTCTTACGTTCCGCCGAACTACACCCGCTTTGTCGTGGCCTCGGTTGGGGCACTCGTGATCGTGGCCTTTGCCGCTTGCCTTTCCGCCTCACACGCCGCCCTCGGTCAGGCCGTGGGCCTGCTCCAGGCCGGAAACTTTAAACAGGGGATTGCCGAACTGAAACGGGCCGAGGCTTATAACCCCGCGAACGGGGATATTCACTTACTGATGGCGCAGGCCTACAACCAGGGTCTGAATGACCAGGACGCCGCCTTCACCGAGGTCGAAAAGGCTCTCGCCCGCAGCCAGTACAACCCTGCAGGCTACACCCAAAAAGCGCAGATCCTGGTCGGACTTCAGGAATTCGAGGCAGCGGTGGCTACTGCCGAACAGGCCGTGACCGTTGCTCCGCTCCGTTACGCGAATTATGAACAGCTTTCCCAGGTGATGTTCACCGGGGGCTTCAGCCTGATGCAAGACGATGCCCTGGATGAGGCCAAGGAATACCTAAAGCAGGTTATTCAGGTGCCGTCCCGGATGGAGACGCGGATGAGTACCGTCGATGAGACCAAGCTGAAATACTGGAAAGGTCCCCAGCTGGTCCCCGGTAGGCGCATGATGGTTACCCTGGGCTCGGCGCATTATATGCTCGGTGACTTTGACGCGGCCTTACCGTATCTGGAAGAAGCGGCCGCAGACGAATCCGTGAAAGCCGAGGCTATACTCTGGCAGGCCTTGCTACGGGACCGGCAGGGAGATGACGAGGCGGTCAGTGCATTTCTGTCCCAGCTCGAGGAGGCTGATCCCGAGTTGGCAGCGGCCTTCGAGGCTTGGAAGCAACTGCCCTTACCGGTCGAGTAATCTCAACCGACCAAAGTGGAAGCAGTCCGGAACCCTGATGGTCATTGCTCTGGTAAGGGTGCGGCTGGAAAGACCGGTCAGGTGTGAGCGCGGGATCCAGAACAAGCAAACGGATTCCACCGATGGTGGTTGCGGCCGGCGACGTCGGTCTGGTTCTGGGTGCCTTCTACCTGGCCTTCTGGGTCCGCTATGGTGGTGACATACCCACATACAACTTCAGTGCCTTTGTCCAGTTGGCTCCCGTATTGGCACTGGTTGCCGTCCTGCTTTTCTTCATCGTGGGTGCAGGCTTCCAGTTTCTGCTCTTAGCTGGGTGGCGCTACGGCGTATGGTGTTTGAACCGTACATTACACGGCGGCAGCGGCTTGTGGTGCTCGGTGACGACAGTGACCTGCAGTCCTTTTTAGGTAAGCTCATTGAGACGCCCCACGGGGCGTTTGCTATTTCCCACGTCGTGCCGCCGGAGAAGCCGAACCGAGTACGCCCGCATTGTTATCCAAAGCCCAGATCTTCGTGCTGGTGTCGAACTGGGAGGGCTTTCCCCTGACCATCCTGGAAGCGATGCGAGCGGGGCTGCCGGTGGTGGCCTCGGATGTGGGGGGAGTACGGGAAGCCGTAGATGACGGGAACACCGGCCTACCGGTTCCCCGAGGAGAAAAAACGCCCACCACCGACCGCGAGGTCTACGCCCCGTCCGGCGTGGCTGGTACCGCTACTCGTCCAGCGGCTGCACCGGAGAGCCGGTCACCCTGATCCAGGACAGCGTCTACAAGGACTGGGCGCGAGCCCTCAAGCGGCTCTTCGATGAAATAGTAATACAGGCACGAAGCGCGGAGCGAAAAGAACGCTGTGATCTGATTGGGGGCGGTGATTATCTGCCGCCGGATACCATCTTGTGTAGCAGTTCCTTCCGGCTCCTGCAATTCGTTTTACGGTAAATGTTTTTGAGATGGGTCTTCAAAGTGTTCGGTGAAATCTGCAGTTCGGCGATGATCGTCTTTGTCGACTGGTGCGCATAGAGTAGCTCCACAATCTCCAGCTCGCGGGGAGTGAGCGGAGTCTCTGCAACTCCTACAATCAGCTTGATGGGTGAAGGTCCATCGCCCTGTGCCGAAGCCGGTGGGCGTAGCGTTTCTCTTAAACCCCAAAGCAAGGTTACCGCAACAAACAGAAAGGCGAGCGATAAGAAGGTTACCAAGTGAACCTCGTCAAACCAGATCAGCGCACCCGGTGTCAGCAGCACTCCCAGCAGAATAGCGCCCACCATCACCCCGAAGCCGGCAAAAGCCGCCCACAGCCCGAGCAGGGCACTCAAGTCGGCCAGCACCACCCAGGCGAACACGTCTAGGAACCCAAAGCCTCCCTGCAGGAAGAGCGTAGTGCCGGCCCATTGGCCTGTACCTGACAGAAAGACAAAACACAGGTGTCCCAGACCCAACCCGGTAATGGCGAAAAAGGCTAGGGGGCGGCGTCCCCGTCTATCCGCCACCATCCCCGCAATGGGCAAGATCAACATGTATGGCAAGAGCTCGAGGCCTAGTGCAAACTCAGGTGCCTGGAGATGAGGCCGTATGTAGTTATACATCATCCCCCCCACCGCATAGGTAACCACCATAAACAGGCACACGATTACCAGTATGCGTCTTGACTCAATTACCGATTTCCCGGATCCCGCCTGCACCATTTGAGGATCGGAAGTACCCCCATCTCCCGCTAACACAAAAGCCGCCAACGGCAACAGCAAGGCCGAGACTGCCCCCAGCGCAGCAACCACCAAATTCAGCGAACCAGCAAGACTAACCACAAACAGGATCAGGTTGGACAAAATCATGGAGAGGGCCAGGATGCGACCGCGTTCGCCCGGTTGGGCAACAGTGATAAACCAGCGCCACCAACAGGCGATAACCCCGGCGGCAAAGATGCCGAAAAGAGCGGGGAGCACGGGTAGTGCTTCCGGGAAATAGCGGTCTACAGGCACTATGGCCAGAGTGCCCAAAAAAAGAACCACAGACAGCCCCGCACCCCAACGCCGACTCAGGACGTACCTACGCAAAACCCAAGCGAAAAACAAGAAAGCCCCAAAGTTTGAACTTAGGAACCACATACTGAGGCGGGGCGCCTCTTCACCAAACCCGGTTAGCAGTACCGGACCAAACAGGGGCAGGGACAACAGCCAGCCGAAAAGGCCTCCCAGAGCGATAATCAGCAGTCGGTAGGTTCGGGCAATGGAGACATACTCACTAAGCACTTCTCCCTGCCCCCTTCCGTTTTGTAGTCCTTCTACGCATAATTCGTTTCCGCCGATGAATTACCTTCCTGGATTACCTGGATTTCGAGCTCTATCACCCTTTTATCACCCGGTCTTTTGCACTAGGTAAAACAAGAATACCTCCGCTGGGGTGATAGCCAGGCCCGCTGCCCGATGCTATCTTGGTCTTACTATACAACATAGTCTCGGGGACAGCGCTCCACCGGGGCTGACCTGAAACGAGGGCCTTCGCAAAGGGGGAACGTCAAGAAGTCGGCCCACTTCGGATCATTCCGCGCGGAACGAGACCGGGACTAGTAAACGGCTGCAACCAAACGGCGATTTTCGACAGAAGTAATACCTTCAGGTGTGAATTATGGAAAGGGAGTGTTAGTGGTGTTTAGAAGTGGCTACCGCAGGTATGCAATGCTGCTGGTAATGGCTGATTTAACAGAGAATCTACAGGTGTTGTAGCAACGGACGGAGTTGTAAATCGCCCGTCGCCAGGTGCAGGAAATGAAACGGTTCAACTGACAGCCACCATCACCAATGGAGGCTCATAGGATACCAAGGCATTTACTGTAACCGTACTTAAAGCTGAGTAACAGAACCTTTCCTAACCGAAGGAGAAACTAGGCTTCGTGGGCGGAGCCCACAGGCTCACCCACGGAGCTTTTCTCTAACTGTGATCACGGCCAAGCCATTATGGTTTTTACTGATTGAACTGCCGGTAGTTCGGTGTTAAATTATTCCTGTGCGCAACTAGGTTCATTTGTCGGATAATCACGACTATGTGTAGAAATACAATATTTCTCTAACCCAGGAAGGATATAGCAACTCTTTCGTGTAATATGTCTATACCTTTCCAAATGTCGAGGTAGGGGGCACACTCACAGAAAGGATTGAGCAACAGTGGTAAAACGGCTGCGGCTACCGCTCCTGATGATGGTGGACACTACGCTCATCCTTTCCGCTCTATTCCTGGCCTACTGTCTGCGCTTTCAGGTTTGGTTTGTCCCATCAGCCTATCTGGAACAATTCTTGGAGCTGGGACTGCTATATGTGGTTGTATTTGTGGGTACATTCTATCTGCTGCGCTTGTACCACCGGATCTGGGCCTACTCCAGCACTAACGAACTGGTCGCGATCATCCAGGGAGTGATCGCCGGATCGCTGATCGTGGTCACGGTCGCCGTGATGGTGGGCATTGATTTCCCCCGCAGTATTCCGATCCTGATGTGGGCTTTTGGCATCCTGTTCATCGGTGGTTCCCGCTTTGGTTGGCGTCTTTACCGGGAACAGGTGGGCAGAAAGCTTAAGCAAAATGACAACGGCCATCAGAACGGGGTGGCCCATAATAGCCTGATCGTCGGTGCCGGGGCTGCCGGCTCGTTGGTTGCCAAGGAATTGATGAACAATGGAGTCGGCGTGAAACCGATTGGCTTCGTAGACGACGACCCCAACAAGAGGAACCTGCAATTGATGGGCCTGCCGGTATTGGGAAACCGTCAGGAGATCCCACGCCTGGTGAAGGA
>JAHRFU010000122.1 GCA_019084485.1 Desulforudis sp. | reverse complement strand
GCCGCCGAGCCGGGGGTTGACCGCGTTCAAGATCAGGCCTTTCTGCATTTTTTCCTGTCCAACGATTGCCGTGAAGGGGTAAACCACCCGACAATACGTATCCGTTGACGACCTTCTCATACAACGTGTCCTCACTTACATAGCAAAAAGATTACCCTGCAAAATGGCAGGCCGCCATAGCGCTGAATCCGTCTAAGCAAATAACTCTTCATCGTTGTTAACCTCAAAGAGAAAACAAAAACCACGAAGAGCCCGCCTTTTGGCCAGGCTTGTACCTTCGTGGTACTCGTTCCAGATCGAGGTTACCGGGTTCCGGCAGCTTCAGCCACCGATTTCTGGGTTATTATAGACTCAATCCCCCGGATTGTAAACCCCGAATTACGGATTGAGGCTTAACTGAAGAAGATTATCTGAACAAAATGCTATCTCCTGTGATGCAATTCCGCATGGGGAATGAGAGAATGAGGTCTTTCAAGCCCGTGTGCTTCCATTAGCTCATTATTACCCATAATTTCTTTGGGATTTCCTTCGGCTATAACACACCCGTTGTCCATCAAAATAACACGATGGCATACTTCCAGAATGAACTCGAGGTCGTGAGACGCAATAAGCATCGCCTCCTGCGAGGACTGAATGAAGCATATCAGACGCCGGCGATACCTGATATCAAGGTTTGAAGTCGGTTCATCATGGATCACCAGCTTAGGGTGCATTGCCAGTACTCCCGCAATGGCCACCAGCCTCTTTTCCCCCCCTGAAAGATGATGGGGCTGGCGATGGCAGAGATCCGAAACTCCTACCACTTCCAAAGCTTCCCTGACCCGGGCATTTACTTCATCTTCCGATAACCCCAGGTTACGGGGGCCAAAAGCAACGTCATCCAGCACCGAAGGACAAAACAGCTGGTCATCCGGATTCTGAAAGACCATCCCTACTTCAGGACGGAAATCCCTGGGAACCACCGGTTTATCAAAAACGCGCACTTTCCCCGCTACGGGTTTAAGCAGCCCGCATACCAGCATAAAAAAAGTGGTCTTTCCGGCGCCGTTAGGACCGATTACCCCGATGCGCTCTCCCATACTTACTTTCAAATCTACCTTTTGTAAAACCAGCAACTGGTCAGGGTATTGAAAAGACAACCCGGAGACTTCTAATACTGGTTGGTTAGAATGAGCATAATTACCTGGATCAACTGCACTCTTCATATATATCGCCTCTCTACAACCTCCGCTTTATCGTATTATGAATTGAAGCCCGGCAAAAACCATAGCTACAAGGATCACAATCAAAAGACCGATCCGATCGCGCAAACCAGCTTGGAACTCCTCACTGAAACACCTGGGCCGCCCGTAACCCCGTAAACTCATCGCCTTGTAAACCCGGTCAGACTGCTCACAGCTTCGCACAAGAATGGTCCCGGCTAAAGACGCAAACATGCCTATAGCTCCCAGGCCACGGCCTTGAAAACCCCGCATCTTCATTGCCCTTTCCATTGTCTTTAGGTGATCACCGATCTCATAAAGATACCGGTAGGAAAAGAAAGCCATATCGGTAAGGATAAATGGAAGACCCAGGGCATGCATTGCTTTAATAGTAGTCAAAAACGGGGTGGTGCCAAAAAGGATGATCGCAACAGTTAGGATACATATAAACCTGACCGTGATCACTAACAGCTGTAGGCAGCCTTCTTCTTTTGCAGCCAGAGGTCCGATTTCAAAGAGAACTGTCTCCCCGGACAAAAAGGGGAGCAGTACTGCCATTATTAAAAGGAAATAGGCAGGCAGCCGCAGCCGGTCTAACAAAAAAGAAAGAGGTAGTCGTGACACAACAAATAGAATCCAGGTAGTTAGAACCATAAACGGTAGGAGACGTAAATCCTGGACAAAAGAAAAAGCAAAGATTAAAGCCATGAGGCCGATGGTTTTATACCTTGGGTCCCAACGATGCAGGATTGTGTTTAGATGTGCGTACGCATCAAGCTGAAGTTTTATCATTTTCCCCCAGCATATCCGGTTTCACTCGCTGCAGGAATAGTACGACCAGCGCTGTGAAAACACCTTCAAGAACCATCAGTGGTATGTGAGCGAAGGTAAGGGCATATATGCTTGCCCTCTCAGCGGCGGCATCAACATGCGCCGGGACAGTAGTAACAAGTAATACCATGGCTGCAAAAACACCGATGCCCATGCCCCCTGCTCCAGCTAAAAATCCAAAGACAGTTGTTGCCACCCGGTTATTCTTACTCACCACATTGCGCAGCTGAAACAAATAGTACGCCAAAAGGGCCGGAATGCCCATGATGGTTGCGTTAACTCCCAGTGTAGACAGGCCGCCGTGCTGAAACATTACTGCCTGAAAAAAAAGCCCGATAAGGACGGCCGGAAAAGCGTAATACCCCAGCACCACGCCTAAAAGCCCGTTCAACACCAAGTGGACGCTGGCAGGGGGCACCGGAATATGGATCCAGGAAGCCACGAAGAAAGCCGCCGTAAGCAGTGACGCCTTGGGGACGCCCTCCCGGGGATCTTCTTTCCGGCCAATTTTGCGGAGTGAATACCAAGTAGCCGCCCCTGCCGTCACATATCCGCCCAGACAAACAGAAGCGGGCAGAATGCCATCCGGAATGTGCATTATCTGCCCCTCCTTACCGAAAAGAAGAGGGCGGTGCCGATAAATCCCCACACGACACAAGCCCCCATCAGTATGATCTGTAGCGGGGTATAACCGGTACTGCCACTTGCGCCTACTGTCATATCCTCGCCGACAGGGATATGAATCATGTCGCCGTGGCCCGCCTGGCGTACCTGTATATCCCAAGTTCCGGGCTTAGAGGGATCAGGAATAAAGATGTACTTCCCGTTTTCATCGCACTTAGCTTTACGCCAGGGAGTGGAGGGGTCATCAGGAGCGTAAATTGTTACTTGCCCACCGCTTAAGGGCTCGCCCGAATCGTAGGTAGCGGTAATTTCTATTGCCTTCTTAGTCTCGCAGGAAATCTTAGCCCCGTGAGCAGAAGCCACTGCCGGTACACTCAGAAAGAAACAAAGAACCAGTACTGTGGTAAGAAGTTTTACCTTCATCACGCCACCCCCCATATGAAAATATACGTAAGCATTCTCTCCTCTCCCGCCAAGTCCGGGAGAGGAGAGAAAAAGGAAGGAGTGTAAGGATTGATTGTGAGGATTAAAACTTATAAGACTTCACAATGACAGTGCCCCTCGCCTACGTGGCCAAGAGTCAACAACATATCTACCAGTTTCTGATAGTCTTCGGGGGAAAGTTTTTCCTTTAGTGCAGTCATATCAACATCTACCGTACCGTTCTCGGCAATAGCGGCAAAGGGTTCAAAGCCTGGCGCGCCAACATTAAGTTCATCGTCGGCAGGTGTCTCGGCGTCACCAAAGATGTGGTCGAAGTGGAAGGTCATCTCGAGGTCGGCGGTACCACCTTCCTGGACAACTCCCTTGCGTTCATCGCCAACATATTCCCCGCCGGCAGATGAGTATTCCTTCTCATTTTTAATGGCAAAGTTGATGGTTTTACCATCCTTTTCTGCTTTACCCGTGACCACCAAAGAGTAGCCCTTGGCAGGACCACTAGCCGCCTTAACCATATTCCAGGATATGGCGTTGTACTGACCTGCAGATGCATCTTCTACCTTACCTGCCAAGATAGGTGAGGCGTTTTCATCGCCCTCGGCCAGGTCCACGGTATGCGTCCCGGGAAGGCTGACCTTGACCGCAGCTTGGGGCTCGCCGCCCTCGTGCGCATCGTATGGGGTTTCGCACTGGTAAGCGGTGACGTCGGCAAGATTCACATACACGTGGTCAAAAGTAATCGCCCACCCATCTTTGGAAACAAAGCCCTGCCGGACAAAATCCTCGCCGTTAGCCCTGAATTCTAACGTTCCAACTTGAGTTTCACCCGATGTCTGAACCGATGGCTCACCTGATGTCCCGGTCTGTGCCCCTTGCTGGTTGTTGGACCCGCAGCCGGAAAGAACGACCGCGGCAAGAACGATGACCATCACAAAAACAGGAAACAACCTTTTCATTCTACCTCTCCTCTCCTAAAACAAATTTAATTGTAGCCAGCTAAACAAAAAAACACAAAGCGCCCCTTTCTTCTTCAGGAGCAAGACCTTCGTGATCTTTTTCCAATGATATTCATTTATCGACCAGACAACTTATCAACGGCAGGCGGACCTTCGTAGCCCATCCTAATTTAGTTAGTTATAGCATATAACGGAATACCAGGTCAAGAAAAATTTCGACCACGATGTTGACGGTCATTCGTTAGTTTGACAGCTTAACTAAAAACTAAAATCCAGAAACCCTTGCGGCACAATGCTTCAAGGGCATATTTTTTTCTATTCTTAGTCCTAAATAAGTATATGACGGTATAGGATTGTATGGTATAATATAACTATCAAATCGATTGCTTACGGAGGTGACTAATTTGAACCTAAAACAATCACCCAGGAAAAACGGT
>JAHRFU010000017.1 GCA_019084485.1 Desulforudis sp. | reverse complement strand
GTTAGGGGGGTGACTGAGTTGTGAATTGCCGTAACCGGAAAGGACGTACGGGGGAAACGACATCGGATGATGAATGGCAGATGGAATAATAAGATGATATAATTGTTCCCAAGTGATTAAAGTCCGCCCATGGATGGGGGCCTCGCTTTAGGGTTCAGGGGTGTCGGTGACAAAACGTTAGGCGTAAGTGTTTATCAGCATCACCGCGCCGATACCCACGAAGACGGTGAGGAAGAGGTTCTTCGTCCGGATGGCCACGGCAAAGCAGGGCAGGGCGGCCAGCAGGTAGTGGTTTGACAGGGAGATATCAAAGGCGCCGCCGCGTAGCAGCAGCTCGGGGGTCAGCAGGGCGGCCAGCACCGCCGCCGGCACGAAGCGCAACCAGCGGATCAGCCCTTCCGAAATGGTCCGGTTGGCGAGCAGGACCAGCGGGGCCATGCGCGGGAGATAAGTGACCACACCCATCCCCAGGATGATCAGGATCGTTTCCGACATTTTTCCCACCCCGATGCCACCGTGGCGGCGATGACCGTCGCCAGGATGATGTTCCAGTTTCCCTCGATCAGCAGCGCCAGCAGAATGGACAAACCACCGGCCAGCACCGCGGTACAGAGCATGACGTTGTCTTTAAGCATGATCACCAGGAGGCAGATGAACATCGCCGGCAGGGCGAAGTCCAGGGGTAACTGGTCCAGACCGGGAATCAGGGTTCCGGCCATGGCCCCGACTAGGCTGCCGGTCACCCACGATGAATAGCTGGCCAGGTTTACGCCGTACATGAAATAGTGGCCGCGTCGTGTATTGGCGAACTCGGTACAGTTCACGGCGAAGGTCTCGTCGGTGACGCCGGTGCCCAGGAGCGCGAGAGAGCGGAATCTAAGGCCCTTCAGGAAAGGGGCCAGCGAGGCGCTCATCAGCAGGTGGCGCAGGTTCACCAGGAAAGTGGTGAAGATCATCGTGAACGGGCTCATGGCCGCCGCGAACATGCCCACGGCGATGAACTGGGACGCCCCCGCGTAGAGGAAGAGGGACATGGCCATGGTCTCCCAAAGGGTTAACCCCGCCTCACGCGCCAAGACCCCGTAGGCGACGGCGATCGGGAAATAACCCATCATCACCGGCGCCGCCTTGGCCACGCCGGTTGTAAACTCATTGACCGGAGCAGCAGTATTGACCGAGGTTTCCCTGAGTGTTTCCGTCCGCAAGTAGATGACTCCTCATGCTATAACTTTCGCTATTTTATCATAATCCGGCACACTAGCGTTGCATAAAAATTGCGAAGCACTGTCAAGTCCTAATTTTTCGATGCCAAGAAGGTAGTACTTTGAAATTATGGTGTATACACACCTCACTTCCCGCAACAATTATAACTAGGGCGCCTTTAGAGCCTTGAAGTAGCTTGCTTTATCGCGGTTTTCGCCTTGTATTTCCCCCTGCGGGTTATAATTATAACTATGGGAGGGGGATTTGCATGGCCTTTCGTGTTAAACAGGTGAACAAGAAAACTGGTGTTACTTACGTCTACGAAGCGGTGTCTGTTTGGGATAAGGAGAAGCAACAGCCGCGCAATAAACAGGTCTGCATCGGCAAGCTCGACCCTAAGACAGGTGAGTTCATCCCGTCTAAGCGACTTAATCCAGAACAGGCGGCAAGAGCCACGCCCATCCTTACAAGAACACACTCACCAGCTAACGTATCAGTGAAATCCTTAAGTCCCTGAATGAAGACGGACAGCAAACCTTCTTTGCTAAATGGGATCGGGGGCAAAAATGGTTACAACGCAAAACGCTTTGTTGAAATATTCCTTGACACTGCCTGCGTATCTTTTGTATACTTTTCAATATCTCTGACAGGAACAAAACAGGGACAAAGGTGAAGAAGGGGAAATACGGAACTGGGCCGTCAGCCGCCACAGAGAGCCGGGATTGCTGGAAATCGGTGCGGGACACAAACTTCCGTGATCACCCTGGAGCCACATGCTGAACAAATGAGAAGTGGGATGTTGGAAGTGTGCACAGAGGGTGGAATTTGCTTGGCGAATTCCTTCGAACTCCGACTTCTGACATCTGACCTCCGTTTAAGTAGGCATTGCCGGGTTGGTAATATCCGTTACCAAAACCACGCGCTCGTTTAGGTGGCGCGGAGAAGTGGCCGTTGTCCTCTAAAGACCGGCAAGCAGGGTGGTACCGCGTGAGCCATACCTCTCGTCCCTGGCAGTTGTCACTGTCTGGGCGGGAGGTTTAATTTATCCGGCCGGAACCGGTATAATCAAGGAGTGTGAAGGATATGGGGCTGATCATCTACGTAGACGGAGAATTCGTTCCTGGAAGGGATCACCCGGAACACGGTAATGGAGTTGGGTCGGCAGCAGGGCATCCCGGTGGAGGAGAAGCTTTTCACCCGGCACGATGTGTACATTGCCGACGAGTGCTTCCTGACCGGCACGGCCGCGGAAGTGATTCCGATGATCAAGGTCGACGGCCGACCGATCGGCGAGGGTGTCCCCGGGACAATGACCTGGCAGCTGATCCGCGAGTTCCGCGAGTTGACCAAGAGCGACGGCCCGCTGATCTTTCCGGAGTAGCGGAGTATTAAACCAGAATAGATGGGCTTAACGAGTGCGTTACAAGCCCGTGTTAATATATTTAAGGATAGGTTTTCTGGAAGGGGGAGTTACCCTTGCGTAGCCACACTGTAATGAAGGGAATCGATAGGGCACCGCATCGCTCCTTGTTTAAGGCCCTTGGCTTCACCAACGAGGAGATGGAGCGTCCCCTGATCGGGGTCGTTAATTCCAGGAACGACCTGGTTCCTGGTCACCAGCACCTCGGTGAACTGACCGATGCCGTGATGGCGGGCGTCCGGATGGCGGGCGGCACGCCGGTGCAGTTCGGCGGGATTGCCGTCTGTGACGGTATCGCTATGAACCACGAGGGGATGAGGTTTTCCCTCGCCAGCCGTGAATTGATCGCGGACAGCATCGAGGTCATGGCCAAGGCCCACGCCTTGGACGCCCTCGTTTTCGTCACCGCATGCGATAAGATTGTCCCCGGGATGCTGATGGTCGCCGCCCGGCTCGACCTGCCCTGTATCATGATCAGCGGCGGCCCAATGCTGGCCGGTGATTTCCGCGGCCGCAAGGTCTCGCTCAGCAACGTGTTTGAGGCCGTGGGCCAAGTAAAGGCCGGTACCATGACCGAGGCCGACCTGGCCGAACTCGAAGACTGTGCTTGTCCCGGCTGCGGTTCCTGTGCCGGGATGTTCACCGCCAACTCCATGAACTGCCTGAGTGAGGCGATCGGGATGGCCCTGCCCGGAAACGGCACCATTCCAGCCGTCAGTGCGGCCCGGCGCCGTCTGGCCAAGGAAACCGGGATGAAGGTCATGGAACTACTGAAGAAAGACCTGCGGCCGTCGCAGATCCTGACCCCGGCCGCCTTTGAAAACGCGCTCACCGTGGATATGGCCCTTGGCTGTTCCACGAATACAGTGTTGCACCTGCTGGCCATCGCCCGCGAGGCGGAGGTCGAGGTTGACCTCGATCTGATCAACAAGGTCAGCCGGCGCACCCCGAACCTTTGCCGCCTCAGCCCGGCCGGACCCTCCCACCTGGAGGATCTGCACGCGGCCGGTGGTATCCCGGCGGTGATGGCCGAGTTGGCCAAGAAGGATTTGCTTGATTTATCGGTGTCTACCGTATCCGGCCTGACGGTCGGCGAGGTGGTCGCCGGTCGTCAGGCGCTTTTACCCGACGTGATCCGTCCGATTGATGAACCCTTTGCGGCCACCGGCGGACTGGTGATCCTGAAGGGCAACCTGGCACCGGACGGTGCCGTGGTCAAGGCCTCGGCCGTGATCCCGGAAATGCAGACCTATCGCGGCCCGGCCCGCGTCTTCGCTTCCGAGGAAGAGGCCATGGAGGCGATCATGGGCGGTTCGATCAAGCCCGGTGACGTGGTCGTGATCCGTTACGAGGGGCCCAAGGGCGGTCCCGGAATGCGCGAGATGCTGTCCCCGACGGCCAGCCTGGCCGGAATGGGCCTCTCGTCGAGCGTGGCCCTGATTACCGACGGACGTTTCTCCGGTGCCACGCGCGGCGCGGCTATCGGGCACGTTTCACCCGAAGCGGCCGAGGGTGGGCCCATCGCCGCCCTGCGGGACGGGGATATTATTGAAATCAACATCCCGGAGACGACGCTCAAGGTCGACCTCTCCGAAGATGAGTTAAAGGAACGCCTGGCGTCTTGGGAAGCACCGGCACCGCGTTACACCAAGGGCTACCTGGCGCGCTACACGCGGCTGGTCGGTTCTGCGGCCGACGGCGCGGTGTTCAAGTAAACAAACGCCTGATTAGGGGAGGGAATCCATTGTTACTTACCGGAGGGGAAATCCTCATTGAGGCTTTAAAGGATCAGGGTGTGGATACCATCTTCGGCTATCCGGGCGGGGTGGTCCTGCCGATCTACGACGCCCTGTACGATGCGGATATCAACCACATTTTGGTCCGTCATGAGCAAGCCGCGGCCCATGCGGCGGACGGCTATGCGCGGGCTACCGGACGATGTGGGGTATGCCTGTCCACATCCGGCCCCGGCGCGACCAATATGGTCACCGGCATCGCCAACGCCATGATGGACTCCGTGCCCATGGTCGCTTTGACCGGCCAGGTGGCCACGCCGCTCCTGGGACGTGACTCCTTCCAGGAGGCGGACATCACCGGCATCACGATGCCGATTACGAAGCACAATTTCCTGGTGCGGGATGTGAACGATCTGGCCCGTACCATTAAGGAAGCTTTCCATATCGCCACCACCGGTCGACCCGGCCCGGTGCTGGTGGACATCCCGCGCGACGTCTCGGGGAACAAGACCAAGTATGAAGATCCAGGCCCGGTGTTCAAGCGCGGGTATCACCCGCATAACGAAGCGAAACCGGAGCAGGTCCTGGCCGCGGCCAAGGCCATCGCCGCCGCGCGCCGTCCGGTAATTTACGCCGGGGGCGGGATCATCAATTCCGGGGCCAGCCCCGAGTTGCAAAAGCTGGCCGAAATGATTATGGCCCCGGTGGCTACCACCCTGATGGGTCTGGGCGGCTTCCCCGGCGACCACGCCCTGGCGGTTGGAATGCTCGGGATGCACGGATCCAAGTATGCCAACTACGCCATCTATGAGAGCGATCTCCTGATCGCGGTCGGTGTGCGTTTTGACGACCGGGTTACCGGGAAGGTCGAGAGCTTCGCCCCCGATGCGAAAGTGATCCACATCGACATCGACCCCGCCGAAATGGGCAAGAACGTGCGGGTGGACATCCCCATGGCCGGTGACGTGAAAACCGTCCTTGGCCAGATCCTCGAGGTGCTCGAGGTCCGCCCCGACCCCCACTGGGACGAAAAGGTGCAGGCCTGGAAACGCGAGTATCCCCTGGATTTCCACAAGGAGGGGATGAAGCCTCAGGCGATCATCCGCGAGATCTGCGACCTAGCGGGCGACAAGGCCTGGATTGCGACGGAAGTGGGCCAGAACCAGATGTGGACCGCCCAGTACTACACCTTCACCAGACCGCGTTCGTTCATCACTTCGGGTGGCCTCGGCACCATGGGGTTCGGTTTCCCGGCCGCTATCGGGGTGCAGGTTGGTTGTCCGGACGAACTGGTCTTCGATATCGCCGGTGACGGCAGCATTCAGATGAACATCCAGGAGCTGGCCACAGCGGTAAACTACGAACTGCCCGTGAACGTGGCGATCCTGAACAACAGCTTTCTCGGCATGGTCCGGCAGTGGCAGGAACTGTTCTACAACAAGCGTTATTCGCATACCGAGCTGAAGAATCCGGAGTTCGTGAAGGTGGCCGAGGCTTACGGCGCCGAGGGCCTCAAGATCACCGAGAATGCCGGGATCCGCCCGGCTCTGGAGCAGGCCATCGCCTCCAGCAAGCCCGTGTTCCTGGACTTCGTCATTGACCGGGAAGAGAACGTGATGCCGATGGTTCCCCCGGGCGCAGCGATCAACAAAATGATCGGTTAGGCACCCGAAATATTACCTAGTGATGCTAGAATTACCCCCGTGTTTGGGAAGGCTAAACACTGGGTTACAGGAGGTCATCCCGTGGGCAATACCCTGACCGTTCTGGTCGAAAATAATCCCGGCGTTCTGGCCCGCGTGGCCGGAATGTTCAGCCGCCGCGGCTACAACATTGACAGCCTGTCGGTGAGCACCACCGACGACCCCCGCATCTCGCGCATGACCATTGTCGTGCAGGGTGATGAGGCAGTGCTCCAGCAGGTTACCAGACAGCTCCGGAAACTGGTCGACGTGATTAATGTCCAGGACATCACCAAGGAACCGCACGTGCACCGCGAACTGATCCTAGTCAAGGTGAACGGCGACACCACGGTACGCGCCGAGATCATGCAGATTGTGGAGATCTTCCGCGCCCGGATCATCGACGTCAGCCAGGATAGCCTGATCGTCGAGGCCACGGGGGACGCGGGCAAAATCAACGCCATCGAGGATGCCCTGAAGCACTTCGGCCTTCGGGAGATGGTCCGGACCGGCAAAATCGCCCTGCTGCGCGGTGGCGTAACAGCGGTAGAATACGAGGAGGAATAATCAAATGACGGTGCAGGTTTACTACGACAACGACGCCAATTTGGAGCTACTCAACGGCAAGAAGATTGCCGTTATCGGCTACGGCAGCCAGGGCCACGCCCAGGCCCAGAATCTGAAGGACAGCGGGGTCGATGTGGTTGTAGGTCTGCGTCTGGGCAGCCCCCGGGCGGAAGCGGCGGCGGCAGCCGGTCTTGCGGTACTGCCGGTGGCGGAAGCGGCTCAGGCCGCCGACATCATCCAGATCCTGATCCCGGACGAGGTTCAGGCCAAAGTATATCGGGAGGAGATTGCACCCCACATGACCGCCGGGAAGGCCCTGATGTTCTCTCACGGTTTTAACATTCACTACGGACAGATCGACCCGCCGAAGGACGTCGACGTCTTCCTGGTGGCACCCAAGAGCCCCGGGAGAATGGTTCGCCGCCTCTATGAGGATGGTAACGGTGTGCCCGGACTGATCGCGATCGAGCAGGATGCGAGCGGTCAGGCCAAGGACCTAGCCCTGGCTTACGCCAAGGGTATCGGCTGCACCAAGGCGGGCGTGTTCGAGACCACCTTCCAGGAGGAGACCGAGACCGACCTCTTCGGCGAACAGTGCGTCCTCTGCGGCGGCGTCAGCGAACTGATCAAGGCCGGATTTGAGACCCTGGTTGAAGCCGGTTACTCCCCCGAGATGGCCTACTTTGAGTGCCTGCACGAGTTGAAGCTCATCGTCGACCTGATCAACGAGGGCGGCCTGACCAAGATGCGCAACAACGTCAGCAACACCGCCGAGTTCGGCGACTACTGGGTCGGCCCCCGCATCATCAACGAAGACGTCCGTGACGAAATGCGCCAGGTCCTGGCCGACATCCAGGACGGCACCTTCGCCAAGGAGTGGATCCTGGAGAACCAGGCCAACCGCCCCTTCTTCAACGCCACCCGCCGCGCCGAGCGCGAGCACCTGATCGAAGAAGTAGGCACCGACCTACGCAAAATGATGCCCTGGCTGAAATAAAGGGTCAGACTTAAAAAGTTAAAAAGTTGGAGTTAAGGGCCAGCTGGAGAAAAGGGGACAGGCTACTTTTTTGGCCGTAGTCCTCCTCTCCGATCAATGTGCTAGGGGACGGTTGAAGTAAATAGCTTCAAAAAAGTTGCCTGTCCCCTTTTCTCGCCCGGTATGGAGGTTAAACGTGACCAAGCGATTGTACGTCTTCGATACCACCCTGCGCGACGGGGAGCAGTCGCCCGGGGTCAGCCTCAACATTCACGAAAAGCTCCAGATTGCCCGTCAACTGGCGAAGCTCGGTGTGGACATCATCGAGGCGGGCTTTCCCATTGCCTCTCCTGGGGACTTCCGCGGCGTCCAGGCCGTAGCCCGCGAGGTGCGGGGGGTGACGGTCGCAGCGCTGGCCCGAGCGAGCTTCCAGGACATCGACCGTGCCTGGGAGGCCATCCAAGACGCCGAGCAGCCGCGCATTCATACCTTCATCGCGACCTCGGACATCCACCTGAAGCACAAGCTGCGCAAGAGCCGGGAAGAGGTGCTGGAGGCGACGGCCGCTGCGGTGGCCAGAGCGAAACAGTACACGTCCGATGTCGAGTTCTCGGCCGAGGACGCTTACCGTTCGGATATCGACTTCCTCTGCCAGGTGCTGGGTGTGGCCATTAAGGCCGGGGCGACAGTGCTAAACGTGCCGGACACGGTGGGTTACGCCACCCCGGACGAGTTCGGCGCCTTTATCCGCAAGGTGTGCGCGAACACCCCAGGCATCGAAAACACCATCGTCAGCGTGCACTGCCACAACGATCTGGGTCTGGCCGTGGCCAATTCCCTGGCCGCGGTAGCGAACGGAGCCCGACAGGTGGAGGGGACCATCAACGGCATCGGGGAGCGGGCTGGTAACGCCGCCCTCGAAGAAGTGATCATGACCCTGCACACCCACCGGGAGCGCTTCCAACTGGAGACCAGGATCGTCACCGAGGAGATCTACCGCTCCTCCAAGCTGATCAGCATGCTCACCGGCATGCCCGTGCAGTTCAACAAAGCGGTGGTCGGCAAGAACGCCTTTCTGCACGAGTCCGGCATTCACCAGGACGGCATGCTCAAGGAGCGTACCACCTATGAGATTATGAACCCGGCCATGATCGGGATCACCGATACTAACCTCGTCCTCGGCAAGCACTCCGGCCGGCACGCCTTCCGCGAACGCCTGACCGAGTTGGGCTACGGGCTAACCGCCGAGGAGCTGGATAAGGCCTTTGTCCGCTTCAAGGAACTGGCTGACACCAAAAAACAGATCGGCAACGAAGACCTGGAGGCCATCGTTGAGGAGCAGATTCGCCAGATCCCGGTAACCTATGAACTGGACTACCTGCACATTTTCAGCGGCACCACCGTCAAACCGACGGCGGTCATTGGTCTGCTGATTGACGGTGAATTCCTGCAAGAGGCGGCCTGCGGCAACGGCCCGGTGGACGCCATTTTCAAGGCGCTGGAGAAGGCCACAAACACGCGCTACGACCTGGTCAGCTACGTGATTGACGCCGTCACTGGCGGTACCGACGCCCTAGCGAACGTGACGTTGAAGGTCTCCGATCCGCATCAGAAGGTGGTCACCGGGCGGGGCATGAGCACCGACGTCCTAGAGGCCAGCGCCCGCGCCTACATCAACGTGCTGAACAAGATCCGCTTCGACGAAAAGCCCCGCAAACAAGACTTATCCACATAGGGGGACAGGCTACTTTTTAGCAGTAGTTGTTCCCTATGTTCCCTAGGAATAGAAGAACCAGAAAAGACAAAGCGATCCGATCGCGACCAGAGTTATCCACATTATTCTATGTTATCAACAAAAGTAGCCTGTCCCCCTTTCTTTATTGGAGGTAGTTGGAAATGGGTATGACCATCACTGAGAAGATTCTGGCGAAGCACGCCGGGAGGGAGCGGGTGGAACCGGGGGAGTTGATCTCCGCTAAGGTGGATGCCGTGCTGGGTAACGACATCACCGCGCCGCTTGCGATCACGGAATTTGAGAAGATCGGCGTGGAGCGGGTGTTTGATCCGGAGCGCGTCTATCTGGTGCCGGACCACTTCGTGCCGAACAAGGACATCAAGTCCGCCGAGCAGGCCAAGCTGATGCGCGAGTTCGCGCGGAAGCAGGAACTGGTGCACTACTTCGAAGTGGGCCGGATGGGCATCGAACACTGCCTGCTGCCCGAACAGGGTCTGGTCGTTCCCGGTGACGTGATCATCGGTGCCGACTCGCACACCTGCACCTACGGGGCGCTTGGAGCC
>JAHRFU010000071.1 GCA_019084485.1 Desulforudis sp. | reverse complement strand
TTCCGTGAGTTCGTCACGGGAGAATACCTTACCCGTCGGGTTGTTGGGTGTGTTCAGCACGATGGCCTTGGTTTTCTGGTTGAAGGCGGCGGCTAGTTCGTCAGGATCATACTTCCAGTCCGACGGGTAGAGGGTGACGTAGCGTGGCGTAGCGCCCGAAAGGATGCTGTCGGGACCATAGTTCTCATAGAAAGGCTCAAAGACGATGATTTCATCACCGGGATTGATGATAGCTTTAAGACTGGCAATCATGGCCTCGGTTGCCCCACAGGTCACCGTGATGTCAGTCTCGGGATCACACTTAATACCGTTGTAGCGCCAGGCCTTCTCACTTATCGCCTGCCGAAGCTCCGGCTCTCCGTAAGTGACGGGGTACTGGTTCCACTCAGCACGGATGGCGGCAATAGCAGCTTCCTTTATTGCGTTCGGGCTGGCAAAGTCGGGGAACCCTTGGGACAGGTTGTAGCCCCCCACAGAATCACATATTCGGGTCATCTCCCGAATCACTGACTCTGAGAATGTTTCCGTGATCCTAGATAACTCTTTCAATGAATCAGTCACCTCCGCCAAATGGTAGGGCTACAACCCGTAGAACGAACGGACAGTCTTAATCACGTATTCAATCTCTTCATCGGTAATCTCGGCATTCATCGGTAAAGAGCACACTTCACGGCTTAGAGCCTCGGTCTCGGGAAATCCTCGGTCTACAAGCCCAAGGCCCTCGTGTCTGTAGTACGGCTTGCGAAATTGGGTAAGGACCTCCACACCGTTCTTTTTCAGGTGTTCTGAAAAGTCGTTCCCCTGCTTCGCCCTTACCGTGTAATTCTGGTAAATGTGGTCGAATCCGGGGCGCTCGTAGTGTGGGAGAAGGAGGTCGGTGATATCGGATAGTGCCTGCCGGTAGCGCTCCGCAATCTGCTTACGCCGTACGATCCAGTCAGGTAAGTAGCGCAGTTTCACGTCGAGGAAGGCCGCCTGAAGATTGTCCAGAAGACAGGTAAAACCGTGCCCATGGTATTCGCCAGTTTCACGATCCTCCCCGTTGTAACGCATCCGTGTGGCGAAGAGGGCCACATCCGGGTCATCAGTAGTTATGGCACCACCATCACCATATCCGCCCAGTATTTTAAAGGGGTAGAAGCTCCAACAACCGGTCAGTCCCCAGGATCCGGCTCCCTTGCCGTTGATGCTGGATCCCAGGCTCTGGCATGCGTCCTCTACGACAACCAGATTATACTTATCGGCAATGTCCATAACTCTCGGCATATCCGCCATGTAACCGCTCAAGTGAACAGGGATAATCGCCCTCGTATTGTCGGAAATGGCCTCTTCAATCTTATCCCCATCAATGTTGAAGTCCTTTGCTACATCAACCAAAACTGGAGTAGCTCCGACATTTACAACAGCCGAGCATGTCGCGATAAAAGTGTGCGCGGGAACGATTACTTCATCACCCAGACCAACCCCTGCGGCACGAAGCGACATGTGCAAGGCATCATAGCCACTATTCAATCCTACGGCATACTTAGTTCCCACAAACACCGCGAGGTTCTCCTCAAATGACCTAAGGTGCTGGCGGTCGATCAGATCCCCTTTGGACATCACCTCAAAGTACGCCTCATCAATTTCACGCTTAATCATCTGGTAGTTCCTGTCGGGGTTTACAAATCGAACCTTATACCCCACACTCACCTCTCCTTTCAATTATGGCTCAAATAGTCTCAGTAGCTTTCTTGTCCTCTGGAAGCTCTATGTTTCTGCGTAAACGAGAACTAAATAGTGTTGTAGCCGTACAGAGAATAATCTTGAGATCAATCCAGAGGTTATGATGGTGAACATAATTAAGTTGCAGCCTCAGCTTATCTGGACGAATGAGTGTTGCATACGCCTCATCGGCATCCTCAATCCCAGATTTCTCAATTATCTCTCCCTCATTGTGGAATTTGACGGATGCCCAATCCGTTATCCCCGGCCGCAAGTTCAGAATTTGCTTCTCCTCTTCGGTATACATATCAACGAACTTCTGAACTTCTGGCCGCGGACCTACTAAACTCATGTCCCCCAGGAGCACATTAATCAATTGAGAAAATTCATCAAGCTTGAACCTGCGAATGAAGCGCCCACACCGGGTAATACGGGCATCGTTCTCGGTCGTTGAGTCCGCCCCTAGTCTATCGGCATTCTGAACCATACTGCGAAATTTGAAGATTCTAAACGGTTTCCCATATCTACCAACCCTGATTCCCCGATAAAACACCGGGCCAGGAGTCTCCAGCTTTATTAGGACTGCAATCATAAACAGAACGGGGCTGAAGATCATCAGACCAATGGAAGCACCGATTAAATCGAACAGCCTCTTAAGCAAAATTAGAACTCCTTCTTGTGATTACGCATATATTGGAGATACGTAACGAATTTGGGATACAGAATATCCGCGGAAAAGAACTCGCTGAAAACTCGTTTCCCATTCAGGCCCATTCGCTTCCTTAGGCTGTCGTTATTGCAGACAGATGACAAGTTATCGTAAAGGCTACTTGGATCTCCGGCCTGATAGGACACACCGCAATCGTACTGGCTAAGGAAGTCCTTCGTCTCCCCTTGAAGACTAGATACAACAGGAAGACCTGCAGACAGGTACTCAAATAGCTTATTCGGGAGCCCCTGTGGCGCGTGTTTGGCATAGGCCATCAGTCCGATTGATGAAACACGCATCATCTGAGCAATCTGAATAGCATCAATCCACCCTGTAAAAACAGTATTAGTTAGACCTTCCGCATTTCTACGCCATTCAGAGTATCTCTCACCAGTCCCACTGAATACGAATTGAATTCTATCCGTTTCGGAATCATCCATTCGTCGCGCAACCTCGATGACTGTCGACAAATCATAGGTCTTTCCAAAATGCCCGATAAACCAACAAATGAGCTTCCTGGCATCAACACCCATTTCCTTTAGTAAATTATCAGCAACCCTAAGCCTCGTCTCATCATTGATGGTAGTGGATCTATAGCCCAAAGGGAAAACGGCATCGTTTGTACCTCGCTTCCTCTTCGCATAAGACAAGCCGAAATCCAGGTACTTGTCGGACACTCCGACAATTGCGGTAACCCTTCTAAATAGCTTGTCAGTCATTCTAAAGTATGGTAACAGTACGATATTCACGAGTGGCTTGACCACGGTAGGAAAAGAATCAACAATGATGTCCGGCCAGAGGTCACGCACATCCACGATAACGGGTATACCCTTCGCCTTACCGTAGGCTACAGCAAATGCGCTTAATTCTATAGTCGGGAAGGAGCTCAAGACTAGGTCAGGATCCGGTTCCAAGGGGGCCTGTTTCAAGAACTTTCGGCCCATAACATAATGGTTTATGATGCGCGCAACGGATACATTCTTTCTATAACCTATTAACGAGTGCAGAAGAACTAGTTCAAATCCGTCACCAATGACAATCCTATGGTCTCTTGAATACCTGTGGGACTTTCGTACATGGTCAAACGTTGACGTCCACCACGTAACCCGATGTCCAGACTGTACAAGCTCCTCAGCAAGAAGCCCGGTGCGATGAAGCCTGTCGTTTCCGCCATCAATTGGTAAGGGCTCGCCTACGGTCACCAACCAAACATGCATCCAAACACCTCACAGAAAAAGTCACCTTTACTGAACTCTCAGCTTCATTCCTTGGCAATTCGTTCCTGTTGCACGAAAATGCTAATACATAAAATTCTCTTCTTTCTTCCTGTTGCCTGAGCAGTGAAACCGAGTCTTCTAGCCGCAGTATTCGATGTGAAGTTGTTTTCCCTGCATATCCACCACAGTCTACAATGGGAAGTCCGATAATGAATTCTAATGCTATCAACTGTAGACCTAAGTAAGCCTTTCCTTCTATGGCTTGGATGCGTCCAAGAAGGCCCCAACTGCAGATCAGCATTGCCCATAAAAGAAAATCTGAAACTCTTGGGCAAAACAACGGTATAGTGTACTGGTCTCCCCTCATGAAGCACTATGAAAATGGTGTGCCTTCCGTGGATGGAGAAGAGATGATGCATTATCCACCACAACAGCAACAAAGAGATTGAACAGCATCCGATTAAGCACCGAGGGAAAGCAGAAACAAAACTGGGTCTCCATATTTCGAAGGAATACCCGCCCTTCAGTGCAGAATCTGAGTTGTTGCTGGTACAATCCATTCCGTAAAACAAGTAGCGAACGTGCCATCCCCCCGTTTTGCCGAATTGACTGCTTACTTGTTTGTTAAGGTTTGAGGTAACGTGAAACAAAATATTTGTACGCCTCAGCATTGTATCTGGCAGTCTGTCTCGTATAAGTGGAACCGGTAGTCGAATGTTCTCTATGTAATATTTTGAGGAATGGCGAATAGAGTACGGACGCCCCAATTCCTTTCGCGATCTCAGCTGTTGTTAATTCTTCGCCATACATCCTAAAACCGCCGTCTAAATAGCCACCCATCTCAAAGAACCGCTTAGAGAATATGACAAAGGACCCGTGCGGAGCGTAAATCTCTTGGGCAGCATTGCTACTGGTGATTCGCCTGTATGAACGAAACTTGCATAGCAGTTTTCTTGTCCAGAAGAACAGCTTCCCAAAGTAGTAATGAGCGTGTTGCAACCGAAAACGCAACTGATCAATTCTAGACAACTGTCTAACCCTATATGGGTTTTGATCTCGACCAGTAATGGTTGAAACAATCGATGGGGCTATGACGCCATACTGCATGTAATCTAAGGACAACAAGTCGTTAATAAATTCTTCCGTAACAATCTCAATATCGTTATTACAAACAATAATCCATTGGGGAGTAAAGGTACTCCTTTTGGCAAGATGATCAAGAGCAAAACGCGCCCCTCCCCAATAGAAGAGATTCTCCTCTAAATTGATTACTTCGACATGGCTGAAGCCGCTCTCCAATTGCTGAAGCCGCTGTTGACTCTCCCTAGTTGATTCATTATCTACAATCACCACCAAACATTTCTCAGAGCCAGCTAGATTCTGAACATTCATCACAAATTTCTCTGTTTCTGATGGATCGCCATAATTAACAACGACAAAGGCTATTTGATGCATCACCTTAACCCTACTCACATACATGCTAATATATCTTCAATTAACTTAACTCGTACTGCCCATGAATTACTTTGTGCAAAGAGCTTTCTAGGTACATCATGCGGATCCTCTAGCGCTCTTAAAACCATATCTGCAAAGCCAGTAGCATGCTGAGCGACATAAACACAACCCTCGGGACATCCATCGGGCAAATACGTAGAAACAACGGGAATACCCACTGCACAATACTCATAGAGCTTAACCGGATCCACTGATAACGTACAGGAATCAACCTTAAAAGGAATAATTCCGATATCAAACTTGCGGAGAACTGAAGGAATGCACCCGTAATCTACTCTACCTAGAAAATGAACATTTGGAGGCATTTTTGACGGCGCTCTACCGCTTCCAACAAATACAAAAGACATGTTGGGATACTTGGTGGCAGAAAACGCCACCAACCTCCAGTCTATCCAATCCCGAATGGCCCCTATGTAGCCGACTATCGGCTTAGGAAGCATAGCAAAGAGGTTATCCACTGACTCTTCCATGGTAGCCCCCTGAAAATAATCATAATCCACGGCATTCGGTACTATTGTACAGTGGAGATTAAACTTATAATCCAGACGAGTATTTGACGTTATACGTTGTGTAGCATGACGGCGAAGAGTGGCATGATGCTTTTGTAGAACGGTGGAACTGACCCTGGGAAATATCGTGTGGTCATCCATGCAATCGTATAGTACCTTAGTATTCGGCCATTTTCGGGCTAAAGGCGAAGCAAATGGGGTAGCGAGGAAGAGGACTGGGTCCTGAAATGAGAGGTCACACATAACGCGAAACAGTGACCCAGCAGACGCAGCCCACCGTATCCGGCTAAGGTTGTAACTTAACCCCTGGCCGCTTGTCCGATAGAAATCTTGGAGTAGGTTTATCGAATTCGTGACAGTATGAAGCTTTCTGCGTCCTGGCCCTGGTTCGACAAATAGCACGCGATGTTTGACACTGAGCCCCTTCACGAGGTGCTGAGGTCGTTGATAAAGACCATCCCACCTGATCGGGGAGATATATACTATGTCCATTTCAAGATCTTCCTTAGACTAAGTAGGCAAATATATCTATTGCGAATTGCTCGCTGCCTATGGGCGTCATCTTGCTTTACTAAATTGAGAACTGCCCAAAACACAGCTCTCGTACCAGATTGGATCAAAACTAGGGACCAGAAAACTAGGCCACTGAGAGAGAACCACTTATTGTAATACAACTGCTGACTTGCATAGAAATGGTCTAGCTTCCGACGCCAATTACCTTTGAAGCTCGCTTCTTTAAAATGTACGCCGGAGACATAGGACAGCACCACGCGATCCAGCCCCTGGTGACTCATTCTATAGCACAAATCTGTCTCTTCGAAATATAGGAAATACCTCTCGTCGAAACCACCTACATTTTCAAATACCTCTCTCTTAATGAAGAACGCCGCTCCGGACACGTAGTCAACAGGTACTTCATCCTGGTCACTCGCAATCGTCTTCCCCAGAGATCCTTTCCGCAACGGCAGAATCACACTCAACAAATCTACTACCTGTGGGAAATCTCCATAACACTCAATATGGTTTCCGTTAAGATCTAGCAAGTTAATACCACAGGCACCAACATTGTCACTCTTTTTTAAATACTCAATGGCTGCGCTAATTGCTGTCGACGAGATAATACAGTCTGGGTTGAGAAGCAACAGCACATCCGCTGTGCTGTTCACTACTGCTCTGTTAACCGCGGGACCGAAGCCGATGTTCTGGTCATTGGGTATGATCACAAGATCATCCCCTAAGAGTTCAAACAGTATACTCACAGTATCATCAGTAGAGTCGTTGTCAAACACAATAATGCTGTAATCCAACCCTATGCAAGCCAAACGTAGGCTAGACACACACTCCTTGATCTCTGTTTGGTTGTTATGTGTAACAATTACGACATCAAGCACTGGCATCACTGTTCATCCTTAACTCAGATTTCCTTAGATCAACCAACGACAAAAGAACTCCGAATACAATACCGTCTGCAGGATTAGCAATCCAGCTAGGGTGAAAGAAGGTCCCCAAAAACCAGCAAATTATTCCCATAGAGAAGGCAACTACATAGGGATCGCATTGAAAGAGATTTCTATAAGTCTTGGTTATGATCCAAAAGAAAGGCAGTGAGCCCAATATCCCCAAATTAACCAATAGCCAAAGAGGTGCCGAGTGAACATACCGTACTCCAAAATCCCCAATATCGACACTGAAGTAATCTCTGTACACAGCACCAATTCCGGTTCCAAAAAAAGGATGGGTTAAGAAGGCCTGAGCAGCAGCTTTGTACTCGCCTAGCCTCCAACCAGATACTATTTGTGCATTGGAACCGTAATAGATACTGGACACCCTCTCCAGTAAGTGTGCTACCAGATAGTGTTCTTGAGACAAAACGACTAAAAAGGACAGTGTAAATAGTATGCCAATTAGAATAAGCCTGGGTCTCCAACCAACTATGATAAACAGTAATATGCTCGAGGCGAGCACAGCAACATATGAATAGCGTGCGTATAATACTAAGAATCCAAGGAAAAGAATTATCAAACACGCTAGAAGATATCTTCGACGAACTTGGATAGGCTGAATTACCAGAAGTACTGCTGAGATAATCAAGGTACTTAAGATCAGACCTTGACTTGCATTCCTCATTTGTGGTATGCCATCTACCCAAGATATGAATTGTGTGTTCACAAAAAGAATATCGATTGAATATAGAGAAGCGAAGAACTGGATGATGTTAAGAACCGAAGAAATCAATGCTACAGTCATTATTACCTTAAAAATCCGCATCCATTCCTCGGAACGTATCCACAAGATTGTGATTAAGTATATTATGGGGAAATAAACCATGTTAAGAAACTGCCTGGAGACATGGCTAAAGTCAATAAACAAAAGAGAAACAGCACCCCAGACTGTCAGAGCAAAGAGAAACAGTTGAACCAGGAAGGGGTAATCTAATCGCCGGCTAGACGGACGCGAAATCTTTCCAGCTAATATGCAGCTCGACAAGAATATAAGTACAGTAATGCAACTAACCAAAACTAAAGGACTGACTCCCCAATATGACTTGGACATCATTACCAAGTCCGAATAGGCAATTGTTGATGAACCAAAGAGCAATATCAGGAATAGGAGGACCGGATATATCATAAGACTTTCACTATATCGAGAGCCAGTGCGACGCCGTTTTTCCACTCCGGTATCACCAACCCAAAGGCCTTACTAAGTTTGCCGTTGTTTAACACTGAATAGGCTGGTCTTTCCGCGAGCATGCCGTACTCCTCAGTACTAATGGGAACCATCCTTGGATTACAGTCGCTCGACACGTTTCCTATGATCTCCTGCGCAAAGCCGAACCACGTTGTTTGCCCTGTAGCTGAAGCATGGTAGATACCCTGATTTCCAGCAATGATATTTCTTCCGTTCGCCAATATCTGAGCTGTGGCTTCGGCCACCAAGCGACTCCAAGTTGGACTTCCAACCTGGTCGTTAACAACACGAATTTCGTTCCTGTGCTTTGAAAGCCTAGTAATTGTAAGCAAGAAATTGTTGCCCCGTAATCCATAGACCCAACTAGTGCGAAGTATGAGATGCGGAACATCAGTGGACTGTATAAAACGCTCCCCTTCCAGCTTGGTCTTCCCGTATACATTTACAGGATTTGGTTGGTCTTCCTCTCCATAGGGAGTCACCTTGTCGCCATCAAAAACGTAGTCCGTTGAATAGTGGACTAATACAGCTCCAACAATCTTCGCTTCTTCGGCCAGGATGCCGGGGGCGATTCCATTAACAGCCATGGCCAGCTCTGGTTCTTCCTCGGCCTTGTCAACAGCTGTGTATGCTGCTGCGTTCACGATGACGTTGGGCCTTAATGCGCGTACGCATTCCCGAATCTCACCGATATTCGTTAGGTCAAGTTCAGCTCGCCCATAAGCAGCCACTTGGCCGAGTGTAGCTAGGGTACGGTGCAACTCCCAGCCGATTTGGCCGTTCTTGCCGATGAGCATAATTTTTGGCCATGCGTTTTTGGTCACTTAGCACAACCTCCGTAGGTAGGTAGCTGCTCTGGTGGGATATCTTTCAGCCTTGGGAAAATCCTGTCCTTTTCGGAAAGAACCGGGGTGCTAATGGGCCACTCTATACCCAAATCTGGATCACTCCATTGCTAATTGTTGAGACCTGACACCCTTTATATTCCCTTTATGCTTTATGACTCTTTATGACTCAAGAATTGCTCTAATAAATCTGTACTTCGATCCCAAGTAAATTCTTTGATCCGTTCATGTCCTGCCCTTGCAAGCTGAATTCGAAGATTGTCATCCTTCAATATACGAAGCAGATTCTTAGCCAGTGCTTCTGGGTCTCTCGGCGGGGATAGTAAAGCGGTTTTCCCGTGATCCGCGTACTCACGAATACCACCACTATCGGTCGCAACCACTGCACATCCACAAGCCATAGCCTCAGCAGGGGGAAGGGAAAAACCTTCGGCGACACTTGACGAAAGAAAAATACTGGCGGAATTATAAAGTCGAACTAGCATTTCATTATCAACATTAGCCTTATATTCTATCCAAAATGGTAGCCGTTCAGGTTTAGAACTGGGACCGAAGATAATTACTTGAAATTCTCTGAATTTATCCCTACATATTTCTAACGTCTTCAACCCGTCTTCCGGTGCTTTATAACCTGCCTGCGAATACATCATTGCAACCCGTTTGGGTCGCGAGATTATGTCATTTAGAAGTCGAAAGTTTTGATGATTGATTCCATCCGGTATAACTGTCATGCCTTCTCTGCGCCCTACTACAGATACCACTTTCTCAAAAAGCCAGTGAGAAATAATCACCATTTTAAACTGTTCTCGCCATGTAGCTTCCAACCTCTCCTTTGAGCCAAAGAAAGAGTCAAAATCTTGAACAAGGTAAAACTTTCGTCCTTTCGTCTGCAGATACCGGCTCACCAACTCAGCAGTTTGCCAAGCTGTTGCGAAAACAACATCAGCATCAGGAACATATCGCGCTGTCGGCTCTGGTACATAAAGCATTTGCACACGTCGATCAATGGGTTGCCACTCAACTTTTGGCTTCAAAACTATATTTCGCAAATGACCCACTTTTCTGCGAAACCAGCGATAAAGGTTTGGAGACGGAAGATTCCAATTTGGCAATCGACGAGGATGCACAACTATCACTTCATGACCACGAGCAACGAGTTGGTTTGCATATTCATACACTACTCTGAAGCCACCTACAGGCTTCCAGGGGTATCCGGGAAGTACAAAAGTAATTCTCATGAGCTTATCTGCCCCCTTGTGGAATAAATATCAAGTTCAGGTACGGATAGAAGGCCTGCTTGGGGTAGCCTAGCCGCATCATCGTTCTCCAAGGAAGGGGTATTCCTATAAAGATATTTCTGGAACCTATTTTTAAATGCTTACCTATCCTGGTAATAGGCGGAGCCTTATCTAATGGAGGATAGATGACCTCATCCGATGGAAAGTCTAGAACAAAACCATGCCGACGAAACAGGGAGACAATGCGAAAGAAACTCCTATAATAGACATCCCAGTCTCCACCTTGGGAAATGAAGTACCCATGCTTCTTGCTCCGTATCTTCAGATAGCCAGCTGCTAGCCACCGCGGCATCCAGGGGACAAATCTCAGCCCGGTGTGGTCATCCACAGGTTTTAATCTATTGGGAACTAAAACGTACACAACGCCTCGGCAAATGCGTTTCAACTCTGGAAGCAACCAGTTTAAAGTAGAATCATCAAGATGCTCTAATACTGAAAACATCGTTATAATGTCAAGCTCGGTATCCGCAAATGGTAATTTATTTGAATTTAGATCATTCAAAATGAACATTTCCTCACTTGAACCATTTTCCATAGCCAATATCTTTGCCAACCGCAGGTGTTTTTCGTGGACATCCAGACCATAAGCCCCATAGCCAAGGCAGCGCATTCGAACGGTTAATTCACCAGTCCCGCATCCTAAATCTAAGATTCGACTACCTTTGAGGTTATAGTTTATTTGTAAGAATTCGAGCAGTTGCTTAAGCCATTGTCCATATCCTGCGTCCTCTTGATCGGTCTTCTCCCTATAGTCGCGCACAATTGCATTATAGATGTAAGTGCCCCTAAATGGCTCCATGTATTCCAAAGCACAAAGCAGAAACCTTTCTGCTCTTAATGGTTGGATGCTGTGAGTCATACTTTACCTCCTCCTAACTGAAAATATTTCCGGATGCTTTGGAAAGCCGACTTATCTTTGTCGTCCATAACAATTCTAACGAACAAAAGCACGTAACCAAAGATAAGGCTGCTTAGAACAGCAACATCAGCTAGTAATGATTTAGGCAAGATGCTAAAAGAGAAAGCAGCTAACGTAAATAGGCTTGCAATAATAACGGCTTTGTCCGCTCTTTCACCGAACATTTCCCTGATTGGTAATTTTGTTAAACTTTTTACCATCCATGAAAGGTACAATACGTCAATCACTGTGACCAGTAACTTGGCCAAGGCCGCACCCACAAGGCCCAATGTAGGGATAAACCACAAGCATAGTACTACAAAGATGGGTAACATAACTAAGTCTAATTTCGCTTTTAAATCAGGCCTTCCCAAGCCCTGGATAGCTGCAAGGGGAATATGGGCAAAAGCGTGAAAAAAGAAAACGATCGCTAAAATTTGAAGAATGATTGTGCTTTTCTGAGCAAACTCCCCGCCCAGCCACAGTTCAAGAATTTCGCTAGCAAATGCAACAAATATAACTATAATCGGAACAATACCAAACAAGAGATATTTAAAGGGTCTAGAAAATAGTTCTTTGACCTTTTCATAATTATCAATCCCAGCATAACTAAACGCAGGAAATATCGTCATAGCCATGCTTGCCGGAAGGATCACTACTTGCGAAACAATCTTATAAGGCACAGCATAAAAAGGAAGAGCACCTATAGACAGGAATGAGGTTATAAGAAAATGCTCTAAGTGAGCGAAAATTGGGCCAACAGTGCTGGTCACCGTTATCCACCCTCCAAAACCAAGCAGAACACCTAACTCCGCCCGTTTAAAGCGAGGCCGCCCCTTGAAAGATGGAAAAACCCGGGTGCATAACCAGTACTGGATAAGCATTGCCAAGCATCGAGACACGACCAGAAGCGCAATAATCCCAGGAAGGCCCCAGCCCAAAAGCACCCCCACAAGCGGCAACAAAAAGCTGGCGATACTAAAAGGTACCCGGACTGCGTTTACCAGATCAAACCGTTGGGCGGCCTCCAGCACACCACGAAAAGAACCTGCAACCAAAACCACCGGAATGGAAGGTGCCAAGAGATAAAAACTCAAGCGCGCCTCGCCTATCAGCTCTTGCGGAATATTCAGAATGCGCTCCACAAGAGGCGGTGTTATGCCCACCAAGACAAACCCCGCCAGAATACCAAAGGTAGCCTGGACAATCACGGCAGTCCAGGCAATCACCGGCACTCTATCGTGTTCACCTTTCCCCAGGGCTTCCGCCACAAACTTTGTTGCCGCCCGTCCCAGCCCCAAATCAAAGATGGCGAAGTAACCCAGAACCACCCATGCTAAAGCCAGCAATCCAAAACGCTCTATGCCTAGGCCCTGGATAATGAAAGGCATGGTGACTACGGCCACCACCAGCGGAAGTCCCTGCCCGATCAGGTTGAGTAGCGTGTTGCGAGCGAGAAGACTGCCTTGTATCTCGAGCGGCTTATTCATCTTTGTCCTTTTCTAATGCCAACTTCAAGCTCTGTTCCCAACCGGGCAACACAATGCCAAAGGCTGCTTTTAATTTGGCATTTGGCAGCACCGAGTGAGCCGGCCTGCGGGCGGGCGTTGGATATTCAGCGGTCAAGATCGGTTTTGGTTGTCTGCAAACCTGCTCTGCGCGGTTGGGGTCCAGTTCCAATATCGCTTTGGCAAAACCATACCAACTGGTACTGCCGGATGCCGTCAAGTGATAAATATCGCTTAAATCCGTCACGGGCGAGGCGTTGGCTTTTAAAATTTGGGCCGTGACTTCGGCGATCGTGCGGCTCCAGGTGGGGGCACCGATTTGGTCATCAACTATTTTTAATTCATCCCGTTCCTTTGCCAGTCGCAAAATGGTCAGTAAAAAGTTCTTCCCTCGCATTCCATACACCCAACCGGTGCGCAGGATGAGATGAGGCAACCCCACGGCCTGGATGGCGCGTTCCCCTTCCAGTTTGGTCTTGCCGTAGACGTTGAGCGGGCGAGGTTCATCTTCTTCGGTGTAAGGAGTGGTTTTGGTGCCGTCGAAAACATAGTCGGTGGAATAATGCACCATGACGGCATTTAGGCGTCTGGCCTCTTCGGCCAGAATCCCCGGTGCAACGCCGTTGACAGCCATGGCCAGCTCCGGCTCCTCCTCGGCCCGATCCACGGCGGTATAGGCGGCGGCATTGACGATGAGGCTAGGCTTAATTTCTCTCACCCGCTCCCGGATCTGATCGGGGCGGGATAAGTCAAGTTGCCGGCGATCCAGCGCTACCACTTCACCCAGGGGGGCCAAAGTGCGCTGCAATTCCCAGCCGACCTGGCCGTTCCTGCCGGTGAGCACGATACGCGGCCATAAAAAAGTGCGGGGCATTTGCTTGGGCCTCCGTATCGCGGCAGCCGCGCCGGCGGGATTTCTCTTAGCCGCGGATGAACCCTATCCTTTTCAGACAGAATGGGCGTGTCAATAGGCCACTTGATACCAATATCCGGATCATTCCAGGCGATACCGCCATCCGCCTGCGGATGATAAAAATCGGTACACTTGTAAGCTACCAAGGCCGCTTCACTAACAACGCAAAAACCGTGGGCAAAGCCCTCCGGAATATATAACTGGCGCTTGTTCTCACCGGAAAGGGTAATGCCGACCCACTGCCCAAAAGTGGGCGAGCCAACCCGGATATCTACCGCGACGTCAAACACTTCGCCTTGCAAAACGAAGACCAGTTTCCCCTGGGCGTTGGGATTCTGGAAGTGTAGACCGCGCAAGACTCCCCAACCGGAAAAAGACAGGTTGTCCTGAACAAAGTCGGCAGGCAGGCCGACTTTGACATAGCGATTCCGGTTCCAGGTTTCCATGAAGAAGCCGCGGATGTCACCGAACATCTGGGGTTCGATAATCAGCACCCCGGTTAATTTGGTTGCGGTCACCTTCATGGAGGCCCGCCGCCTTGAACCAAGCTCAGGAGATATTGGCCGTAGCCGTTCTTTTTCAGTGGTTCGGCCAGCCTGGCCACCTGCTCGGCACTGATCAGCCCCAAGCGATAGGCAATCTCTTCGGGGCAGGAGATCCTCAGTCCTTGCCGCTGTTCGATGGTTTCGATGAAGTTGGCGGCCTGCAAAAGTGCTTCGTGGGTGCCGGTATCCAGCCAAGCGATGCCGCGACCGAGTTTTTCCACGCGCAGTTGACCCTGCTGCAGGTAGAGTTTGTTGATGTCGGTGATTTCGAGTTCGCCCCGGGCGGACGGTTTCAGGTCGGCGGCCATGTCAACTACTTGATTATCGTAAAAGTAAAGTCCGGTAACCACGTAATTGGATCTAGGCCGGGCCGGTTTTTCCTCAATGCTTAAAACCTGGTCGTTTTCGTCGAATTCCACTACACCGTAACGTTCCGGATCCCGCACCCAGTATCCGAACACGGTGGCTCCGTGCTCCTGGGCGGCGGCGGCACGCAGTTTGTCCGGAAGTCCGTGGCCAAAGTAGATATTATCTCCCAAGATGAGAGCGCAACTGTCACCGCCGATGAAGTCGCGTCCGATGATGAAGGCCTGCGCCAAGCCGTCCGGGCTCGGCTGCACCGCGTACCGGATATTGATTCCCCACTGGCGGCCATCGCGCAGCAGTTCCTGGAACAAGCGCTGATCTTGCGGGGTGGTGATGACCAGAATCTCGGTGATGCCCGCCAGCATCAGGATGCTGAGCGGGTAATAGATCATCGGCTTGTCGTAAACTGGCATCAACTGCTTGCTCACCACTTGAGTGAGGGGATAAAGCCGGGTACCGGAACCACCTGCAAGGATAATACCTTTCTTAATCATACTTTTACTCCTTAAAACATGATACCGAGGCCCAATCGCTCACCGCGATAACTGCCATTACGCACACGTTCACACCACTCACAGTTCTCCAGATACCACTGTACGGTCTTACGTAATCCGGTTTCAAAGGTCTCATCGGGGACCCAGCCCAACTCATCTTTAATCTTGCTGGCGTCAATCGCATAACGTTGGTCGTGGCCAGGACGATCCCGTACAAAGGTAATATTACTACGATAGCTCTTACCGTTTTTCTGCGGGTGAAGTTCATCCAGCAGGTCACATAGGGCGTACACTACCTGGATGTTAGTTTTTTCGTTATTTCCACCGATATTGTAAACCTCACCTGGGCGTCCCTTCTCCAGTACAACTCGAATGGCCTGGCAATGATCCTCTACGTAAAGCCAATCACGAACATTCTGCCCGTCACCGTACACAGGTAGCTGTTTTCCTTCTAGCGAATTCAAAATCACTAGAGGTATGAGCTTCTCCGGAAACTGATAGGGGCCATAATTGTTAGAACAGTTGGTGGTAAGCACAGGTAAACTGTAAGTATGGTGATACGCGCGAACCAGGTGATCCGCAGCTGCCTTAGAAGCGGAGTAAGGAGAGTTAGGGGCGTAAGGGCTTTTTTCTGTAAAGAACCCCTCAGAACCAAGTGAGCCGTAAACTTCATCCGTAGAAATATGCAAAAAGCGAAATCGTTCACGATCATTACCAGTTAGGTCACTCCAATACGCTCGTGCGGCTTCCAACAGTTCAAACGTTCCGACAATATTTGTCTGTATGAAATCCACAGGTCCGTCAATAGAACGGTCTACGTGGGACTCCGCCGCAAAGTTGACAACAGCATCAGGATGATACTTAATTAGTATTTCCTTAACCAAATCGCGATCCCCGATACTCCCATGCAGAAATACATGGTTCGGGTCGTTCATCACCGAAGCAAGAGACTCCAGGTTTCCGGCATAGGTGAGTTTATCAAGATTAATGATTTGGATCTCACTCTGCGTAAGGGTTAGTCGTACAAAATTACTACCAATAAAACCAGCACCACCAGTAACCAATACGGTTCTCATAGATTTCAAACCACACATCCCTACCTTTGTAGCAGAAAGTCATGGTTCTAACTGAATATTACAACAAAGGGCGGAGGGAAAGGCTACCCAGCCCAAAGGATAGGACGCCTATATATTACGTATCGCAACGCTTATAAGCACCAAGGTTATCTACTACTTCTCAGCCCACAACTAATGGGGCTGCTGGATATATTTGGTAGTGCTTACAAGTATTAGGCCATGTTTGATGAGTTATTATTTCAGCTATGGAATTCATTGCCCTCGCCAGGACTGTGATCATCGAATGTCGTACTTCTGAATCAGGAAGTCTATGTAATCCACGACTTCTTTTTTCAAGTCATCCGGAAGCTTCTCCCACTTATCCCCGATTGTTTGTTCTTGCACCGTGTTGCCGACTCGGAGAGTCTCGCTAACTAGAAAACCATATGCCAGCATTACCAGGGTCACGTGGTGGTGTAAGCCGACCCAGGAGCGACCTTCAAAGTGGTCCAGGCCGAGGTCAGCTTTCATTTGCTGCAGGGCCGGTTCGGTTTTCCTTTGGATTTCGGTCCACTGTGCCAGTTCTTCTATCGGATAATCAGGCAGCAGATTTGACAGCCAGAAATCTGTCGGTCTGGAAACCAAGGGCCACCCGGCCACGAGCAACTCTACCGGACAGTCCTGCCGCCCCATCTTCGGCATGGCCTGCACCTGAACCTTGGCGAAGCGGCTTTTCATTAGTTCTTCCATCCCGGTACGATGGAAGACCCAGAAATCGTCTGGAAGCTTTTCTGTGAGTTCCAGTACGCTCTGCGGCTCCTGATAGTCTGAAAACTCACCGTGATGGACCCTGAGCTGATAGTCTATACCCACTATGTAGGAGAGTTCCCGGTCGCGCAACGCGGCTCGGAACTCTGGTACCCCTCCGTACTCCGGGCCGGCCATGATCAAGTTGAGCGGGATGCCCCACTGCCGCACGCGATCAACCAGATCGATTGCCAGCCGCCACTTTGGTTGGTAAGTGACGCCCTCCGGAATACCGGCTTTCCGGCGGCGCACCGGATCATTGGTCCATTCCTCTGGCAGGTAGAGTGCAAAATCCAGCGGGAAGACGCCCTGGTCAGTCACACAACTCAGGCAGATCCCAACTTGGCAGCGACGTTCCTGGTCAAGATCGGAGCAGTACTGGCGGGCAACACCCACCGAGTGTGAACCGCGCCTGGGAAAACCGACGTCATTGACAACCCAAGCCATACGTGGTGTAAAGTGAACCAGTTGCTGCGCTAAGGCACGCCGTACCGGCTTCCAGTCCCAAGGACTGTTCGAAAGAAACTGGTGTAGGGGCTGTTGAACGCCACCGGGACGTTCCGCTAGACCACTGACCGTTTTGCGACCGTGACCCGAGAGTAGTCCCTGCACATAGAATGATCCCCAGTGTTGCCGCTCCCGGCGGCCCATCAGAGGCAAGAAGGGTTCAAGGAATTCTTTGAGTTTAACCGAGTGAAACTGCATATTATGCTTTCGCTATCTGCGAGGAGGTGCTTGGCTCTATCCAGTAATCCTTCCGGTTGCGAAGGTCCTCGTGTGCCAAGAAGCCATACGCGAGCATTGTTAGGGTGACGTGGTGATTCCAACCGGCCCAGGAACGCCCTTCGAAGTGACCGAGTCCAAGAGCGTTCTCCAACCGACGATGGTTTTCCTCGACCCACCAGCGAATCTTGGCCCAGTAAACCCAGGCATCCTCCACCAGGGGCCAAGCCTGGTATTTGGCAGAGCTACCGGACAGGCGGGGAAAGTCCCCAACCGGCTGAACCCTGATCTCACTGTCTCTTTCTAGGACATAGTCGAGTTTGCGTTTGTCTAACTGCTCTTGGAAGTCGGCCGGTTTGCCGTATTCAAGACCCGCTACGATTACACCGGTCGGGACGTTCCAGTCTCGCACCCGGTCGATCATTTCCAGACCTAATTCCCATCTGTGCTTGAAGACCACCTCGTCCGGGAGGCCCACGCTTCGGCGCCGTACGGGGTCGTCAGTCCAGTCCCGGGGCAAGTACAGCTGAAAGTCCAGGGGGAAGCAACCCATATCCGTGGCACAATGCAGGCTCACCCCTATTTGGCAGTACAAATCCTCACGCAGGGTCAGGATCTCTACCCTGAGTATGACGTCTTTGGCGAAAGCGTGGAAGGCATCTTCCAGGAAGGCCTCCGATTGGTCATGTGTGGGCACGAAGTCCGAAATCACAGCATCTCATCCATGGCCTCGAGCCATTTACCCATCAGTTTGGCGTACCCTGGGATCCGATCAAAAATGGCTTTGGCCAGATCCCGGTTATAAGTATGAACGGCCAAATTGCGGTCATCGCTCATTTCCAGGCCCAACTTGGCCTCGTTTTCAGTGAGCAATCCAATGCTTAGGGATGCCCGGATCACACCTTTGGGGGAGCCAACATCGAGACCTTCCATTTGTCTGAGGTAGATTTGAGCGGCCTTCCACACGGTCTCGAAGGTGTACTCGAAGCGCTTAATCGTTGCATCGCGTTCTACTTCAGTAACCTCAGGGCCAAGGCCGGTAAGCTCTTCGAGGGTGCCGAGGGCACTGTGGGCTACCGCTAATCGTTCCTCTATTCGCTCCATAATGTACCTTCCTGCTCGACACTTGTTCGGAAAGAGGCATCGGTCTGGGTCAAGTCCACAAGATCCACTTTATATGGAACTGTACTCTCTTCGAGATTCTCCCGAATCGTAGCTAGTAGCCCAATGGGCAACTCGCTTAGAGGCAGGATGGCCACATCGATGTCCGATGCTCTTGTAGACTGACCCCGGGCCTGTGAACCATACAGGTATACCCGAGCTGAGTAGCCCCTGAGGCCTTCAAGTACCAGACGCCTAACCTCGGCTAGATAATCTGTCAGAGGCTGCCTTTGACTGAAAGACTGCGCAGGCACTTTGCGCCGGCACCGCCAGCGGGCCAGGGGGTCGGTATCTTCGGGGGGTATCTCGTCTAAAAAGGCCAAAGCCCAGAGTCGTCGGGTCGGTTCAGGCAATTCGCGGCACCCGTGAAAGTCTTTCAGGAAGACCTCCCGCACTCGCTCCCGCCCGTAGTAGGCGAACAACCACTTGATTTGTTCCCAGGTACCGTAGCCCAGTGTGGTTTTGATGACCAGCTCTGAGGCCGTGTCTGGGTCTAGCAGCTCGAACCGGTAGTTTCGGAACAAGGGCCGGAAGGAATCTGGTAGCATCAGCGCTTCCTCCTCCATTCCCGCACTTCAACCGAGCGTACGACACTGCGCACTTCATCCTGCAGAAAAGCTTCCACTTCTTCGGCCGTTAGGGTCTCTCCCAGAACCAGGTTCAGAGCCTGTACTCGGTCTGGGGCGTCTACGGTGTAGACCATCTGTTCCAAGAAGAGCTTTGGCGAAAACACCGATTCACCCTGCAGTGTAAACTTTATCGGGGCGTGCTCCAGAATGTAGTCTAGAGTTACCGCCTTTGATTTAAGAACATAGTACATATCGACGTAATCCCGGAATGCCGCCCGCCGCCCAATAGTATAGGCTTTCATCAGGGCGATCTCGGAGGCCGTGGCGAGGGCAATACCGCGCATTTCCGGTGCAATCGTTGTTTCTCCGTCGATACAGGGTTCCATTAACGGAAAAGGATATGCCAGAAAGGTGACCCTGGTTCCGAGAATATCCCAAGTGGCCTGGTCAACCGCACGTTGGATCAGCCGGGGCTCTTCCCGGGACTCTACTTTGCTCAGGAACCGTTCGATGCGCGATGCGGAGATCTTCTCACCAGGAGTTTTCGTGAAGAAGTCCAGATCGAACGACTTGCGGTGGCCCAGCTGCAACGCTAAGGCGGTACCGCCGGCCAGGTAGACTTCCTGCGCCAGAGGGAGCTTGGCCAGGGCCGCCAGGGTTTGCCAACCCTGCTCACCGAGGATCTCTCGATACAATTCCACGCTCTGTCCTCCTCCGCGGTGACGGCAGATTCCTTACCTATATTTTACCACAAAGCTGCCTGCTGCACACCGGGCGGGATTGAGAGCCATGGTATTATGTGGGAAGTGTCAAGACACAGCTCCGCCGGGGAAGAACGCTTTTCTTGATTGGCGATCCCCCTGGCTGGGCGCTATGCGGATGGATGTTAGTACTCAATATTGCTCTACAGGTCCTCCCTGTTTACCCTGCCGAAACCTGGGGCAGCCGGTCTAAATCGATCACGTCGCATTCCACGGACATCACCCGCTGCAGCATCTGCAGCAGCACCCGCACCCGTCCTCTGGCGCTCATGGGCCTGTCCACCACACCGAGGAGTCCGGCAAAGGGCCCGTGGCGGACGGCGATCTTGGTTCCGACCGGGAAGGCGTGCTCAGGCGGCAGGGTGATGTGATCCCGCGGGCCGGTACGTTCCTGAATAAGCTTGATGGCGCTGTCCGGAACCGGTACCGGGATGTCACCGGAACAGAGCATCCGCCTGACCCCGGGGGTCCAGTTCACCTGGCTCACGGACTCGGGTAACAGCGGCACGCGCACAAAGAGGTAACCGGGGAACAAAGGCTCAACCAGCGTCAGCTTGGCCGAACCCCGCTTACGAATGACCTCGATCTTGGGGAGAAAAACCTCCAGGCCTTTCATTTCCAGATGCCTGGCGGCCAGGTTTTCGTTTTTTGGTTTGGTGTTCACTGCACACCAGTACACGAATCTTTCGCCTCCCCTTGTGCTGCTGCAGAATTACTACATACAGTTCAAGATGTTTACTCGTGAGACATCAGGGGGCACTCTTTGGTCATCCTCCACGGCCCAGGTCACGACTAGGAGGTCCTTTCCACTATTCGGCCTACCGGCCACATAAGCAAACAGATCCTCCGGCTCCGAAAACTCGGTATGTTGTAAACGTAAAGCGCCAGCGGCAATGCGCAGAATATCCATGATTTCGTTATGAGTACCGTACAACACCACCTGCGGGGTCGTCCCGTGCACCGCGGCCTGCCTAGAGACCACGTTGCCCAGGGCTTCTGTAATCGTGGCAATGTGCTGGTAAGAACTGATCAGGTAGCGACAGGCTAATCTGGTCTTCTCGGTCATCCCCTTCGGGGTGATCACGTAGCGCAGGGTCTTGCCGTTAACGCGTTCCAGCTTCACCAGGCCCTTACGCACCATCCGCTTGATCAAAAAGTTCACGGTTCCCACAGAAAGACCTGTCCCAAGCGCAATCTTACGCTGGGAAGTGCGGTCATTATGGAGCAAGTGCGTCAAAACCTCGTACTCTCGCAGCAAGAAACTGACCACCATTCACTGACCAATCATTCAGCCTATGAACATTACTTTAGTAGAGTTTGGAAGCATTGTCAATAGAACATAAACAATAGAACTTTCTGACTTTAATGGTCGCTACATGGGTGACAGGTTTCGACAAAAGGTTACCCATTCTGCATTAAAGGGAAATTGTGGAGAGAGCGCGAAATATGACATATACCTGAGCTTGAAGGGGTGTTGCCGGTCTTGACTGGGTACTGCGGAAGCCCCCTGCCCGTAGAGGAACAGATCGCCTGGCTGGCGCGATTGCGTAGCCTGGTCCTTCGCCTGGACGCCGAGGCCGGTCTCGAGGAACTGGTGTCTGAAGACCCGGCCTCCTACCGAACCACTGTAGACCGGGCGATGCGGCGGAAGTCAGGGGACATTGCGCAACAGACGGAAGACTTCCTCTCCGAGCTGGCCTATACCGGGCTGTCCCACCATAGCACCGACAGCTATCGACTAACCCTGAAGCGGTTCTTTGCTTTTTGCGCCGAACGGGGCATTGATCACTACCGGCTCACCGGGCCTCAGGCGCGTGAGTTTCGCAATCTGCTCGTTGGTCGAGGACTGGGCCCTTCTACGGTCAACTGCCATCTCTCCCATGTGAAGCGTTTCTATGAGTACCTGGTGGAGGAAGAACTGGTTGGCGGGAATCCGGTGATCCGGCGTCGACTGCGCGTCAAAGAGCCGGTGCGCCTGCCGAAGTTCCTGTTCCCGGACGAGAAGCAACAAATCCTGGATTGGTTTGCCGACACCCCGGAGCCGGTGGGTTTAGCCTTCCGGACACTGTTTGCCAGCGGGCTGCGCCTCGGTGAACTGGTGGCTTTAGGCCCCGGTGACCTGCTGGTGCGGGGCAACGCCTACCTGCTGCACGTCCGGCTCGGGAAAGGCGCTAAGGGGCGTCTGGCCCCAGTGGTGGATCGGGAGGTGGCCTTCGAGCTGGCCCGCTATACCAGGGACAGAATCGAGGCCGATACCCTTTTCGGGGTTACAGCTACGTTCTTGGCGAATTATGCCCGCCGTTGTGGCGAGGAGACCGGAATCCCGTTTCATGCCCACCGCTGCCGTCACACTTTTGCCACCGAGCTGCTCCGGAGCGGCGTGGCTCTGGATGTGGTCCAGGAGGCGCTAGGCCACGCCGACATCGATACCACCCGCACCTATGCTCGTACCGCCCCGCAGGCTCTCCTGCGTCTGGGCTTCCACGAACGCTAAGGGGGGAAGTTGCTTGGAGAATGTTTCCGCGGTAGACACCGCAAGACTCGAGACCCAGATCGGCTACTTCCTGGTGGACCTGGACATGAGCGGGAACAGTAACCGCACCATCGACACCTATCAGTTCGCCCTGGCCCGTTTCGTGCGCTTCTGTGCCGCGAACAGCCTCCCCTTTGAGGAGTTCAACCCCCGCCGGGCCAAACAGTTCCGGAACTACCTGGCCGCTTCCGATTTCAAGCCGGCCAGCATCAACATGTGCCTCTCCGCGGTGCGCAGCCTCTATGATTATCTGGTGTTCGAGGGGGAGGTACGGGTTAACCCAGTGGATACCGGCAAGCTAAAGCTGAAACTGCAAAACCGTCTACCCGGGTTCCTGACCCCGCTCGAAAAGGAACGGGTGCTTGATTGGATGAAAACCAAACCCCGCCATGTGGAACTGGCCTTTCGCACGATGTTTGCCACCGGCCTGCGGGTGAGCGAATGTGTGGCGCTCGCTCCGGAAGATGTGAAAGTGATCGAGCACTCCTACCTGGTGCATGTGCGGGAAGGCAAAGGAAACCGGGAGCGCCTGGCCCCGGTGGTGGATCGTCAAACCGCCTTTGACCTGTTAGAGTTCGCTCGGGACAGAATGGGCCAGGAGCGTTTGTTCGGGGTCGCCCTGTTTACCCTGGAATGGCACGCCCGGAACTGCCGCTTGGCTACGGGGGTGGATTTCCATACCCTGCGCTGTCGGCATACCTTCGCTACAGAGCTACTGCAACAGGGAGTGCCGATTGACGTGATCCAGGAGGCCCTGGGTCACCGGAGACTGGATACCACACGGGTATACGCCCGTACCGCACCGGAGGCGGTGACCAGACTGGCCACGCACGTCTAGGGGAACCTAGCGCGATTCCAGCTCACTACCGGTCGCTGTCTCCTTCTGAACAGCTGTTGAATCCGGATCTTCCCTGACTAGCTTCATACCCGACCTCCCCTTTACGGCTCCGGGGACTACCCGGGATAGTGCTTGGAAGACGTCTTCTCTGGTGCAGGAAGGACCCTTTTTCCAAAGGTGGGCAAGCTGCCGCTCCAGACTTCCGGCGTCCACCAGCGTAGGCCGGGCCGTGAAAATGCGCTGGTGCCTGGTGGCGTTGGTCCCTTCCTCGGCGGTAAGCAATTCTTCATAGAGTTTCTCCCCGGGCCTGACCCCGATGAAGTTAATCTGAATATCTGTTCGAGGTTCGAGCCCCGAAAGCCGGATCAGGTCCATGGCGAGATCCAAAATTTTAACGGGTTTGCCCATATCCAGCACAAAGACCTCACCACCCTCGGCCATTGCCCCGGCCTGAATCACGAGTTGAACCGCTTCGGGGATGGTCATGAAGTACCGGGTCATTTCCGGGTGGGTTACGGTAACCGGCCCGCCGGCTTCGATCTGGCGCTTAAACAAGGGGACTACGCTCCCGTCACTATCAAGCACGTTTCCGAAGCGCACGGCGGCGAAGCGGGTCGCCCCTCTGCCGTTCATGTGCTGGATGAGCACTTCCGCCAACCGCTTGGTCGCCCCCATCACGCTGGTTGGATTAACCGCCTTATCGGTGGAAATCAGGATGAAGGTGTCCACGCCCGCATTGAGAGCTACCTGGGCCACCTTGCGGGTACCGAAGACGTTGGTCCGGATCGCCTCTGTCGGGCTGTACTCCATAAGCGGGACGTGCTTGTGCGCCGCGGCGTGGAAGACGACGTCGGGGCGGTATTGCTGGAACACCGCATCGATACGGACCTGTTCGCGGATGTCCGCAATCTCGACCCTGATGCTTAGACCAGGGTCTGCATCCCGCAGTTCAACGAACAGGTCGTTGGTGGTATTCTCATAGTTGTCCAGGAGAATCAGGCTCTGGGGCTGCAGAGTCGCAATCTGTCGGCAGAGTTCCGATCCGATGGAGCCACCGGCACCGGTCACCAAAACCACCTTTCCGTAGAGGTAGTTAGAGATTTCAGCCAGATTCACCCGTACCGGTTCGCGGCGCAGGATGTCCTCGACATGGACAGGCCGGATCTTGTTGACTGATACCTCCCCGCTGATCAGTTGGTAGACACCAGGGAGAATCATGGTGCGTACACCTGCAGCACGGCAGATCTGGACGATTTCCCGAATGGCCTCGCCAGGCATGGACGGCATGGCGATGATTACTTCCTTGACGCGGTATTCCTTCACCAGGCGTGGGATCTCCTGACGGTTTCCCAATACCGGCAGGCCCATCAATTGCAGGTTCCTCTTGTTGGGGTCGTCGTCTACGAAGCCAATCGGTTTCACGCCGACTCCATTGTTCATCAATTCCTTGGCAACC
>JAHRFU010000107.1 GCA_019084485.1 Desulforudis sp. | reverse complement strand
TCAACCTTGCGCGCCGCGTCACGGGTAGTGACCAGGATCTGAAAGAAGATCACCAGCACGATGAGCAGGATCTTCGGAAAGTCGCCCAGACCGAATATGGCTATGATCACCGGCAGGAAAACAATCTTCGGAACCGGGTAGACCACGTAGATCATCGGGGCAATATAGGCGTCGAAACGAGGCTCGCGCCCCAGGAAGAGGCCAAGGGGAACCGCTAAGAACAGGGACACGATGATGCTTACCACTACCCGGTAGGTGCTGATTTGAAGGTGGATGCCAAGGTCACCGACAATCCGCTCCAGAAACGTACGAAAGGCCACGCCCGGAACAGGCAGAGCCGCCAACTGCAAAACCACCGCCAGCAGTTGCCAGACCGCAAGGAGAAAGGCAATCGCGATAATTATCGGTAATACGGATGAGCCTAGGAGCTGTGTCCGGCTCCTACCGCGCATAACTGAGGTTCCTCCTTCACCAGCATCCCTCTGAGCCGGGTACAAAGCCGAAAGAACTCGCGGCTGCTACGCCAACCCGGAGTACCGACACCATGATTCTCAACCTCGGCGAGCACTGCAGCCGGACGGGGCGACAGGACTATTATCTTCTGGCCCAAAAAGGCCGCTTCCTCAATGTTGTGGGTGACGATCAAAACTGTCACCCGCCGCTCCGACCAGATCTCCAGAAGATTGTCCTGCAATCTCTCGCGGGTCAAAGCATCCAATGAAGAGAACGGCTCGTCCATCAAGAGCAAATCCGGGTCAACCGCCATCGCCCGGGCGATGGCCACCCGCTGCCGCTGGCCCCCACTGAGCTGCGACGGGTAAAGGTTCTTAAACGGCAGAAGACCCAGGTCGTTCATTATTTCCTCGCACCGGGCCGTGCGTTCGGGCTTCGCAACCCGGCGCACCTCCAAGCCTAGGACTACATTTTGAAAGACGGTCTTCCAGGGCAGCAGCCCGTAGTCTTGCAGAATCAGGGCCGTCTCCTGGCGTTTGGGACGCACCGGCGTATCGGAGACCAACACCTGTCCCTCAAAATCGGAACGCAGGCCCGCCAGCACGTACAACATGGTCGTCTTCCCGCAACCGGAAGGACCGATCACGGCACACGTACCGCCCCTTTCCATGGCAAAGGAAATGTCCCGGATGGCCGGGACAACCGCATTAGCACCGCGGTAGGTAACACTGAGACCATTAACCTTGATCATTAACTAGTTCAACACCTGTCCGTCGACCAGATCTGAGTATGACACCGGCTTGTTGAGGAGTCCCTTTCCGTTCATCCAGGTCAACACGCGATCGACCATGTCTTCGGTGGGCACCATCGGGGCCGAGAAGATGATCTCCATTCCGTGTGCGTCACTCTGCAGAACGTCGTGGGGCACCCGCGCCTTTTCCGCCAAGATCTCGTTGAAGGCTGTCGGATCAGCCATGATGTCCTCGACCGCCCGGGTGTAGGCACGCATCAGGCCCCCAACTTCGTTCGCCTTTCGTTCGAGTGCCTCATTACGGAAGTATATCACAGTCTGAGAGAGGTTGTCAGTCGCGGTATCGTCCAGAACCACCCGGGCGCCCTTCAACTCAGCCAGGGCTGCCAGCGGGTCTGGGAGAATCGCCGCTTGCACCGTTCCGGAAAGAAGCGCATCCACGCGCACCGGAATCTTCGGAATCAGAATCTTGGCAATCTCCTCATTAGGGAATCCGGCATCGGAAAGAACCGTATCAATAAGGTACTCCATAATCGAGTTCGCCGAAGTGGCGATTTCCACGCCCTTGAGTTGTTCCACCGAAGTGATACCGGAGCCCGGTGCCGCCAGGATCGCGAACCGCCCCTCCTCAGCCGTGACACCCTGACCGATGGAGACAATCGTCAGCGGAGTACCCCCGTCGTTCAGCTGAGCGACGGCGATGATGTCACCTAAGGCACCGTCAATGGCCTTAGCCGTCAGGGCGCTGTCACGCTCCAAAGCACTCGGGAAATCGATCAGTTCCACCGTGAGTCCCTCGTCCTCAAAATACCCTTTGTCCTGTGCCACCCAGAACGGCAGGTTGTCGGTAATCGGCAGCATGCCCAGCTTAAGCGGCTGGCTTTGGGGCGTCACATCCCCTGCGGGAGTGCTTCCGCCACAACCCGCCAGACCCAACAACAACAGACCGGCTACCAGAATCGAGACTATACCCCTTTTCCCAAGCTTCAAAGCTTGTCACCTCCAGGCTATCAAATTCGACAGGAGCGACAATATTTCCTCTAAATTGACAATAAAGAGCGGAATTACCGACTCTAGGCCGGTAATTCCAGCTACTCCTAATTAAGGCTCCGATTACGGCGGTTTAGATGTTTAGATAACGGTTGAGTACCGTGGCGAATTCACCCCAGCTAATAGTGGCCCAGGGATCGCGACTGGTTACCAGCAGGCCATCGCTGATCAGGAGGCCGATCTCGGCTCTGGGATCCCACCCTGGCACTTCTACCCACCGCTGCCGCAGCCGGTTCAGCACGGTAGCAAATTCACCCCATCGAACCGGCTGGGCAGGCAAGCGCGGAGACGCAAGCAGGCCGTCTTCGAGCAGCAGTCCGATCTCACGCTCAGGATCCCAACCGGATCCGAAGACCGGGCGATTACGCACCCGGTTTAGCACGGTGGCGTACTGCCCCCAAAGCAGAGTATCGTTTGGGTGATAAAGGTTCACCACTAATCCCGTTTGGCGCAGGCGTTCAATTTCCAAAGCCGGATCCCAGGCCGGTTGTCTTTGGGGTAGCTGCAAGGTGTTTGCGATACTGAGAGCTAACATCTGGGCGATCTCAGAACGAAACAGGGGATCTTTGAGGTAGGCGCTGTCCCGAGGATGGTCGATAAACAGGTTTTCCAACAGGACGGCGGGCATTTTTGTCTGTCTCAAAACAGCAAAGTTTGCAGTTTTTCGGCCGCGATCTACGAAACCATTACTTGCGTAAAAAAGCCCCATCTCCCGGTGTATGCGCCACTGAATGTCAACAGTCCGGGGAGACGCGGCAGGATGCACAAAGCTCTCAAACCCGGTCCCGCGTCCGGCATTAACGTGAATCGAGACATAGAGGTCGGCACCCATCTGGTTGGCTCTTGCCGTACGTGTCGGTATCAGCACGTTAACATCATCACGCCGGGTTAACTGGATCGAAACAATGTATGCCTGAAGCAGTCGTTCGGTCTGAAGCGCAATCTCTAGCACGATATCCTTTTCCTGCAGCCCATAGCCCCGAGCCCCGGGATCGGACCCTCCGTGACCCGGGTCGATCATTATGCTTAGTGTCATAGACGCACCACTCCTTATCTTCCAGTATATGGGTGCGCCTGCTCAATTGTTCCCATGTAATGGAATAGGCCGGCTAACTGCCGGCCATTGTTAAATCCCTCAACCGTTTCCGTTTTTGTCCCCGATCTGCACCAGATTTCCGTCATCCACGATCAAAGGCACCTTGGTCGCTTGATACCGGGACTTCACCATCGCCTTCGCCTCAGAATCCAGGCTGAGGTTGATTTCCTCGAAAGATACCTTCCGTTGCCGGTAATCATCCATTGTCGTCCGGCAGTATGGACAACCCGTCTTCGTATAAATCACGATCTTCGGCAATCCTTGCACCCCATTTCCTTATCGGTTTCAGTATACCCGCATAATCCGCCTATTACCCCCGGAAACTAGTACTGGAGGTGAACCAAGTGCACAAGTATATTGTCAGAGGCCCGGGTGATACCTGTGAGGAAATCACAGCCGAGACCCTGGACCAAGCCGTGTTCCGGGCCAAACAGCACCATCCGGACAAACAGGTCTCAGCGGACGCCACCGAGGTCCTCTATGTCTGCAACCCCGGCGAGGATCCGACCACCTGCCAAAACCGGCTCCGCTAGAACGGGCAAACCTTATTGGTCGCCCCCGCTGCCGGCTGGACGGGCGATACCCAAGAGTAGCCTGTAAGGCCCGGGAGTACCAGGGGGGATAAAGGCCACCCGATCCCCGGGTTTTACAACCCCTTCACCCGGACGAAAAACCTTTCCGTTAATGAAAACCGCCTCTACGAGATCGTCCGGGATCGAGAGGCTTTTCGCCAGTTCCCCAGCGGTACAGGAGTTCTCCAGCTTGTAAATGAGGGGTGTCGGCCACCCCCTGGCGTCAAACAATGCTTTAATAAATGAGAAAGCCCGGACTTCCACATCTGACACCGGAGGTACCCCCTTAACAATCGGCTATTACCCGCCGATTATCCGGCAGGTCCGAATCGCATCTAAAGATGCACAGGAGGACCGAACACTATGGTCTTAACCGCAATCTCCCGTGCTTCGACGATTCTTTGCGCAACCTTCTCCGCCTGAAGCATCAGCCACATGTAGGTCTGGGTACCGGACTCGTAGTTCGCTTCCCCGTACGCATCCACTCGTCCGTTCCGGAGTAACGTGTCAACCTGTTGCAGTTCCTGCGCGCTGCCCGACCGGTAAACCGCATAGGTCTTCCCGCCGCGTTCCTTTACCAGGGAGAACACCGGTACGTCGCTGGGCCCGTCAGCCACATAGATCATGTTCTGGAACGGTACCCGCCGCTTCGCAGGCGCAATGCTCGCATTCACATTAATCAGGGGCCACTTATTGGTCCCCTTATTGATCTCAAAGATCGCCCTGGTCTTGGTGGTGTTATCAATGGCGTAAGCGATTTGACTGATCACGGGATCAGGGGCATCCCCCGACGGAGACTGCTGCAGATAACCGGGAGGCAACGGGTTCTCGATAAACTCACAGCCCCAAATCCCGTCGACATAACCACTGACCGCACTCCCCCGGATCATGGCGGCCAGACCATTGCTGACGATGTAATGCTCCACGGAGATCTCGTACCGCTTAAAGTCCGGGTGCTGCTCAATACTCCGTTTCAGTTCAGCCATGAAATCCGGCATTCCCGAGTAAAAAACCAGTTTACGGCCGAGCTTGGCCAGCATGCGGTTGTTCAGGTTCGGCATGATCCCGGTCTGGGCATAGGTGATCAGATGGTTTAAATAGGCAATGTCCCGGAAAACTGTAATCCCCTGCTCATGGTAGCGCTCCTCGAGGCCGTCGACCTCCGACCAGAACACCCGGCCGTCAACCCCGTACTGTTCAAAGATGGGTTTTTGCATGTACTCCGGAATCAGAGTCTTGTCGAAATCCCAGATCACGGCGATCACGTTCTGCAAAAACAAATCAGCCAAAGACGACCTACCTCCCCCCACGCCCGGCAGTCTCCCTTCGGTTCCGGTCTAGCTACACGCGTACACACCACCGAACAGCACGGCGATTACGGTCAGCCCATAGAAGTACGCAAATATGGAAACTGACCAACCGATGAACGGAATACTGGCAAGCAGACTGACTAAGGCAAATATCACCAGCGTCACCACATAGGCTACAACGTAGTCACCGATATTCCTTCACCAGCCAGTTCGGATCATCCAGCGGCATCTTGAACGCCCGTTCGATCTCCACTAATTGAATACTCCTTTCTAACTGCCGGCCTGTACCGACTCGTCATCATAGTACATCCGTTTGATTTCGAGCAGTTCCGGCAAATCAAGGCTATGAATCTCCGCCATCTCCAACAATGCTTCGGCCGCCGCGAAACTCACGTCCTGGTCATCATCAGCGTAGAGTCGCTGTAAGACGGGAATCACCGCCGGGTCCCCGAAATTCGCCAGATGGCGCACGGCCGCGAATCGAACCCAAGAATTCGGACTCTCAGCCCGTTCAAACAGAGGAGCCAGTGCTTCAGTGTGGCGGACCATGGAAAGCGCCTGAGCCGCCGTTTCCCGCCCGTGAGCCCTCTCCTTGATGTGTAGTTTCATATACTCTGAAAGCTGCCCGATGGCGGCGGCGCCAAGAGTCCCCAACGCCCGGCAGGCAGTCTCCGACAGCGTGATGTCCTCGGCATCGAGACAGCGGATCAGGACTTTGACCGCCTCTGGTGTTCCAATCCCGCCCAGTATTTTCGCCGCCCACCAAACCGGTCCACCGGACCGGTACTCCGTTATGAATGCATCCAACAGCGGCACAGCGTCGTTCCCGAATGAACTAAGCTCGGCAATTAGAGCTCGTGGCTCAACCCGGCCGCTGAGGGCGAGCTTGTCACAGAGGTGGGCCAAGGGGTGCACATTATCCTCGTGGGGATCCCGATCCATCTCCTGCAGAATACCGACCAGACACAGTGTACCCAGCCAATAGTCGGCTAGAGAAGCCTCAACCTTACGTCCATCGACATCCCGACCGATTCCCCCCAGCCCGTTTAGCACTGCTATTGAGGTCCACATCTGCAGAGGCAACATCCGGCGCAGTTCGTCCGGGTTATAATCGGGCCGGGTAAACGGATTTGCCTCCCACTCCCCGCGGTCAATCTGAATTGCCGTAGCCAAGTTTATGGCCAGCGCAAACAACAAGCGGCAGTATCCGGCGATGTCCCGCTCCTGGACTGTTTTCCGGATGTCCGTCAGATCAATGTCAGACAACTGATGGGGAACACACTCCAGACACTGCCGAATAACCTCCAGGATAACCTCTTCGTGCAGTTCGTCCGTGTCCGCTTCCACCCCCAACAGTGTGGTCAGGAACCGCCAGGTCTCATCTCGCACCCACTGATCGGTGGCAAACATGTAAACTGCGGTCAGCGGCATCACCACTTCTGAACTGCGCAATTCGACCAGCCCGGAGCACATTCCGATAACCTCACCAATGCTGCCCGGGGCCTGCAGCCTGTCCAGCAATTGCTTTTCGGCACCTGCTCCCGGAAACGCTCCGAGGGCTTGACCTACCGCAGCCCGGATATCAGTGCCGGATGACTGGAGTGCCTGAAAAAGCGCTGGAACCGCATCAGTCTGACCAGTCTGGCCGAGCCCTCGGGTCGCGGCCGCGGCAACCTGTGAGTCGGGGTCGTTCAGTGCCTTCAACAGGATGGCAAGTGCTTCCCGGCCAAAGCCGCCTAATGCCAGGCAGGCCTCTCTGCGCAGGATCGGGTCGGGATCGTCCGCCGCGGGCAAAATCGCCCCACACAGGTCTCCCTGCCCCCTGTAGTAAACCAACTGCCGTACGGCGTGGTAACGCAGGGCAACGGACCCAAGCCGCAAATCCCGGGCGTAGTCATGCAGTGACTTTATCTGCATTGTGTACAACACCTTCCGATCGGTTTGACACGCGTTCATTCTGTTTCGACATGTTCAACAGAAGACCAGCTTTTCCCTCCCCTCTCGATGCATTATCCGTTCCTGAACGAGAAAACAGGAGAAATCAGAAGCGGGGGGGGGGGGACACCACACCCCGCCGGCGCCGCCCCGGCTCTCCAAATTAGCGTTCCGCCACCCCAAAAAGCGAAAACCCCCCCGGGGGGGGGGCCCCCCCCCCCCCCCGCCATGCTACCAAGGCTCCACTCTACCGTGCTCCGTTTGTCGCTCATAGCCGGGTTCTGGATACTTGCGGTCACTGGCCAGTGCATAGTAAGGACAGATTTCCACACACAAGTCGCAGTAGATGCACCGGTACGGATCGTAAATCCGCACCCAGACCAGTTCATTCTTCCCGTTCTTAGTTTCCCAAACCGTGTCCAGCATTACCGCCTGCGTAGGGCAGGCACGCTCACAGTCACCGCAGAAATCACAGTTCTCCGCGAGAAAGGCGATCTTCCCCCGGGCACCGTGGAACGGGTCACGCTTAACCACCGGATAAGGCCGGGTTGCCGGTCGTTTTACCAAATTCCTTACAATATTGCCTACCATCCAGGGCATCTGGAAATCCCTCCCCCTATACTCGTGGCCTCACGCACGGACCTCACGCTCCAGGGAGCGGCAGGCCACACCTTTACGCAAGGTCTTGTCCAGGAACGGTTTTGCCTCCACCACATAACGTTCGTGTCGCCCGCTCCCGATGATGTCCGCTCCGTCACGGGCTTCAACCTCAAAGGTTATCCTCCGGGCTTTCACTTCCACCACCTTGGCTACGGCCTTTACAACAACCCCCACGGGGCTGGCCGCCAGGTGGCGCACCTCAACCCCGATCCCGACGGAGGTCTCACCAGGTGCCAGTCTTCCCCGCAACGCATCCACCGCCGCCGACTCCATTAGAGCCACCAGCCGCGGCGTGGAAAACACGGGAAGCTCTCCACTCCCCTGTGCAACCGCCGTATCTTCTTGGTTCACCACAAACTCCGCGAAACCTGCATCGCCGACCGAAATTCCCACATTGTTCATCTCCGTTTGGCGCTACCAGCGCGGCCAGAACACAGCATACACGGCCACCACCAGGATTGCCAGAATTATCCCCGCGGTGGAGTTCAAACCCCAGTGCACCGCCACCCCGATACCAACCAGAATTGCGAGGTAACCACCATATATCTTTAGATTACGCCCCATCGCCAACAAATAAGCATCCTCTTCCCACTTCTAACATCCTACATCGCATCTGCCCACATCCCACTTCTCACCGAGCAGGTTCATCTGGGGCATTGTGTAAAAGAGGCCGATGGCCAGCACGAACATTACGGCAATCTTCCGGAACACCGGACTGTTAAACCGACCTTCATGGCTGGACTGAGGGCGGCGGCTCTAGCCACCGAGAGCACCCCATCAAGCGTCTCCGGCACTGTCTACACCCGGAGTGAAACCGTCCGTCTCCATTGAAGGAGCTATCATTCGTTTCCAGTGTGTTGCCAAACAAACGTTTAAGATTCCTTGGCTTCGTATTTACTCTTAAGTTCAGAGATCACCGCCGGATCAGCGAGGGTCGTGGTGTCTCCCAGGGCCCTTCCTTCGGCAATGTCACGGAGCAGACGGCGCATAATCTTCCCGCTCCGGGTCTTCGGTAGTTCCGCCGTAAAAAAGACGTCGTCCGGCCTGGCAATGGCCCCGATCTTCCTAACCACGTGAGCCTTCAGTTCATCCTGCATCTCCTTACGGGTCTTCGTCCCTTTTTCAAGTTCCTTGGTGATATTGGCCTTAAGTGTAATGAACACCGCAATCGCCTGACCCTTGATGGCGTGGTCCCTACCGATCGCCGCCGCCTCGGCCACCGAGGGGTGGTCGACGAAGGCGCTTTCCACCTCCATAGTGCTTAAGCGGTGTCCAGCCACGTTGATGACATCGTCCACACGACCCAGGATCCAGTAGTAGTTATGATAATCCCGACGGGCACCGTCGCCGGCAAAGTACAGCCATTTCCCGGGGATCTTGTTCCAATAGGTGTCCACGTAACGCTCGTCGTCACCGTAGATGGTGCGCATCATCGCCGGCCAGGGTTCCTTAATCACCAGGAAACCGCCCTTGCCCAGCAACACCGGGTTTCCATTCTTGTCAACGACATCGGTCTCGACCCCGGGGATCGGAACCGTTGCCGAACCGGGTTTTAGCGGGGTAATGCCGGGAAGGGCGCTAATCATGATCATCCCGGTCTCGGTTTGCCACCAGGTATCCACAATCGGACATCTCTGCCCACCGATGTGCTTGTGGTACCACATCCAGGCCTCCGGGTTGATCGGCTCACCCACCGAACCGAGCATGCGCAGACTAGACAGGTCGCGCCTGGCCGGCCACTGCTCGCCCCACTTCATAAAGGCGCGAATCGCCGTGGGGGCAGTGTACAGAATGTTCACTCCGTAACGTTCGACGATCGCCCAGAAGCGGTCCTGTTCAGGCCAGTCCGGGGCTCCTTCAAACATCAGGGTCGTTGCGCCATTCGCCAGTGGGCCGTAGACCACGTAACTGTGCCCGGTAATCCAGCCGACATCGGCCGTGCACCAAAACACATCACTGTCTTTAAGGTCAAAAACCATGTGGTGGGTGGTCGCTACCCCGGTCATATAACCACCGGTAGTGTGCACCACACCCTTTGGCTTGCCGGTGGTACCGCTGGTATAGAGGATAAACAGCATATCTTCGCTGTCCATTTCCTCACAGGGGCCGCCCACCTCGGCACCAACCTCCAGTTCGTGGTACCAAAAATCACGGCCTTCCTGCATTGGTACTTCCTGACCGGTCCGCCGGACGACCAACATCTTTTCAATCGTCGGGCAGTTTTCTACCGCTGCGTCGGCATTTTTCTTAAGCGGTACGATCTTACCGCGGCGCCATCCGCCGTCGGTGGTGATTACCAGTTTCGCCCCCGCATCGTTGATCCGGTCACCCAGTGAGTCCGGGCTAAACCCGCCGAAGACGACGCTGTGTGCCGCCCCCAAGCGGGCGCAGGCCAGCATGGCGATCGCCGACTCCGGAATCATGGGCATGTAAATGGCTACCCGGTCGCCCTTTTGGACCCCCAGGTCGCGGAGTACGTTCGCAAACTTTGTGACTTCCCGCCACAGATCCCAGTAGGTCAGGACGCGGGTATCACCGGGTTCGCCCTCGAAGATAATCGCGGCCTTGTTCTTGCGCCAGGTCTTCAGATGGCGGTCGACACAGTTGTAGCAGGCGTTCAGCTTGCCGTTTACGAACCATTTTACGAACGGCGGCTGCCAGTCGACGACCTGATCCCACTTCTGGAACCACTCCAAACGCTCCGCCTGCATCGCCCAGAAGATCCGCGAGTTGCTGCGGGCCTCCGCATAGATCTCACGGTGTCTGACATTTGCCTGCCGGGTGAACTCGCTATCCGGATGAAAAATACGATCTTCCTGCAGAAGTGTATCAATAGTGGCTTTTCTCACGGCCAACGCTAACCCCTCCCAACAAAAATGGGGTACTACCCGAAACTATCTCTTTTTTGATTTTATACGGGCAGATACCGCCCAGAAAGCTTTTAACCGCGAATCGCCCCCCTTCACCGGTTAACGGGTGATTCAGGAGGGTCAGTGGCACGGGTTTTGCTCTTTATGACCATAGTTTTCTTATAGGCCAGGTACGGCTTGGCTTGCGGCGAACGGTAACCTGGTCGGGGTGAATGGCCGGCCTCGAAATTCGGCGAACATGAAGGAAAACCATACCCTCAGTGGCGAAGAATATTTGTTCAGCCAAATCATTGGGCATTTGTTTGTATTGACACATCAGTCGAAGTAGGAATTGGAGATGATCGACTTGATCTGGGATCGCAACGAAACCCTCAGCCGGGAGGATATGGAGCGCCTGCAGCTTGAACGGCTCCGTTCGGTTGTACGGAGGGTTTACAGCAAGGTTTCTTTTTACCGTGACCTGTTCGAGCAGAAGGGGATCAAACCGACCGCCATTAAGAGCCTGGATGATCTAAGGCATCTGCCCTTTACGGTTAAGGATGACTTGCGGAACAACTACCCCTACGGTTTATTTACGGTACCGCGGGAGAAGCTCGTGCGTATCCACGCCTCCTCCGGTACCACCGGCCGTCCCACCGTGGTCGGCTACACCAGAAAGGATCTCAGTACCTGGGCGGACTTGGTTGCCCGCGTTGTGGTCCAGGCCGGGGTTACCGCCCGCGACGTCGTGCAGATCTGTTTCAGCTACGGCCTCTTCACCGGCGGGTTCGGACTTCATTACGGACTGGAGCGGGTTGGTGCCACCGTGATCCCCGCCTCGGTCGGCAACACGACCCGTCAGATTAAACTGATGAAAGACTTCCGGACTACGGCGCTGGTAAGCACCCCTTCCTATGCCCTATACTTGGCGGAGGTGGCCCGCGACATGGGAACCCCGGCCGCTAGTTTAGGGATTCGGGTCGGACTCTTCGGAGCTGAACCTTGGTCTGAAGGAATGCGGTCGGAGATCGAGGCCTACTGGGGGCTTAAGGCGACCGACAACTACGGGATGAGTGAATTGATCGGGCCGGGTGTCGCCGGTGAATGCGGGTTCCAGGAGGGCTTGCACATCTCCGAGGACCACTTCCTGCCGGAGATTGTTGACCCCGAGACTCTGGAGCCCCTCCCCCCGGGCAGCCGCGGGGAACTCGTAATCACCACTCTGACCAAGGAAGGTCTACCGCTGATCCGCTACCGCACCCGTGACCTGACCGAACTGGACTATAGCCCCTGCCCCTGCGGGCGAACCACAGTCAGAATGAAGCGCGTCACCGGACGCACCGACGATATGTTGATTATTCGGGGGGTTAATGTCTTCCCCTCGCAGATTGAGGAAGTGCTGATGGAAGTCCAGGGTGTCGGACCTCACTACCTGATCACCGTGGATCGGAAGGACCATCTGGATGAGTTTAAGGTCGAAGTCGAATTGGCCGCTGATTACTTCACCGGACAGTACCGGCACCTCGAATCCCTGGAACGTACGGTTCGGGATAAGATACAAAGCATTTTGGGGCTGGCCCCCAAGGTTCGCCTCGTTGAATACAAGTCTCTGGAACGTACTGCCGGGAAGGCAAAGCGCGTAATCGACAACAGAAAGCTGCGTTGAGGAGGAGAGTAGTTATGGGTTACTGGAACCAAGAGTATGAGTGTATGCCCGTCGAGCAGCGCCAGGAGCTACAGTTGGAACGTCTGCAGTCTCTGGTCAAGCGACTGTATGAAAACGTGCCGCACTACCAACGTGCTTTTCGAGCGATTAGCCTTAGGCCTGGTGACGTGCAGTCACTTGACGACTTAAAGCGCCTCCCCTTCACCACCAAGGATGATCTACGCCAGGCCTATCCCTTTGGACTCTTCGCGACTCCGCTGAAGAGCATCGTACGGGTGCACGCCTCATCCGGCACCACCGGTAAACCAACCGTGGTCGGGTACACCAAAGACGACGTGGAGACTTGGTCTGAAGTGATGGCGCGAACCCTGGCCTGTGCCGGGGTAACCTCCGACGACATTATGCAGATTGCTTACGGCTACGGGCTGTTCACCGGCGGACTCGGAGTTCACTACGGTGCCGAAAAGCTGGGTGCGACCGTGGTTCCCGTCTCGGTGGGGAATACTAAGCGCCAGGTGATGCTGATGGAGGACTTCGGGACTACGGTTCTGGCCTGCACGCCTTCATACGCCCTCCATCTCGCCGAAGTATTACAGGAATCCAACATCGACCCGTCCCGCATCCGGCTCCGCATCGGGGTCTTCGGAGCCGAGCCCTGGTCTTATGCTCTGGGCCGGGAAATCGAGCAGAAACTTGGTGTAATCTCCATTGACATCTTCGGTCTCAGCGAGATCATCGGACCAGGCGTGGCCTCGGAGTGCCCATACAACATGGGGTTGCATCTCTTTGACGACCACTTCCTGCCGGAGATCATCGACCCGGATACCGGGGAACAGCTTCCCTATGGGCAAAAGGGTGAACTTGTAATCACCACCCTGACCAAGCAGGGCTTCCCCCTCCTGCGCTACCGCACCAGAGACGTCACCGTCTTGCACCCGGAACCCTGCCCCTGCGGCCGGACGCACGTCCGGATGTCACGGATTATGGGACGCACTGACGACATGCTGATCATCCGTGGTGTGAACGTCTTCCCATCCCAAATCGAGACCGCCCTGCTCGAACTAGGCCAGGTGGAACCGCACTACTTATTGGTGGTCGACCGTAAGGGCAATCTTGATACCATTGAAATCTGGGTTGAGGTCTCTGAAAAGGTGTTTAAGGACGAAGTTCGTCATCTGGAAAAACTGGAGAAGACAATGCAGCGTGAAATCGAGGGGATTCTGGGTATCGGGGTCAAGGTGAAGCTCGTGGAGCCAAAGACCATTGAACGGAGTCAGGGTAAGGCTAAGCGCATCGTGGACCGTCGTGAAGTATATAAGGAGGGATAGCCAATGTGGGTGAAGCAGATCTCGGTCTTTCTGGAGAACAAGTCCGGCCGCCTGGCCGCCGTCACCCGGATCTTGGGTAATGAGGGGATCAACATCCGGGCGCTCTCAATCGCCGACACCTCCGATTTCGGCATCCTGCGTCTGATTGTCGATGATCCGGCGAAGGCATACTCCAAACTGAAAGAAGGCGGCATTACAGTCAGCGAAACGGAAGTTATTGCTGTCGAGATTCCAGACACTCCAGGTGGATTGGCGTCCGTCCTGGACATCCTGGATGCGGGCGGTGCCAACATCGAGTATCTATACGCCTTCGTGTCCAAGTCCTCAGGGAACGCCCTGGTGTTGATGAAGGTCGAAGACCTAGATAAGGCCGCCGCCGCCCTGAAGGCCAATAACATCCCGGTACCCGGTGCCGAACAGGTCTACAACATCTAAACCCGGTGCCAAGCACCTAAACTGTTAGATTAGTTAAGGGGAGGCTGCTTCGTAAAAAGCAGCCTCCCCTCTCTTATGTACTACCGCAAAAGTACCACCACCTGGAAGGTGCAGTGCGCGCTGAGGGATTGCCGGAGCAAACGATTAGGGAGTCTAGATCAAAAATGCGCAGTGGAGCCGCGGATTAGCGTCGACCGCCTGTTTGAGGGAGCGTAGCGAGCGAGTTCGGCGACGCCCGCGGCGCAATGAGCAGATTCCCAAAGAAAGGGGACAGGCACTTTGTAAAAAGTAGCCTGTCCCCTTTTGTGGATATGTGTTCTGCTAGGCTTTTAGAGATACGCCGGACGGGGCCGGAGTATGGTGGTGTCCTTCTTGGTCTTCATGGAAGATCGCGAAGTTCTCCACGACGAAGCAGTACACTAGGATGCCGGTGGCGACCAGGCCGATGGTGACCGACCACTCCATCCAGTGCGGGAAGTAGGCGCCACCTGACGCGGGAGCCATCCCCGTGAACACAACGTTCATCCGGTTGAAGATGACGCCGGCTACTACCAGGACGGAAGCGGTGACGATACCCCCGACCGAGTTCCGGATCGACGGGGTGAAGTACATGATCATCGGCACCAGGATCCCAAACAGGATCTCTACAATGAAGAGGTTCCCCTGCAGGGTTCCGTTGAACACATACGGCCAGACGCCGC
>JAHRFU010000006.1 GCA_019084485.1 Desulforudis sp. | reverse complement strand
TCTCCCTTGATTTCGGTACGAGCAATAAACTCTTTGCCGCTTACAGTTAGTCGCACCGCCTTGATACGGGTAACGTCTTTTAGTACCCTGGAATAGCTCAGTTCCGGATTGATGCCGTGCAAGAGTTGTCTCAGCTTGCATTCCAGATAGAAGGCCAAGAAGCAAATCATCACGTGTCCGCAGATACGTTCGTCGGTCCAGTGGTACATCGGTCTTAGCCTTAACTGACCCTTGAGTTCCCGGAAAGCCCGTTCAACCATCCAGAGCTGTTTGTAGGCCTGAGCGACGTCCTTAGTGGGAAGGTCGGTATTGGTGCGTAGGACGTACTTGCCGTCGTAGCGGGCCTCTTCCTGAATCCTTGCTTCGTTAACGGTAACGCTTTCCTTATCTACGTTGAGGTACTTACGGTAGGCAGAGTTGCCGACCAGGCTCTTGGCACCGTGTGCCTTGAGCTTCTCCTTAAGACTGGCTAGAACCTGTTCCCGAACCTTACGGTCACGCTCAGCTTCTTCGGGGTTGAAGCAGATCACATAGCGTCTTTCGTCCAGAGTGTCTTCATCGTAAACGATGACGTTCTTGACTTCGAGATTGGGACTGACCTTCTGGTAACGGCCGCCGCGCTTGAATACTTCAGTACCGACTTCTTTGACCCGCCGCATCCGGGCACCGATGATGTACTGGTACTGGGCTTCTTCCAGGGCCGCAATCGTGCTCTTGGCGATCATTCCCCGATCCGCCACCAGTACTATGCGGCGGATGTTAAAGCGGTAGCGGCAGGCCTCAATGGCCTGTATAAAGGCCTTGATATCGCTGGTATTACCAGGTAAGACCTGGTGTGCAATCGGTGTGCCGTCCTGCATCATCAACAGGCCGATCACGATCTGCCTACGGTCGGGACGGTGATCTTTGGAATGGCCGTATTCGGCTAACTCGCCGTCGATGCGGCCCTCAAAGTAGCTGGAGGTAGTGTCAAAGAAGACGATGTCCAGGTTGGTGTTAAAGAGGTCTCTACCGGATAGAAAGAGCTGATCTTCAATGGTCACCTTCCGCCCGGAGAGAAAGTCCAACGCCCGGTAGTAGTGGTGGGGCCGAAGCGACTCGAATCGAGGTTCGTAAACCTCTTCCTTAGCCCATTCGGCAACGGCGATCTTAGACTGGGGATCGGTAAGGCGGTTTAGAACCATCGCAAACACGGCCTCAGCCACGTCAAACTCAATCTTGGTCTCTTTCACCAGATCACGTAGGATGGATTCCAAGCCCAGCTTTTCCCAAAGCCGGCGGAAGATCATTGCCGGGCCGTACTCCTTGCTCCACTCGGCAAAGAGTTCCTGTGCCCCGTCCAGGATCACCCGACGCTCAGTGAACTTGGCCAAGGAATCAATGAGCCGATCTAGCGCCCCGTTCTGCAACTCGTCAAGCCGCCCAAGGGTACAGATCACCTTCTGCTGCGTCTTTCCGTCCACCCGCTTGTTCTCCACAACTTGGAGGTACTCGCGGACCGTTCCATCCTTATTTGTGCGGGACTTTATTCGTGCAAACATAGCACTATTATTATACCGTACAACTGAGCCCTTGTCTAGCCAAATATTAGGATGCTGTGGCACCGCGTTTTCTGGTTTTGGCGAAGGTCTGTTCAGGTTTTTCAAGGGATCTAGCATCTGTGGCACCGTTTTT
>JAHRFU010000110.1 GCA_019084485.1 Desulforudis sp. | reverse complement strand
GATGGAGGCCTGTTTACGCTGAGCCGGGTTCGCTCCGGCGTAGATCATGGGCAGTTCCACGTTCCGCTGGGCGGTAAGCTGCGCCAGCAGATTGAAGTTTTGAAACACGAAACCGATCTTGCGGTTGCGCACAGCGGCCAGTTCGGTGTCGGTCATCTGGTCCACCCGCACCCCGTCCAGCTCATAGGTTCCGTTTGTGGGACGGTCCAGGCAGCCCAAGATGTTCATCAGTGTCGACTTCCCCGAGCCCGAGGAACCCATTATGCTTACGAACTCCCCGGCCCTGATCTCCAGGGAAACCCCGCGCAGGGCGTGCACCGTAACCGAACCGATGAGGTAGTCCTTGTCCAGCCCTACTATGCTGATCATTGCGGGCGCTCCCGCGTTGAACGCTTACTCATGTCTTTGATGCCGGATCCGTCCTCCAGCTTCGACGGGGGATCCAGAACCACCCGTTCCCCGGCCTTTGCCCCACCGATCACTTCTAGATAGAGCTCGTTCGCGGGCCGGACCTCCACCCTGCGCATTACGGCCTTCTCCTGCTCCACGACAAAAACAGTCTGCTCCCCCTCGTGTTCCACCACTGCTTCATAAGGGAGTACGACCACTTCCCGCATCGGCTTAGTCACAATGGTCAGGTCCACCGTGTATCCAGGCCGAAGCTTGCCCTCGGTGCCGTCCACCCGGGCCGTTACCGTGACACCGACCTGTTCACCCGATCCACTGCCGGAACGTCTGGCCGTGGGGGCCACACTCAGAACTCGGCCCGTGAATTCTTCACCGGGAAGGGCGGAGGCCGCCACGCGCACTTCCTGCCCCGGTTCAATACGGCCGCTGTCGGCTTCAAGAATGCTGGCCCGGACATCCAGGGAATCGGTGCGGCCGATCACTAAAATCCTGGCTCCAGCCGTGACCGGCCGTCCGGCCTCAGTGTCAATCTCCAGGACCACGCCATCGATTTCCGCCTTCAACTCGGCCTTCTCCAGCCGTTCCCGGGCGAGTTCGTAGGCCGCTTCGGCTTGTCTTAACTGCGCCTCCACCGAGGCTACCTCTTCAGCCGGAGGGGTCTTCTTGCTCCTTAGCCTATACAGCACCGATTCGTGCTCGGCCTCACGCTGCAGGGCCAACGCCCGGGCCTTTTCCAGATCGACCTCCGGTACCGCGCCCTGATCAAACAGGAACTGCGTCCGTTCCAGATCGGCCTCAGCCAACTCCAGTTGTACGGCACTCTGCCGGACGGCAGCCTCGTCCGGGGCCAAGTCCTCGGGATCCGGCCGGACTTTTTCGCGATACAGGGCCCGTTGTTTGGCCAGGGCCGCCTCGGCGTTATGCAGCTCAGCCCGGAGGGCCGCGGTATCGAGCCTGCCCAGCACGTCCCCGCGCTGCACCCGGTCGCCCTCGGCTACCATCAGTTCATCAAGGGTAGCCCCCGTTACCGCGAAGAATTCCTGCCGTTCAGCAGGTTCAAGTGCTCCTGTCGCAAAGACCGTGTTCTCGATTTCCTGGGTCTCCACGGACACGGTGCTCACCGGAATGGCCGCCTCGCTCCTGGATCGGGCCAGGTTCAGCATCACCAGTGCGACCACCAGAAGCACCAGCCCCAAGCCCAGCAGCACCTTCCACCGGTTCCGGACAAAGGAAAGGGGCCCCACGGAGAAGCCCGCTTTCGGTAAATTCAAAGTAACTCACTCCCCAAATTGTTGTCTCGTACTACATCCCCGGGGTAACGGCCGGCATCAGAAAGGCGTATCCGACCACAAACAACAGCCACAGGCTGAATAGGGGCAGGGCCACGGCCCGCAACCCCGTCTTCATAGCTACCGCTCCCCCGATACAGAGCAGCACCAAGGACCAGATCGTGAATGGCTCAATCTGGCTGAGGAGGAAGAAGTTCGTCCCCATCTCCCCTTTAGGCAGCAGAACCGCGAGGCTGGTTGTGATATAAGGAAAATCGGCGGCAGGACTGGCCATTCGCAGAAGGCTGTGCAGCAGGGCGCTCAAGACCAGCGGAACGTAGGCAAATACAGCTACCGCAAAAAAGGTACCGAATGGAGCACGCTCACCGGTAAACAGGTTGACTAGTTTCAGAATAACCGCACCGACCAGACACATAAATACGACACCAACAACCGCTCCGACAAGCCCCGATACTGCTCCCATGGTCATCACCATGTTTTCCATCGTTGCCTGCTCTTGAGCGGAAACAGGCGGTAGGCCATCTAATTGCAACAGCATAAAGGCCTGCAGTTTCGAGAGCACCATCACCACGCTCAGAAGAGCCACCCCACAAAGCACGCCCAACGCACCCCAGAACCGTGGTTTTTGCATAATATCCGTAAAGGTTTCTCCCGGCTTGGTTAGTACTCCGACCAGTCGCTGCCCCATACTCAGCCCACGATACTCTGTAACCGGATCCATCCCCAAATCCCCTCCCTACCGTTTCTCCCTTTTTCTTTCTCGCTACCCAAATGGAAACCCTGCGTCGAATAACGGATTCTTGGTCACTGTTGTAAATTCTGGCCCTGCTTTAATTGAACATCTTCTGAAGTCAGTGTCCTGACCCTCGATTCAAATAAAGAGAAATCCCTTATAATAGAGATTATAGGGAGTCTTTGCCCGCATCTCCTAATATAAGGGAAATCAACATGCAGGACAAGGATACCGTAAAATCCACATTTTTGCAACTGTTTGGGCCAATTTTATGTGACTCTAACCAGAATCCCAAGGATTGTGGGTTCAACAACATCGGGAAGACACCCGGCCGCCTTTATCTGATTGATGCCAGTACCGTAAGCTTATGTCTCTCCCGGTACCCCTGGGCGGACTACGTAAATAGCAAGTCTGGGATCAAGCTGCACCTGAGATTGGTCTTCCACGACGGTATAACGATTCCAGATAAAGCAGTAGTTACTCCGGCCATTCAAACCGACAAGCCAATAATGCAAGAGTTGATCGTGGAAGAAAAGGATCCGGTTATATCCGGGCCGCCTCTGAGAAAACACGAGCTACCGACGCAAACAACCACAGTTAACAAGCTCAGCCCTCCTCAGTTGCAGAGCGATTTCCTTTGAGCCCAGCCTCGAATATCCCCAGGGCGTTGTTTCTCGTACCAGTATTGGCCAAATTAGAAAATGCTTCTACTGCTCTGGCCGCTACGTTACTTCTAACCAAGGTACCCGGTCCGCCTACGCAACCGCCTTCGCAAGCCATACACTCAATGAAGGTAAATTTATCGCTGTCGGCTGTCCTTGTGCCTTTTAGGGCATTTGCTGCCGATCTAAGGGCAGCCAGGCCATGTTCTATTCCCTGTACTTGTAACACTTCCATAGAAACGTCAGGCAAGTGCCGGGTAACCGCAGCACTGACTCCTCCGGCCTTTGCAAACAGCCGACCGTAAGGCGAAGCATCGTTCATGTCAGCAGGAACATGATTGGCCGGATCAATGTCCGATGCTGCAAATAACGCAGACAGCTCTTCAAAGGTTAAAGCCATGTCAATTTCACCGCCCAATGTTGCTTCGGCCTTTTTTGCAATACATGGACCGATAAATACTGTAGTAACTTTGTTAGCGTACCGTTCTTTAACTAACCGACCGGTAACTCTCATTGGAGATGGAGTGTCGGAAATCTTTCCTGCTATCTCAGGTAGTTTAATGGTTACAGCTTTGGCATAGGCGGGGCAGCAAGAATTGGTCATCAATTTACTTTCGGGGTGGTTTCTTATTTCTTCCGCATCCTGTTTGGCCACCACGTCCGCTCCCAATGCTGCCTCCACAACGCCATCAAAGCCAAGCTTCAAAATTGCGGTTTTTATGTGGCCTGGAGTAGCCTTTGGGCCAAACTGTCCGGGAAGGGACGGAGCTATAATGGCCACCATGGGTTGCTCTTTAATCCTCAGAGCTTTAACTACATCTAATATTTTGGAAGTGTCCGTGATGGCGCCAAAGGGACATACAGCAACACACATACCGCAGGAAACACATTTATCCAGATCTATAACTGCTCGTCGGCATTCATCAACCTTGATAGCGCCCATGTCACAGGAACGCTCACAAGGACGAGAAATTTCTACAATAGCGTGATATGGACAGTTTTTAGCACAGATACCACATTCCACACAAGAATTGTTATCTATATATGCCCGGTTTTGAAGTACTGAAATGGCTTTTTGGGGACAACTGTTACGACAAGAGTGGGCAACGCAGTTTTGACAGGCATCGGTAACAAAGTATTTATTTAACGAACAACCATTGCAGGCCTCGGGAATAACCGTCACAACTTGCTCTGATGCCTCCAGCCCCGTTATAATGCGAATCCAGGCCTCTGCGACGGCCCTTTCTTTATAAATGCAGCAACGATAACGGGCCGGCCCATCAGGAATCATTTCCATAACCATATTCCTTATAACCTCGTCGGTCGGTTGCTCATCCAGTGGTTTATTAAGAGCCCAACGAGCAACTCGGGTAAGAATATTCCGCCGCAACTTGGTTATTTCTGATACTGGATTCATCTATTTTTTTCCTTTCGGATTGATTTGTCCACTCCTGGAAGCGGACATTCCGACGGGGAGACCTCGGCCCCGTACTTACCTGCCCGAATGACTGTATTGGTGGTGGTGAGTGCCGGGCATCATCAACTAGCCGGGGAAACGACCCAAAGTAAGGTTGACAACGAGGGGGGGGTATCCTTTGTTTTCCAATTGAGATGGGAGCCCGGCGGGATCTCCGCGTTCAGCCGCTCGAGTCCGTTGGTAGTCCGTAACAGCTTGCGGTAGGGCTCCGGCAAGGCGAGCACCGCTCATGAGCATCCTCAAACCCGTCCTCCAGGGTGGTCATGGCCCGCGGGGCGCGCCCCTCGTAGTCAGCGATCATCTGTCAAGTAGGGTGCGGACAGTCTCCAGGTCGGGGGCGGTAAACAACTCCTGCAACCGGTGCTTCAGCTCTCCGCGTAACTGCTTGGGGCATCCGTCCAGCACATTGCGGGTCAGGTGGGTCTGGCAGTGCTGCCAGGACGCGCCCTGAAAGTGGCGCTGGATAGCCTCCACCAGGCCTTCCAAGAGCCGAGCCACGCCATCGCCCACAAAAAGGTGGTGCAAAATGTCGTCCAATAAAGGTAATCTGAAACTGGGCCATCGTCATCAACTCCTCTGGTAGTGGTGTTTTTGCTTACTAACCAATCTACCAGAAGGCGATGTGGAGCTTTGCCAAACTTGAGCAGTTGGTCTGGTACATCTGCCTTGAGGTATTTCGCTACGTGTTGACCCAAATCCTGCTCGTTTTGGACAACTACCTCAATGGCGACCCGAGACCGGAAGCGGTACAGGTGCCGGGGGATGGATGAAGGAGGCAAGTGGGGACGAGGCAAGTGGGGACGGTTCCGGCTTGCTATGCGTGTCCCCACTTTCGAAGATGGCACCTTCGCCAACCGGCACCACATGGAACATTTTAAATATACTGATGATAATAGCCAATACGGGGGAGCAAAGAATAAGAATGAATCTAAAGACCGTGTGGAGATTTCCGAGAACAAACGTTCCCCGCAGCTGGTCACAGCTTTCCTATGGTTCGGAATAACGAGTTCCACCGGCCGAGGAACCGGGCGCGCAGTCCTGGCCTACCTATTATATTCGGCGGGATGACGCCGGACATTTTACTGACCAGTTGGGAAACCCGATTGCTTTTCAGATCAGGCAGCCTGATGCTGGCATTGACTTTGAGGGTGAGCAGTTGGAAGTGGCCAGGAGGACGCTTAAGCACCTGACTCCTAATCAGGTGCTCATCGCCAAATACTGGGGCACCGGACCGCCGACCAAACAGTGGACTCCGATCATCGACATCTTGATTGACACCTATGGGATTAATGCGCCTAGGGCCGCACGTATTCTGGGGGCAGCACTGGCCGAAGAGTGTACCGTATCCCGGCTTTATGCAGGTGTTCACTTTCCCATCGATAACGAAGAGGGGCTACGACTCGGACGGCAATTGGAGAGATTGTACTTTTTTTTAATATAATCAACGACCGGGGGCATCCAGGTGAGTAACTTGTCCAGGCTCATGGTGGCACTCTCCGGAACGGTTTTTCTGACCGTCCTGAACGGGACGATGTTCAACGTGGCGCTCCCGGCTATTTCCCGCGATTTCACCCTTTCACCGGCGGAGGTCAGCTGGGTTGTGGTGGGCTACATCGCCGTGTTTGCCATCGGAGCGGCGACCTACGGGAAGCTCGCGGACATCTATCCCGTACGGTGGCTGCTGCCTCTGGGACTAGGGCTGTTTGCGCTAGGATCCATCCTCGGGTTCCTGTCCACTAACTATCCCCTGGTAATCGCTGCACGACTGATTCAGGCCGCCGGGGGCGCGGCGGTGCCTGCCCTGGGGATGATCGTCGCCACCCGCTACTTTGACCCCAGCCGCCGGGGACAAGCCCTCGGGCTGATCGCCTCCACCGTGGCTTTTGGAGGCGGAATCGGGCCGATCGCGGGGGGGTTCATCACCCAGTACCTAGGCTGGCACTACCTCTTCCTGGTCTCGCTGCTGAGCCTGATTGCTCTTCCCTTTGTGCTTCGCTACCTACCCAGAGAAGAACGGCGCCAAGGAACGTTCGACACCCCGGGGGCAGTTTTTCTGGCCGCCGGGGTTTCGTCGGTGCTGCTGGGCATCAATCTGAACCCCTTGTTCCTGATTGTGAGTGTGGTGTCCTTTGTTTTGTTCATCAGACGGGTTAAACAGGCCCCTGAGCCTTTCGTGCGGGTCGACCTCTTGCAGAATAAGGCCTTCCGTTCGCTCCTGGGGATCGGTTTTCTAGTCTTCTTCTCCGTGCTGGGTTCCTTCTTCATCTTGCCCCTGATGCTCGCCGACCTGAACCGCCTGCAAGCGAACGTGATCGGCCTGGTCCTGTTCCCTGGCGCGATTACGGCCGCGTTCCTCGGCACTGCCGCAGGGCGAATGGCGGACCGGCTCGGCAATGAATTCGTGATCCGCGGTGCGCTATATTTAATGATCCTTGGGTTCTGGGCGCTTTCCACCTTCGCCGGTGCCGCTCCCGCGGTCATCGCCCTGTTGTTCGTGACCGTCTACGTGGGAATGGTCAGCATCCAGGCCTCTCTCGCTAACTTCGTGGCCAAAACCCTGCCCCCGGCGGAGATCGGCGTCGGGATGGGCCTCTTTAACCTGACCACCTTTATGGGCGGAGCCTTTGGCCCGGCCCTCGCCGCCCGTTTACTGGAGTTCGGCGGTGGAGCGGCCCTCAATCCGTTGAACCCGGCGTTGCAGCACGGGTACAGCAACAGTTTTCTCCTGCTGGGGTTCCTGGGAGTGGTGAACCTCGTCCTGCTGGCCCGGATAGTCAGACGCCGCGAGCCGGTGAGTGAAGTGTAACCGGGACGGAGATTTGAGCCAGTGTAACGAGTTGTTGTGGCACCTGTAGCAAGCACTGCTCGATGGCTATAGACATCACCGCCGGACCCCGGACGGGGAACTATGTCGGATGCGGGGTATGTGTTGAGGTCTGTCCACAGCAAGCCCTGCCGATCCCCGCAAAGGATCCGAACCTTCCAGCCTAATCAGTGTCAGGTCGCCCGGGCAAGTGGGGGCAAGCAAGAACCGTCCCCACTTGCTCCGTCCCCACTTGCTCCCTGGACGCCACCGTCGCCGCACTGCCCGACCTCATCCATACCCTTCGGGTACAGGGCTACCGGTTTGGGCTACCGGTTTGTAACCGTGGACGAGCTGCTAGGCATTCCCGCCTACCGCAACTAGCCACCTGAGCCAAAGAGCGACGTTAGGCTTCCTTTCCAACCAACCGCCGCTGGTAGTACATAAACACCGGCAGGGGAATGATGATCCAACCGAAACTCTTGATCAGCGAGTTCTTGGCCCCTTCGATTTGCTGTTTATGGTGGGCAATAGCCATGGCCTCATATCTGACTTTCAGCTCTTCTTCGGAGAGCTTGGGCGTATCCACACCAGTTCTGTCGGGACCCTGACTGTACTTATAATCCTCGAATTGCTGGTAGTACGGCGTGGGGGCAATGATGTCCGCAATCGCCATAAAGGCCGCGACACTTCCCCCGATGGTCATCATCAGAGTGGCAAACAGAACCAGGTAGATGTACACATTCTTGATCATATCGTGTCCTCCGTCACTTGAATCTCCGGCCCGAATCCCCGCCACGATCAGGGCAATCAGAGCGACTATGCCGATTAGAAACAGCGGCCCAATCAACATCGAAGCAATCATTGTTCACTCCTTTTCCAAAAATACCGGCTAACTGAATGACGCCGTAACCACCCGCTTGGACTTCCTGTCCAACGACTTACTTGACGGTTTTGTTAACCAATCAGTAAGCAAGGTTTGCTTGTCTCGAACTACGCCTTGCTAAAGAATAGCTCAGACCGACCCATACTCCGTAGGGGGTGGCGGGGAACTCCGTGGCAGGCAACAGCGTAGCCGCCGATTATGCAGTAGGGAATTGCCAGGGAGTTCATAATTGATGCACAGAGAATTACTGGGTCGTCTTGCATCGGATCCGAGCCCCCTCTTGGAGTCTTCGGGAGACCTCGTTCATTTTAGAAACCATTTTCATCTTTTGGCTTGGGGACATCTTGGCGAAGTGCTCGGCAACAAGTCGCCTTTTCTTTCTCCTGATCGTAGTCTCCACTGAAGTACCTCCCGTCCTATCCGTATTGTACTATCCATCTGTTCTAGAAGCAACGCAAAAGTCAATATTTACCACCAATGCCCGGACAGAATATCCGTTCGCTCTTCCACCAATCCATAGCATACAGCCAATTATGAAGCCCGATAATAGGTGCTCCTGAACCAGTTGCTCAACGGGAGGTTGATCAGCGTCAAGAGCAAGGCGGCTACGAAGGCCGACAAGAACCCGGGGATCGCGAACCCTCCCACCATCAGGTCGGTCAGCATCAGCATCCAGGCGTTGATCACCAACGTAAAGACCCCAAGGGTAATCAGGTTCACGGGTAAAGTGATCAACAGTAAAAAGGGGCGAAGCAACGCATTGAGTAGCGTGAGCACCGTCCCGGCCAGCAGTGCCGGCCCAATTCCGTTTAGAACCACGACCGGAAGGATCAGTGAGATCACAAACAGGGCTACAGTATTAATAACAATCCTAAGAACTAATCGCTTCATCTAGGTCACCTCAATACAGATCTATGAACACGCGCACCTTGCCGGATTGCACCTCCACGATACGCAACCGGCCGTACTTTCGGACTTCCCAAAGCAACTGGAGAAAGAGGTTTAACACGGCTTCCAGGGATATCTTTTCGGCCCCGAAAGTACTCAGTCCGAGGCGCTTAGCTTTCTGCAACGACTTCGGCACCAGTGAATCCAGAAGGCAGGCGAGATCGGAAAATGCGGTCATGGTGATGTCCAGGACATAAATCGGGAGCGGCACCGCAAAGCGCCGAAAGCCGCCCAGTGATACCCTGACCAGTAGAAACTAACTTTGCCGTTTATTCGACATATACCTCTACCCGGGTTCTTCCTTCCTCGTCCTCGGTGTCGACGTCAACCAGCTTCCCGTCCACCAGGCCCTGTTCGATAAGACCAATCAGTTCTTCAAAGTCAATTTGGCTCAGATCGATGCCCTTGGCTTCCAGTTCCCGACGCGCCTCGTCCGGTATGAAGCCCATACCCATCGTCACAAAACGGGAGGTTGCCTTCAACAGGCCGAGGGGAACGTTCACATTGACCTTGGTGTCAGCGCTGTCCACGCGAATTCTTAGAAAGCGGTCCGCGGTCTTTTTTAAAGGGCCTTGTACCCTCGCCTCGATGCTGTCCATAGCTTCCAGGAGTTCCAAACCTTCGTCGGGCGTAATCTTCCCATCTCGGACCATTTGCAGAATTCTAGCTTTCTCACTCATAACGATGTCTTCCCCTTCCTGATTGTCATTTCCCGAGTTTTCTCAGTAGCTTGGTGGCCTCTTGGGAGGTAATCTCCCCGTTTTCCAGTGCGGTTACTATTTCCTGTCTGCGCGTCTTCTCGTCCTCATCGTCGGCTTTCTCCACCCGGAAACCCAAAGCCTGAATTACGCCATCCAGACGGTTGCGTACCGTAGGGTAGGAGATGCCCAGCTCTTTTTCCACGTCCTTGATGTTGCCGCGGCATTTGATGAACACTTCAATGAATTCCTGTTGCTCAACCGGGAGCTTACAGAACTTACAGGAAGTGAAGCTGCCCTCAAGCCGGGTTTGACAGTGGTTACAACTCAGACTGCTGATCGTCATTTCGTGACTGCAGACCGGGCAGCAATGCGGTGCGCGGTACTTCATTCATTCACCCCCGTTCGCTGGCTAAGAATTATCCGGTCGCTTACCGGCTGAACCCATTTTAGTACATTGGAATTGAGATTGTCAACTGGCAAATTAAGATTTTTAATATGCACCTTAATTTTGTTAAGACAGTCCCTTAAAACGCCTGCTAGAGGCCCCTCTCTTACCCCGCCCGTCTATAGACAGATAGAAATATCATACACTGCCCTCGATCTATAACTCGCTTAATGATTTGCTGCGGAGCCGATCGGGTGACCGTCAGTAGTCTCGACAGGTGTAACGCGTTTCAAAACGAACGGCCGATAATCAACCCTAAACGGTTTTCCTGGCTATAGTGAAGGGCGTCCACTGGAGGCGCTTTACAATACACATGCCGTTGGCCCACCAAAAACGGCATTTCGGCGCTAATCGCTTTCTATGCGGGAGTTGATCGGATATCGTTGAATAATCATGAAGCGGAGGTGAAGGTGTTGGAAAAGGTTTTAGTTGCCATGGACGGTTACGAGGCCTCGCTGGGCGCTATCAAGAAGGCGGTCGAAATTGCGGGTAAATACGGCGCCGAGGTAGTCGCGGTTCAGGTGGAGGAGGACGTACCTTTGCTTTCCATGGAGAAGGAAACGGAATCGGTAAACCGGATCCGGGAACAGCAGATGCCGTTCTTCTCAGCGCCCCTTGATCTGGCTACGGCCTATGGACAGAAACACGGTGTCGGCGTGCGCCAGGTAAAGGCCAAGGGGATTATCACCGCGGTAATCCTCAAGATCGCGCAGGACCTGGGGGTCGACATGATCATCATCGGTGATTCCGGTCGGCAGGGCTTGCAGAAACTGCATTTCGGCAGCGTCTCGGAGAGTGTCGTCAGGTCTTCGGCAATTCCGGTCCTGGTTGTGAAGAAGGGGAGTCTGGATCTTAGCGATCTTGCACCCCTGATGACGGAGATAGCCGGCCGCACCGTCCCTGGTTCCCCTAGTCAACCGGAGGCGGCCCCCGGGATTTTCGAAACCGATGCTTTCCGTAAGCGCATGCGCTTTTCATTCGGTCTTTTGGGTCTGTATTCGCTGATCTATTTCCTGGCCGCCCTGTTTACGTCCGCCCCGTTCAAAGAACTGGCTCAGGTGGAGATCCTTGGCTTACCTTTCGGGGTCTGGCTGGGCCTGTCCGTCTTTGCCGGGGGTCTGGGAATAACGCGAGTCTATCTTGTTAAGGAAGGGAGCTAAAAGCGATGGAAAACCCTATTGCCTTCACCGTTGTGGTTTTGAGTATGTTCCTGGCCTTTTTCGTCAGCTGGTACAGCAGGCGATGGACTAGAACAACGGCTGAGTTCTACGTGGCAGGCGGCAAAATCCCCTGGCGGATCAACGCTATGGCAATGCTCGGCGACTACTGCAGCGCAGCCAGTTTCCTCGGGGTTGCCGGAGCCATCGCCCTGGGCGGAATCGATAGCTGGTGGCTGGCAGTTGGTTTCTTCGCGGCCTGGATCGTGGTCTTGCTTGTACTGGCCGGACCACTGAAGAACGCCGGTAAATTCACGGTGGGCGATCTGCTGTCGGCCCGTTTTGACGGGAAGACGATCCGGATCCTAGCCATGCTGGCAACCGTGATCCTCTGCACCCTGTACCTTGTCCCACAGATGGTCGGGGCCGGGCATCTATTCCAGCTGTTGCTCGGTTGGGACTACCTAACCACCGTCCTGGTCACCGGTTCACTAATGGGCGCATACGTGGTCCTGGGCGGGATGAGAGGCACAACGTACAACCAGGCCATCCAGGGCGTGATGCTGATGGGGGCGATGCTGCTCGTCTTAGTACTGGTCACCGCCCTCCATTTCGGGGGTAATCCGATCAATATCCTGACGGCCGCCAGGGAAGCCGTTCCCCCTTCGGTTGCAGTAGGGGCGGCATCCCAGGTACTCCAGGCTTTTCCGCCGGAAGCGGGCCCGGCCAGCGCCAGTGGAGCAATCGCGGCGGTAAAACAGCTGATGCCCGAGGCTCCGTCCGCCATCACCCCCGGAGTCGGCCTAAAGGATGTCTGGAACCAGATGAGCCTTGTGCTTGGGCTGTTCTTTGGCGTCGTCGGGCTACCGCACATCCTGATCCGGTTTTACACGGTGCGGGACGCCACGGCCGCGAAGAAGAGCGCCGAAGCAACCATCATCGGGCTGGCCGTATTCTACATTGCCGTGATGTTTGTCGGTTTAGGCGGTATGCTGGTACTGTACCCGACACTGCTGGAGATGCTCGCGGCAGGAAAGACCGGCGCGGCAACCAACCTTACTGTGCCGATGCTTGGCAGCTTGATGGGCGGGCAGGTGCTCCTGGGAGTGATCGTTGCCGGCGCCCTGGCGGCGATGCTGAGCACGAGCGCAGGCCTTCTGATCTCGGCCACAACCAGCCTGGCCCATGACTTGTACGCAGGCGTGGTCAAGCCGTCGAGCACGGACCGGGAGCGACTCATCTTTGCCAAAACCTGTGCGGGAATGCTCGCCGTGATTGCCATGATCCTGGCCGTCTACCTGAAAAACCAGAATGTGGCGATTCTTGTGGGTATGGCTTTCGGCATAGCTGCCAGCACCTTTGCACCTGCACTGATCGCGGCCGTCTGGTGGAAGAAGCTGACCAGAGAAGGCCTGATAGCCGGGCTGAGCGTCGGACTGGTGGTTTCTCTTCTCTATACTTTTGCTAAATTCGCGGGCATGGCATCCGTCCTGGGGCTCCCGGTGCTCATCAACCCGGCTCTCTACAGCCTGCCGGCCGCCACCGTGGCCATGATTCTGGCCAGCTATCTAACCAAGGACAGGGGCAAAGTGGTCGAGTTTATGGCTGCCGCACACAGGCAGTAATTGCAGCGGAAACCGAGTTGCAGAAACCTTGACTCAGTGGCTCAATAACAACTTCATAAGCTAGGGTATAAGAAGGGCATTCCAGCGAATGCCCTTCTTCCATTGTGGTTTTTGCTGGTTACCGGCGCTTACGTTCGCGCCAGATGTCCAGGATCAGCCACAGGCCAACAAAGCCGGAAAAGGCCAGCCCGGCCACGCCCAAAGCGGAATGTCCCTGGAACAGCGGCGGGATCTTAGCACTGATGATCATTGAGGAACCCATAATGAAGGAACCAAGTACAATACCCATAGTCAGGCGGTTGGTAGACTTGACCACAGCCTTCTCAAACCGCTGGGTGCCCTCAAGTCGGAAGTTGAACTCACCTTTTTCAAGGTTGTCCAGGATACGGCCAGCTTTGTAAGGCAGGTCTTCCATGAGGCGCGCTGAGTCTGAGCATTGAACCTTCAGCTTGCGCACTATCTCCTTGCGGCTGAAACGCTCCCTGGCCAATTGGCTGAGGTGTGGCTCCAGCGACTCGACCGTATCAATCTCCGGATGGAGCTGATGGCCCAGCCCCTCCATCGTCAACAGGGCCTTCGACATAAAGGCGTACTGGGCGGGGATGGATCGGTTATGCTGCTGAAAGACGGTGAGGAAATCCAGCAAGAAACGCCCGGCGCTGCGCTGGCGCTGATCAGTGGCAAAGAAGGTGTCAAGCAGTTCCCTGATATCGCGCTGCAGCATTAACATACTGTCGACAGCCTTAATATCGAAGGCTTCTATGGCGATCCTAGCCAGATGCTCTTCGTCCCGCTCCGTCACCGCGCACAGCAGATCAACCATGTTCCGGCGCATGGTGGGAGTGAGCCGGCCAACCATGCCCCAGTCGAGCAGACAAAGCTTGCCCGAGGGGGTAATCAGCACGTTCCCGGCATGTGGATCGGCGTGAAAGAAACCTTCCTGGAAAATCTGGCGTACCTGGGCGTCGATTCCGGCCTGGGCCAGCTTCTGACGCTGGAGCGAATCCCCCTCGTATTGGGAGACCTTCTGACCCTCTACAAATTCCATGGTCAAGACTTTACGAGTTGTATAGGCATCGTATACTCTAGGGGCCGTGACCAGAGCGTCTGGATCCAAGCCTGCCCGGAAGACCTTGATGTTGGCGGCTTCTTTTAAGAAATCAAGTTCATTGTTGATACTGTACTTCAGTTCACCGACCAAGCCGGGCAGGTTGTACACCCGCAGGTCGTGGTAGCGCTCGTGCAGGAGAGAGGCCAGATAGGCCAACACTTTAAGGTCGGCTTGAATGGTACTGAAGGCCTTGGGGCGGCGCACCTTGACGGCAACCACGGCCCCGTTCTCCCGCAGTACGGCACGGTGTACCTGAGAAAGGGAGGCGGCAGCAAAGGGTTCAGTGTCGAATTCACTGAACACGGCATCGAGGGATCCGAATTCTGCTTCCAGCTTTGCAACCACTTCCGGAAAGGGTTCGGGCGGTACCGCGTCCTGTAACTGCTCGAGTTCGGCCATCAGCTCGGCGGGCACCAGGTCCGGACGCATACTGGCTACCTGACCGAACTTGATGAAGGTCGGGCCGAGTTCCTCCAACACCATCCGGAT
>JAHRFU010000097.1 GCA_019084485.1 Desulforudis sp. | reverse complement strand
CCGCCTGCTCTCCATCGTTGCCCAATTGTTAACCTTTCTCTAAGTGCGCAACTAAAGTCAACAAAGATTCGGCACGTTGTCCAGGTGCGCCGCCTCTTCATTTACTACGCGACTACGCGAGGGTCCTACGCGAGGGTCGGTTACAAGATGTCCCAGATAGGTCCGTATGTGGGTAGGTCAAATACGTTGGTAAGCGAACTGGTTGAACACGTAACCGGAAACTGCTTGATGGAAAGAGTAATTGGACCCATTTAGGTCAAACAAGTATTGGATGAAGCTGACAGTTCGGCGACCGTGAGCCATTCAAGGCTTTCTAAAAGCTAAATCCGAAAATCCGAGGGCCTGACCCCCCGGAAGACGGGCCCGCTGTACCGCTTCCGGCACTACATTGCCCGACCCCGCCGCCTCGACCGTCACCGGCACAACCGGCTTTTGCAGTTCCTCCCCATATAACAAATTCTACATTTTCTTTAACCGCCAATACCCCAGCAAGAAAAGAGCCAGGGCCCACCCTCCCACCAGGACCGCCTGCCCAGTGTCCGCCCAGGCTGTTGTCAGCGTGGAGCGCAGCAGTTGGGTGGCTGGAGTAAGGGGAGAAAGCCAGACCAAGTGCTGCAAGAACACCGGCAGCCGCTCCACCGGGATTAGAGTACCGCTTAAAAAGGTCATGGGCACCAGGATGAACTCGTTAACCAGGGACTGGTCGTCAAAAGAACGCAGCCACAGGCCGATGAGCACGCCCAGGGCGCCGAAACAGAGGGATGCCAGCAGCATCGCCAGGAAAAAAGCACAGTTAAGACTCAATGTGGGCATGAGCAGGAACACCAGCACCAGTACGATTAAACCGGCCAGCAGGCCTCGTATGGCACCGGTCAGAGCGTAACCCAGACACAGGGAAAGCTCGCCTACCGGGGCAAGGCGGTAGGCATCGAAACTCTTAAAGTGGAGGCGTTTATAGAACATGCGTACCATAACTGAAGTCACCCCGCTGTTGAACAGGGCCAGGGCCACCACGCCCGGCACTAAAAAGTCCAGATAACTCATGCCGCCCGGCATGAGCATCTGTAACCGCTGCCCCGCCCCGAAACCAAATGAGAGCAGAAAGATCAGGGGGGATAGCATGTAAGTGGCCAGATAAAGCCAGAACTTACTCCGCCAGTAGATCATTTCTTCCCAAATAATAGGATACCAGGAGGGCGGAAAAAAAGCGACCTTTGCCAAACCACCGGTTTGAGTGTAATGTAAAGGGCCTGGAGCAACACCATCCCCTCCACTGGTTGCCGACACACCCATGCCCTCGACAAAACGCCCCGGGGAACTGGAATTTACTTCTCTCCGTTCGGCCAAAGACAACCCACCCTTTCCATGATACACGTCCCATTTTATGTCACTGCATTAGTCTTCCCGCCTCAGCTTCAACAAAAAGTAAGCTAGGAGGTACAGGGCGATAAGCCAGCCCAGACTCTGTAAAAACCAGCCCAGGTGGCCGGCGCCGGTCAGGGCGAGAGCGCGCAGGTTGTAGACAGACGCCGTTAGGGGCAGGCCCCAGCTTAAGCTTGCCAGTGGCCCGGGCAATTGCTCCACCGGGAAAAAGGTACCGCAGAAAAAGGTCATTGGGAACACGATCAGGCTGGTAAACATCAATGTATCTTTATCGCCCCCGGCAACCATAGCCACGGCAACGGCCAGGCAGGCAAAGGTAAGGCAGACGACAAACAACTGGACGAAGAAAAGTGGCGGCATAAAAAAACCATGTACGAAAAAATGCGCAGCCAGAAACACAAGCAGGGCCAGGACAAAACCCTTAGCCGCAGCTCCCAACACGTGCCCGTTTAAAAGGGAGATGTTGGAAATGGGAGCCAGCAGGTACTCGTCCAGTACCCGGAAATATGTACGCCTCAAGGTAAACCAGTTCACCAGGTCGGAATAGCCGGCCGACACCGCCGCCATCACCACCATGCCGGGAGCCAGAAACCCCAGGTAACTGTCCGTAGCCGTAGCCGCGGGGTCACCCAGGTTCCAGGCAAATATGGCCAGAAAAATCAGCGGGCGGTTGATGCCGCCGATGAAAAAGCGCCACCAGCGCCGCCGCCAGACCAGGCCCATGGCCAGCACGATGGGCAACCAGTCCAGGCAGCTTCCGGCCATGCGCCGGGCAGCAGAGATCCCTGCCGGGCCGGCACCGATAGTTTCTAGTTTACTTTGCGGCCAGTTCTCTTGCTTCACGCCCAGTCAACTCCACGAAAACATCCTCTAAATTGGTACGCCGCACCACTGTGTCGCAGTCTTTTTCCTGGGCATAATCCCGTGCCTCGCTGCGGCTGTGGAAGAAGCACCGCTCAGTGCCCTGCTTGTTCAAAAACTCCACACAGTACTTGCCCAGACTTTCCTTAAGCTCAGCCGGGGTACCTAGGGCGATGAGCCGGCCGTGGTCGATAATGCCCACCCGGTGACAAAGGCTGTCCGCTTCTTCAATATAATGAGTGGTCAGCAGTACCGTCATCCCGTCCCGGTTCATCAACTGGATTAAATCCCATATTTTTCGGCGGGTCTGAGGGTCCAGGCCGATGGTCGGTTCGTCCAGAAAGAGCACAGGCGGATGGTGCACCAGCGCCCGGGCGATTAAAAGGCGCCGGGCCATGCCCCCGGAGTAGTTCTGCACCCTTTCATCCGCCCGGGAGGACAGGCCTACGTAATCCAGGAGTTCTTTAATTGTTTTCTCCCGCTCGGACCTGGGCACTTTGTGCAACAAGGCGTGCAGGATCAGGTTTTCACGTCCGGTGAGTTCTTTCTCCAGGTTATTCTGCTGGGGCACCACACCGATGCGCCGCTTGACCTCCACCTGGTTTCCGGCTACCTGGTAGCCGGCTACATATAGTTCACCGGTCGTGGGCCTGGTAAGGGTGTTAAGCATGCGAATGGTGGTGGTCTTACCCGCCCCATTAGGACCTAGCAGCCCGAAGATTTCGCCTTGCATAACTTGAAAACTCACACCAGCCACGGCAGTTATCCGACCGTAGTTTTTGTACACGTTCTTTAACTCCATCATTACCGCCGGTTGTTTTTGCGAACAGGTACCGGCGCCGGCATTTTTTGACGACTCCTCCACTACTCTCCCCACCTAACCTGCTTCCTTAGCCCGCTCTACATTAAACCGTTGTTAAACTGCACTTTAACCATTTAACTACAAGCTTACAACTCGGCAGCCAGCGCAGGCTCTGCCGGAACCAAGGAACGGGGGCTTTCCACCGGCTCCACCGCAATAACCTGCAGGCCCCAGGGACTTTCGGTCACCACCGTCTTAACCCCATAAACCGCTTCTAAATGCTCCTCGGTAAGGACTTCCCGGGGCTTACCGGCGGCATATATCCGACCGTTGCTAAACAAAAGCAGGCGGTCGGCAAAGCGGGAGGCCATGTTGAGGTCATGCAGCACCATAATCACCAGTCGCCCCCGTTCCCGGGCCAGGTCGCTCACCAGGGTCAGGACCTCCAACTGGTACCTGATATCCAAAGTCGCCGTAGGTTCATCCAGCAGAAAGACCTCGGGCTCCTGGGCCAGTGCCCGGGCAATAAAAACCTTTTGCTGCTGGCCGCTGGATAGTTCACCCAGCTGTCTTTCTTTCAAATCCTTTAAGTTTAAATAGTCAAGGGACCAGTTAACCACCTCCAGGTCACGTTGGCCGACCCCCCAGCTAAGGTGGGGGCGGCGCCCTTGCAAAACAGTTTCCAGCACTGTAAAGGAAAAGGTTAGCCCGGCGCCCGGTGGAGGCACATAGCCCAACAGTTTTCCCCGCTCCATCCCCCGGAAGGTCATAATGCTTCTGCCATCAAAAGAAATCACCCCTGTCCGGGGCTTTAACACCCCTGCCAGGCAGCGCAAAATGGTGCTTTTACCGGAGCCGTTGGGCCCCACAATGCCCAGCGTCTCGCCTCTCCGCACTTCAAAGGTTATGTTTTCCAAGGCCGGTACGCTTCCGTAACTGAAAAAAACGTTGTTAATGTTCAGCCGCAAATCTTCCCCTCCCTTGTTTGGAATGAGTTGCCGGGGGGCTTGTTAACACCCCCCGGCGCTCATTGGCTACCTTGATTTATCACAGGCACTTCGTTAATTCACCAGAGTTTTGCCTGCAAAAAAGCCGGATTAACGGACAACCACCTGCCGGGCGGCTTCGTCCCACTGGGCCTGAAGCCCCAGGGCCTGGGCCACAAAGCGGTAGGGGAGCATTGTCCGCCCGCTGACTATTTCCGGGGCGGCGTCAATGGAAATGGCCATGCCCTGGATCAAATAGGATTTTTTCCCCACTTTGAACTGGATCGTGCGATTGCCGGTCAGAATGGTTACAACTCCCTTTTGACCATCCCAGAGAATGTTGTCTTCGTTCAAGCCGGCGGCGTAGGCCAGGTAGCGCACCGGGGCATAGGTGCGTCCGTCCTTGATGTAAGGCTCCACGTCCATTTCCCGCTCCTCGCCGCCGATAAGGTATTTATTGCTGCCGATGGTAAACACCGCTTCCTTCTTTACGGCGTCCTGGACCGGGGTTACACAGCGGGCTAGCGCCCAGGTCAACTGGTTGTCTGTTGAAGAAAACAGGCCTTCGGTTTCGGAAAGGGCGCTGCCGCTCACGTCCAGGGTAATTTCCCCTTCCGGCACCGAACGGTCCAGGGTGAGGAAAATTTCCCGCACCTCAATAATGCTTCCCACCAGCTCGGCAACCGCTTCGGAACCGTTATTGCTTTGATTTCCGGTGGGTTTCTTTTCCACGGGGGTGGCGCTGGAAAGCTCCACCGGGATGACGAGGGTGCGGTTGTTATCAAGCAAACTCCCACCGGATGCAGCCAGTTCCAGATCCCCGTCGGCAACCTTTACAACGGGCGTTTTGGCAAAGCGCACCCCTTGGGGCAGGGTAAGCTTGAGCACCGCCCGGTTACCGGCTGCATCCCGGGCCCGCAGCGCCCCGGGCAGGTTTTCCTGGATGGTGAGCACGCCTACGGCCTGCTCCTGCGCCCCGATACGGACCGTGCCGCCCCCGGCGGAAAGCGTTACCGGCGCCTGGACGTTGACCACGGTCGCTGCGCTGTCAATGCCGGGGCCTTTCACCGTCACGGTCAGTTCCTCAGGGACGCCGAGCGCCAGATCGACAGTGGCGTTTTTAAAGCAAAAGATCGTGCGCGAAGTGGAAGTAGCAGAAACGGTGTAAACAAGCGTCCGCCCGTCATCACGGGTGCTGGGAGGATCAGTGAGAGCACCGTTCCCCGCCTCGCGGGTGACGGTGGGCGGCCGGTTCCACTTCGCCCCTTCCGGCAGGGTCAGCCTGATCACCCTCCCTTTGGGCAGGTCCCCCGGCATCCCTTCGGCCACGGTGAAACTCCCGATCTGCTGGTTTTTCCTGCCGGCAACTACGTCCAGGGTGCTTTTGGCCGCGGACGTCAACCCCGGCACCAGGTACTTGGCCACCGTCACTTCGGCGATCCGCTCCCCACCCACGCCGGGGTTGGTGCCACCGTAGGTGACTTTTACGTCGCGGGCAGAGGTTAAATTCCCGCTGGTTTTCACCGTGGCCCTGATGACCAGCTCACCGGGATTTTTTCCGGTCTTGTTATTAATTCCAAGATACAAGGCACTGCGGCCGTCCCGTTCAGTAACTATATCACTAAGAATGTTAATTCCTATTTCTGAAAATCCGCCGTATCTAGATAATTCCACCCTGTCCCAGGTAAAGCCCGGGCTCAATACCAGCTTAATGGTTTTTTCCTTGGTAAAATCAGCACCGTTTGCTTCAAGCGCCCCGACTACGTCTTCTCTAAGGGTGATGTCGGCAATGCTCCCGCCAATATCGGTGATGTTCTTGGGCGAGGCGGCGGTGATGGAGCTGCCTCCGGCCGTGAGGAGTGTGCCCACGGCCACCGTCCCGGAAGAGAAGCCAGCGGTCGAGGGCGCGCTGAGCGTGACTCTGACTTCGGAGGTTTCGAGGTCTTCGGGAGCTACGGGCTTGATCTTAACCCGATCGAACGAAACAACCGCCCTTAAAGTTAATGTAGTGAAAGGAGACCAGTCTTTTTTAACTATGAGGTTAAAGCTGTTTTTACTCAGCACAGCTATATCTAACTCTCCTGCCTTGAGCGGAGCCACCTCGCCAAAACCGTAAACCGTATTTGCTACCGTAGAGACAGTAAAACCGGCATCGGTAACCCCAACCGTAACCCCCGGAGCAGCAATAATGATCAGATCCGTAGTAGTAGAAGTTCCCGTGCCAACCTTAAACTGCTCCAACTCGACATATGAAGGCAAGCTGATATTTACCCAGTCGTCTTTTTTTAGACTCCCTCCGGCACTTTCTAAAATGCGCAAGGAACCGAGCTGCGCCGTGCTTTCCGGGCTCACGTTCGGGCGCCAGAGGGCCGAGATTCTGGTGGCCGCGTTGGCGTTGCCGCCCAAGCACAAGACCAGGCCGCTTACCATGATGAAAGTCAGCAAAACTGAAAATATCCGCTTAGTCATAGATATCACCTCTGATTTTTTGATTTTTTTAGGATACTATTTGCATTTTTTACTTTGCCCTTAACCTGTCCTTGACATTTGTCTGCACGGCGCAGGGACGATGGCAAAGTAAAAAATGCAAATAGTAACCTAAAAAAATCAAAAAATCAGAGGTGATATCTATGACTAAGCTGATATTTTCAGTTTTGCTGGCTTTCATCATGGT
>JAHRFU010000094.1 GCA_019084485.1 Desulforudis sp. | reverse complement strand
CCGCGCTGAAACCGCGGGATTTTTACCGCGAGTTGTTATACCAGTTTGGCATCCGGCCGCAGTATTTGCGTAGTGAAGCCAAGACCGGCGAGATCGGCGCCGGCAAATCCGCTGCTATTCGTACGCTGCGGGAGAGCCATGTAGTTCAGCCGGGCTACGCATTCCCGGAACGAAGCTGACGTGTCCAACCTCCCCTAGCTACATCCAGAGACGGCCTCTGTACTGCCGTTCTCTCACTCCGGTAGTAGTCTAGTATACCCCCTTGGACGTTTGCGCCGCTCCTGGGGCATCCTGGGCCTTCCCCGCGTGCGCGTGATGTGACTAATGGGATGACCCTGGGGCCGGGAGGTGGTATAATGTTGAAAAAGGCTGGAAAGGCGGTGTTTAGCGTGCCCCAAACATGTAGAATCTGTCGCCACCCGGACCGTCACGCCATTGAGAAGGCGTTGATCGGCGGAGAGCCACTACGGACCATAGCGGGACGGTGGTCCGTTTCCAAGTCGGCGCTCCTTCGACACAAGGATAGCCACCTGCCTGTCCAATTGTTGAAAGCGACGGAGGCTGCCGAAATCAGTCAGGCCGACAAGCTGCTGGATGAAGTCAGGCACCTACAAGGCAGGGCCATGGACATCCTGACCCAAGCGGAAACGGCCGGCGATTTGCGAGCCGCGTTGATGGGTGTTCGCGAGGCTCGGAGCTGTCTGGAGTTGTGTGCCCGGATCGCCGGACAAATTCGGGACCAAAGCATAAATTTGAATCAACACTTACGTGTCCAGATTGTGGTAGGCCAGGAACTGCCGCAATCGGTTTTCGGGGAGTTGCCCCAATCGGTTTACGGGGCTGTGCCGGAATAGTTACTCGCTCCAGGCGTCCAGCACCCGGGCCAGCAGTTCCTGCGCCTCGGGATGTAACGCCAGGTCCTCCTGATCCAGTGTGACGGTCCGACCCCGCCGCAGTTCGCCAGTTTCCCGGTCCTTGAAAGCCTGGCTTACTTGCAGCTTGCCGGCGATCGGGTAGTAACTCAGGATCAATCGTCCGGTTTGGACAGTCTCCGGTTTTTCCCGCTCCCAGTATGGCTCCCCCCGGTGGATCGGCACTCTCCGCGCCACTGCTTTCTTCGCCACGTTGATCACCTCCAAAACTGCAAAAATACCGATTTCCGCCAACATACTTAACGCTTATGCACAAATCGCACCTGTCGCGGCCATGCCGCCAGATAAAGACCGTCAGCAAGGAGCATAACGGTATATTCGTCCGGCTCGTTTTCGGCTTCGGCCAACGGCACCAAACCCAACGGCTCCAGTGCCCCGCGCCGGATCAGCCCCTTGACGGCCCGGGAGAACGCCACCTGAAACCGCTCTCTAACAAAACTTCCCCGGCAATAGGTCGCGCCGCGTTTCATCGCCAGGTATTTCATACTGGCCCGCAGGTCATAGGCTCCGGGAGCCAGCTTCACTACACAGCCGCGGCATCGTACCCAGCCCGGTTCATCCCATCGGTAGTTATCAAGCCTGCCGTAGTTTTCTTCCCGGGCACTGCCCCGGTAATGAAACACCGCTCCCTTTGCCTCGTCCAAGGTCTCCAGTATGTCGCGTTGCAAAGCGCCCAACCCCTGGCTCACTGCCGTCACCTACCTGATTAACTCTTTCAACTGTGTTACTTCCCGGGCCTCGACTTCCCGGACCGCCTCTAATTCAGACAAGTCCAAGTTCGCTTCTATCGCTTCCCGGATCTTCGCCCGCAGGATCGGAAGCGGGAGGGCATCCAGTTCCACGGTCATGTCCCCGAACCGCTCGACAAATGCCTTGCTCCTGCTGTCCGTCTTTTTGGTGAAGTCCGGCGGGAGATTATAGGACAGGACATCATCCGTGCTCAACGCCACTCACCACGTCCGGGTAAACGTCGAAGTGCTCCAACCCCTCCGCCAGCGCCCGGGCGATGTCCTCACCAGACGGGTCGAAGTCCCCAAAGTAGAGAATCACCGCCCGCCGATCCATTTCCATGACCCGCTTTGCCGCGTCGTGAAGCGCCGTCCAGGAGTTATAACCACGGCCCACCACAAGGGCAAGGCCATACTCTCTGGTGATCGGCTCGAAAATGCCGGACAGTGCTTCTTTCTCCAGCCATAACTCAACGTACAAACCTTGACTTGTCCAAATGTCGCGCCGGTACGAGCGCCTTACTGTGTCCAGAAACTCGGCCAGGTCGGACCACATTGCCGGGTGACGCGGTTTCCGCGTCCGGTCCTCGATGTATTCCCAGGGAACCAACCCCTGCTGCCGTGCCTTCACCAAGGCATTGCTCAGTCGCTGGTATTCGCTCCGGTTGTTGTCGATCACGTGCTTACTGACCAGTTGGTAGTACACCTGGCGTAAGGTCATCGGGTTATGCTCGGCCAGCACCGCTTCCGCCGCCTTGATCAGTTTCAACGTCTTACCGCGCATCGCTGTGTACCCTCCTGGCCGCCTGCGCCCGCTTGTAAGCCTTACCCCGCTTCAGCATTTCGGCCTCGGACAAAACCAAGATGCACCGCGTAAGTTCAAGCGTGATGATCTTGCCTGCTGTCGGCCACTCGGCGTATTCCGGCACTGCTTAACCACCTCCCAACTCCGACACATCGACACTAGCGCTTCTTGTTTAACTGCTCGTAGAGAGCTCTTACCGACTTCTTGGAAATATTGAAATGCCAGTTGATTCGGTACGGGTCCTTTACTTTAAATCCCGCTTCCAGCATCGCCCCTTTGAACGTCCCGTTTGTCACGTAAAAACTGTTAGCGGACATCTCAAACAGATGCTTTAATCCGTAGGAGCTATCCCAGGTATTGAAAGTCTTGGTTTTTTTCAGATTTTCGCGAATCCAGCGAAGCAACTCTTTCTGCTCATCATCGTTCAGATTGTAGAAAGCGGACGACTGATTAACCTGTAGCTCGTCTTTCCAGTTATAGATCCGTGCCAATTAAAACACTCCTTTTAAGGTGTAGTCTCATTGTGAATCTCCAATCTCGGCCTTCTTTAATCCGGTTTTTCATCCGGACTTAATTCGCCTAATTCGTACCCACGCGTTCCCGGCAGTGGCCTGTCGGCATCCCTTCGTCGTCGGTCAGCAGGTACAGGTTGCAGTCAGTTTCGCTTACCCAGCAGCAGTGGCCGGCCTCTAGGCAGGCTTGCCTTGCCCGGTAAACTTTCGACTTAACGCCAGGCCAAAACACTTCTTCATAACCGCGGCCAGAAAGAATAGCTATAAGTTCCGGCTTGTGTTTAGCTATGGCTTCTTTTAACGCCGGGGTTAGCACCCCAGCCGGGGCCTCCAACCGGAGCTTGTCGCCAGCTAGGGAAACTTTTATGTTACGCAGTTCCAGTTCGGTAATTAGCTCGGCAGGGGTCATATCTCGAACACCTCTATTTCTTCTGTGCCGCCTCCTCCAGAAGTACCTAAAATAGCGTCATTAGCGTCATTAGCGTCATAGCCCTTATTTCCCAAGGGTTCGCGGCATGACGCTTTATTTTCAATAGCGTCATTAACATCGTCAATGGCGTCATTGCTATTACTGGCTTCATGACGCAATGACGCAAGTAATGACGCTTGCGATGAAATAGCGTCATCCCCGGAATGCCCGTTTTCCGTGGCTTCATGACGCAATGACGCTAGTGACGCTATTTTTCTATTATTAGCAAAGGCAATAAAACGCTTTTCCCCTGTCCTGCTAGTTTCAACATTGATGCCGTAGTCAGCCAACGCAGACTTAATTTTATTTAGCCTCCTGGTTAGCGTATACGCCTTTTTAGGCCAGCCTTTTTCTTTTGTGTTTACGCTGGGCAGTTCATTTAACTGCTCCAGTAGCTCCGTAGCCGTTCCCTGCCAAGATTCTTTGTCGTCCATGAATTCCGCCACCGCCGCACCTATAACATCACTGATAACCGCTTCTTCAACCGCACCGGCAATATTTTTATGATACGCCCACAAAAACTCATCGCCGCTGCCGTCTACCGCCTGCATAATGGCATACCCCCATTCGGCAAAGTCCGCCATCCTGGGCAGGGCCGGGAGATTAACCGTGGGGTATATCCGCATCGCGCCCGATAACGCTGTAAAAATAGCACCCAGAATATATGGCCTGTCCCACTCAAGCGCCCGCCAGAAATCCTTTTCGGTTTTTCTCTGCTCCTGAGAAATTCTGTCTAGCTTGAATAAAACGCTCCGGTCTAACAGGTCATCCCTGGACGCCACCAGATTAATGCCGTTAAGCATTGGGCAGCGCAAAAACGATAAGATAATCTCCTCCATGTCGGAGTACAGTTCTCTCTTGCTTATTCCGCCACCTGTGGCCGCCTGGCATAGCATGTCAGACTGCCAGGGCTTAAGGCCATCTAAGTTATCGAAAATCGGGGAGTAGTTTGTCGTCAGCATTAATGCCAACTCATTCTTGTCCTGGGGCAGGGCCATAGTGTCCCTTATGGCAGGGTCAATCAGTTTCCTTATAACTCTCTGCGCCGTAGTCTTTGCGCTCCCTTTGTCGCCGTGAAAAACCGGTATCCCGTGGGGAACTCCCGGGACAAACGCATGCACGATCAGCGCAAAAAGCAGTGCCCAGTCCGCTTCATCTTTCAGGTTGACGTATTTCTTCAGCAGGCCCAGCTTGCCGCCAGGCTTTGGCAGCACTTGCGCGGCCGTGTTCTTGTAGCGCCTAAAGAGAATTGGGGGGTTGTCTACTACTTCCCAGCCGGCAGCAGTAATTGTAATTGCCTGCCATGCGTCGTTGGCCAGGTCGTACCACAAAGCGCCATCATGTTCCGCCGTCCGAAGGTGAAGCTTTATTTCCGGGCCGTCAAACACCGCTTTAGCCTCAACAACGTTTAGCGCCTGCCGTAGGGCCTCGTTGTTCGGGCTTTTCTCGGTTAGCTCGTAAAACTGCCGTACCAGGTACTGCTTGAAAAACTTGCTCCGCAGGGGCCAGGTCTCTTTGTGGCCGTTAATCGGAATACTGGCAAAACCGTCTCTGGCCTCGTCGTGGAAGGGAAAAGCGCCGCCAACTGCAATTTGTATGAGCTTGTCCGCCTGGCTTGGCTTTTTGCCGTCTTCTGTTTCTCCTTCTGCTTCTGGTTCGTCGGATGGTTCCCGCTCTTGGCACCCATCCACCAACCGCAACAACGCCTCCTTTGTGCCGCCATTGTTCAGCCAATCAGAAACATCGCCTTTGTCGGGCAGGTTCTCCAGGCTCACAATCCGCACCCGGCAACCTCGGGCATGTAGTTCCTGGGCAATCTTCTCCGCATGTTGGCGGCCCGGTTCGTCATTGTCTGGAAGGATGGCTACCTCAGTATTGTCCGGAAAATGCTTCGAGAGCTCTCGTTTCCACTTTCCCGCGCCGCCGTGGTTGCAGGTCGCCGTAATCCCAATGACGGCGAGGTTAAGGACATCCTTTTCACCCTCCACAATAAAAACAGGGTCTCCCTTCTTGATTGCCGTCAGGAGCTCGGGCAACCGGAACGGCAAGGGCTCAACCCCCTTCATGTTCCAAATCTTGCCTCCGGCCTCGTTGAGCTGACACTGGACGAAGCTTTTGGGATGATAGCGGACGGCCTGATACCTGACCCGGCCATCGGCATCGCGGTAGTCATAGGTTGTGACGATAACTCTTTTCGCCTTGGGCGCGTTGATATCCGGCTTGAGGCCCAGGGTGTCCATAATGTCTTCATATTTGCAGCCGGCGAAACAATAGAGAAGCACTTTGCCGCGCTCATCCTTGACACTGAGAGACCGGCGGCCTTGTGTCGCCCCGTCATTGTGACACGGACAAAAGGCCATAATGCGGTCGCCTTCGCGCCGTGGGTCCCTAAGTCTTCCTTCGATGTCTTGCAATGTGTAACCGTTAGTGCTATAGATAGCTTGCTTGATTTCACCAGCTAGTTGGTGTATATTTTTATCAGACAGTATCGTCCCCACCTCACGCCCGGCCTCGCCAGCCGGGATTTCATTTTTTTACCGGTCATTTTCCCGTCTCAAACCAGCGCCTCAAAGCATCCCGCGACACAAAAAACCGCCTCCCGTGCCGCACCGCCGGGAAATCTGCCCGATGGAACAACGCGTAAACCGCATTTTTTCCGCCGGGGTAAATTGGGTACAAATCCTTGGGCTCACAGAGCAGCGGCAACGCGCTCCAATCGGCATTCCGAACGCTCATTCCATTTCCCCCCTGTTCCTCGATGTTGTCATCCCAGCACCACTATGGCATACTGCTAATAGGCTGTCAGCACCCACTAACTGCCCACATTTTTTACAGGGGGAGATTTTCTTGACACAACAGGGCTTTCCTGGGGTAATTTTGTGGCCGCGGCTACGCTACGAATTACGGGAACGCGACGGGATTGCGGTACTCGTAGCTGCTTCAGGGGGGGGTGTTCAATACTATGCGCCACTTATTCCAAAGAAAGAGATCATGCGCCGGCCCAAATGGCCTGAGGAGCATAATGAGGCGACCCCGCATCTGGATTTGGCTCGCCTTGATGCCTCTGACCCTGCTGATGTTCTCCGCTTTGTCAATACGTGGGGATTGCTTGGTTTGTGGGCAATCCCCGCTTATCAGGCGGCGGAGAGCCTTCCTCTCAAAGGCCAGGCAACCAACCTGGGGGGAGAAAAGTATTCAACCTGGTACTATGATCGGCGTAAACGGGCTCGGCACCGGCACCAGGAGCCGTTGCCGTTGTTTGTTCAAGCTGTGCATGATTATCAAGAGATATTGAGGGAGGTAACGCACATTTCTGAGGCCGGGGATCAGACTTTTACGGCTCAACTACGCTTCAACGAGCGCCTTAAAGGGATCCGGCCTGCGGCAAGTTGGGATGAAGAAAGCCGAAAGTGGTCTGCGGGGTGGCAGTTCCGGTCACTGCTTGATGCTATTTACCTGCTTACGTTTCTTGACCTGTTGGGGGGTAAGGCATTTCGTCGATGTGCAAAAAAACGGTGCGGCAGTATTTATCTTACCGATCATCCCGACAATCAATACTGTTCCGAAACCTGCCGTAAAGCCCACCAGATCCAGAGATCACGCGAAAGGAAGTGGACTGAGGATATTGTGAAGAGTTACCCCAACATAGATCAGGGTTGGTTAGCAGAACAGATCGAGCGCGCTCTGGAACAAGGCGCGTCCGGGGAAAAGAGGTTAGCAGAAAAGGTGGCTGAGCTGGTTGCGGAGATGCAGAGAGCAACTTGAACACAGGTTTTTGTGGGGTGTCGCTTTCTTTCTGCAATTTTTCTGCAATGTTATGCAAAAGGTTATGTAAAGACGAGGGGAAAAGTGGGGAATGGAAGGCCACCAAAATCCCCGCAGGCCAGATGACATAAGGGTTTGGGGGAATACTGGGGAACACCGGGAAATCAGGGAATGCAACTTTTAATCAGGGTGTCCGGCGTTCGAGTCGCCGATGGCTCACCATTAAAACAATTTCCACGAGAACCAGCTTGTACTCACCTAGGTCGACACTGTCCCCGGTCTTGACGATGTTCAGGTTCCAGTCACGGTGAAAATGGCCCTTAATGAAGGCGGCGCCGTTCTTCGTGCAGTAGATCGAGGTGTTTGGGATCTTATCCATTAGGTACAGCAGGCTTCCGGCGTGGTCTTGTTCGGTGTGATTAATGACAATCAGGTCTATGCTATCAAGCCCGATTTCGCGCTTCAACTCCTGGAGAAAGCCTTCGTGGAAGGGAGTCCACACGGTGTCCACGGAGCGCTACTTTCCGATCTTTGATCAGGTACGAATTATTGGTTGATCCGCGGTGAGTAGAATACTCCTCCCCATGGAAACGCTTGAGTTCCCATACAAGGTTCACTAGAACCTGCGTAAGAACGGAAAAAGAGTGCAGGATTAAGATCCTACACTCTTGGAAGAAACAGCAGCTATTGCTTGTCCTGACTCTGGGTCTCTTTTATCTCTTCCCGCTTTCTGAAAGGCCAAAGCCTTCTTAGGAATCCGCCAATTTTACTCATCACAATCCCCCCTTTATATGTCATTACTTTCCAAAAAGTCTTTATCTTAGTCATCCAATGAATAAGATATGCTCCGGAATGCTTGATACCGGATTCTACAAGACGTAAAATGATGAAGGTGCAGTACCCTCAGCGCGCACTGCACCTGCCTAATGGACATTGCAGAGAGGATGCTTCTTTGATGATTCGCTATTCAGCATTGCTCCAGGAGTCCCGCTTTGCGGGTGAGAAAACGATCCCGGGCGCGGAGCCGTTAACCATGGTTCTGTTTCTGGAAAACCCCCACATCCCCACGGACAGGACAATGAACACCATCTATGTCTTCGCGGGCGAAGAGAAATCGTATGTGGGCCAGTTGATCTTTGATGTGTACCTCGATGAGCGAAAACTGGAGATTGTGGACAAACAGTTTGGCGGGGAGCTTGCAGCGACCATTCCGGCGCTCTTGTGGGCGGAACAGGTGGCGAAAGCCTTCGGGATATCCTCGATCCATGATTCTCTTCCCACCGGTGAAGTTGAAGCCGGGAGCGAACAGATGATTCTGTACCGGAAGCTGGGATATGAAATAATCCCAGGCGAGCCCGATTCCACGGTGACCCGTGTCCGTAAGCTCCTGCGTTAGCGGTCATTTCCGAGGCCGGCCTTGACAGGCTACCTCGTGGTCGAAGATGTGGCTGAGGAGTTTGATCAGCGGTTGTCTGTTCTTTTCTGAAAGATAAGGATGAACTCGTGCACCTTGTTTACCCGGAACACGTGCGGGTAACCCAGCGGGCGCAGATTGTTATACTCCTGCCGCCGGTCCCAGACAATGATATCATCGAGGACGAAGCCGATTTCCCGCATGAGCTGTGATACGTCCATGTGGTAGGGGTAGAAGCTCGACCCCTTGCGAATATCCATCACCACCACCACACAGTATGACCCTGGAGCGAGGACCTGAAAGACCTGCTCGAAGACGACGCCTAGTTCACTGAGAAACGATTGGTAGTCTTGAATGCTGCCAAGGTCTCCCGGATTGTCTCCATAGTTCCGGATCCCCTTGCCGTCGGCGGAACGCCGCTGGTTCAGGATATCCCAATAGGGTGGCGAGGTGATACACAGGTGCACCTGTCCGGGATCAACATGTTCGGCAAGCTTGCGGCTGTCTTCCTGGACAATTTGGGGATAATAATCCGACCGGCCGTGGATCTCCCCCAGACGGGAAGTGGTCAGTTCTACGTATTCCGGTGACAGTTCAAAGCCGATGGCCCTGTGCCCCCGGCGGTAGGCACCTACCACGGTACTGCCGCTGCCCATAAAGGGATCCAGCACAACACCCCCAGGCGGACAGAACACCTCGAGCAGGCGTTCGATCAAGGCCGTCGGGAACATGGCGGGGTGCTTCAGTGCCCGTTCTTCCGCCGTCTTCACAAGGTCATCCCACACACTTATCGAATAGCGCAGCCAGGTGCGACCGTCCAGCCGTCTGCATCCGGCTTCCTCGGGCCGGCGTAGCCCCTGATCCTCATTGTTGAGTGTTGTCGCATCCTTGTCACGTGCCATTAACACTGCTCCCCTGCTTGACAGCCTGACCTTATGATTCACCGGAAAGACCAAGATCCCTTGTGGATAAAAGGCTTGGGGAAGGTTGATTTGGACCACCGCATACTTTATAATAGTAAGGCATGCGGGCGTGGCGGAACGGCAGACGCGCCAGACTTAGGATCTGGTGAGCTAAGCTCGTGGAGGTTCAAGTCCTCTCGCCCGCACCATCAATGATCACCAAGTGGCGCTCTAGAGCGCCACTTTCCTTTAGGGCCGTTGTTTGGCATTATGGGTGATTTGAACCAAGGTGTCAATATCCCGAGGGCGTTCATGGGACATTTATCTAGATCGACGCCGCCGCTCCCGCTCAAGGTAGATAAATCGGGTCGCCGGAAGAGACGGGGTTTTGGCCGTGGTAACGAAGACAACCCGGGCGGCGCGCCTCGCCATGCGCCGGTACAGGTCAAGCGTGGCCTTCGCCTCAATATCGGCGATGTAACCGTCCGACAGGATGATCACAATGTCCTGCATCCTGATCCCCTTGGCCAGTTCCAGAAGGGCCGGCCCCAGTACCGTCCCACCGCCTCCCTTCAGATTCACCGGGATTTTGCGCCGTGCCTGGGCGGCAGTCCGCACCTGAATCGCGGATAGAGCTTGGGCGTCCCAGGGAATCACCTTCAGTTCACAACTGTGAATCCTGCTGATTGACCACACCTCGGTGACAAACTGGGACAGCACTTCGTCCTCGATGGAGCCGGAGCAGTCCATCAGTGCCCAAACCGTCTGCACCCCCAGCCTCTTGATTCCGGGAAAGGAAGCATATCGCCGCGAGGAACGGTGCCAGGTGGAGACGACCATCCGCCCCGCCCCCTCCTGGAGACAACCCCGGAGTTGGCGCCGCCAGCCGACCTGAGGCTTAAGAGACAAGTCCACCTGCCGTTGTATATCACCGGGAAGGACACCCGCCTGCTGCATGGTTACGGCGGCCTCAGTCACCGTGGCCCGCCAGAATTCCTCGGGGTCTTCACCCTCGTCCATGGCCCCGCCCTGCACTACCTCGCTGTCATCCGGTTCGGACGGCTGTTCAGATACGTCGTCAGGTTCTTCCTGATTGTGACTTTCCAGGTCAATCTCGAACTTCGGGTTGTTGAGCAAGCGGTACACTTCTTCGCTGGACAAACGACGCAGTTCGTCGAGTCCAACCACGATCCCCGACTCACGTGCCATGTTTTGGATCAATGGCGCCGTTACCGGGTTTCCCGGCGCACGGGTGAAGCCGTGGCGAAACAGCATCTCGTTGATAACCATATCCGTGGCCAGATTATATAGCTTGCGGTCGTGACCCTTGATCAGCCACGGATGCCGAAAGGCCAAGTGCAGAGCCTCATGAAGAAGGACAAAGGCTTTCTTCTCAGGCCCTTCGAGCTTGCTCCAGAATTCCGGATTGAAGATCGCCTCGCCATCAGGTGTAACCATCAGGGAGCGGACGTTCTTGTTAACCAGAATGCGCATCTTGCTCAGAATGATCGCCAGAAAGGGAGCCTGCAGGAACAAGAGCGCCTTGGTATCCTCGATATCCCGACGCATCTCCTGAATAATCCGATCCATATTTAGCCCCTACCTCAACAGATTGCCGACTGAGGCATATGAGTCCTTTACATTCTGCGACTGCGCGCACAACTCCAGATACAGCGCGTCGTTCCAGGGTGCGTGCAACCGGTTGGACAGGATAAACCAGAGCAGGGCCAGATACTCTTTGTTTTCCGCACCGATGATATCCAAGAGCTGCACCGAAGCCCTCAGGTTTGGCTCGATCAGCACGCGGGCAGCCGGGATCTCCTGCTCTTCCGGGACCGATGCCGCCAGCTTGAAGACCGTCTCCGCAAGGCCCTGGCCGATAACCACCACCGCAATATAACGCTGGTCCAGGTTAAGCTCTTGAAAGAGAGACGGGTTGTCAAGGAACTCCGTAAACCCGGGAACAGGATTCTGCCAGAAGGCGAACAATCGCTCTCCCACCTCGCTGCCCAAGGCGGCGATGCAAAGCGTGCGGATTATTGACGGTTTTAGGCCCGCCTCGACGGCAGCCACTAGGTCGTTGGCTAGGAAAGTGTAACTCCGCGGTGTCGGGTAGCCCTCCAGGGTCTCCCCTTCCTCAGGAACCCGGCAAAAATCATCCGGGAACCGGTATAGGTAGGCGAAAACCTTCTCGTCACACCGGTCATACTGGGTGCTAACCCAGCGCACCCACTGGTTCACGGTGGGCGGCTCCACTTCAATCCGGTACACACGATTCAGCAACGGTGCCGGCAAAAGGTTGGCAATGGAACTGTCCTCCGGGCGGTTTCCGGCGCTGATCACCTGAACCCCAGGAGAAAACCCGGTGAAGCCGGCGGCACGATCCTGGATCAACTTGTAAGCTGCCGCGAGCACGTCCGGCCGCTGGATGTTGGTCAACTCATCCAGAAACAACACTCCGGGTAGCTCCGCCAGCAGCACGGCCCACTGCGGAGGGTGGTACACGATCTGTTTACGATCCCGGATGGTCACTGTAACGGGACGGCCCATCAGGTCGACGGGCTCGGCCTCGGTCAGACGCAGGTCTACATATACAAAGTAACGTTCTGGATTGGCAAATACCTGCTCCAGGTCAATACCCGCGATATGCTGTCGTTTGTACTCCAAAAAGACACGACCTTGATCCCGGGCGATTTCCTGGGCGATCTCCCGCACCAGAACGCTTTTTCCAATGCCGGGGGGGCCCAGCAGGAGGATGCTGCGCTTAGCGCCGGTGCCATGGATAAAAGAAGCCAGTTCTTTAACGGCATAGGGCGTCAGGGCGCCGTAAGCCTTGGTAGCCAATACTGCTACCCCCTTTATGGTGTACGATCATTGTCCTCAAAAACGGTGGGAAATCGGGGTGATGAGCAAGATCAGCAAGGATCGGGGTCACTTCCCGCCCGAAGGCCGAGGAACACACCTGGGAAGCAGCATCCAAAACCATTGCGACCGTGCAGGCCCGATGAACCAATGCTTTGAGGCGCACAGTATGCCAGTTATCAGTCAACAGCAGCGCGACGGCCGCCTGTGGACACTCTTCGTTCTCGACCGCCGCCAGCCTTACCGACCCTTCCGGGTCTCGGGCCAGAAGTGCTACCACTGACGGGTCACAGTGCTCATTCCGCGCCAACTCCAGTCGGACACCGGGCTCCGGATCAGTGGCCAGTTTGCGACGAAGCTCCTGCGGCGAAACAGGGTTGGCGGCAACCCCCCGCCTGGTTTTGGAGTCGGTCGCCACGGACAGTTCGTTTAGTATGGCAAACGGACAACCGGGATTGGCCGCTACCGGTTCACGAACCCTAAAGCCGGCTACGGAGAGCAATTCCTCGAGAATTTCCGGCGGGCTGGCCTGATTCGCCGCCAACCGCTGCAATAGCAAGACCACCGGCGGACTAAAATAGTGAAGGTACGTGCGTCCAAATGCTTCTTCCATCTTATGAACAATGCCGCACCCCCGTTCCAAAAGGCGGGACAAAACCGTTACCGGGGTTGATGGATTACCGGCAACGGCAATGCATGCCCCAATCTGTTGAAAATCGGCCAGTTTGTTAAGCAAGGCGGCGGGACATGCCCGGTTGGTACCCAGGCTCTCCAATACGGCATCCGCTTTAGAGCAAGCTAACCGAGCCAAGGCCTCCCCCGGTGTACCCGGGTTCCCGGCCACGGCTGAGAGAACCGCGGTCTGGTTATCCCCAGACAGACGCCTTAATAACTCCGGCACGGCCGCAGTGTTTGCGGCTACCGCCGCCCGGATCTCAGTTTCAGGGTCTTGGGTTAGCATCTCCAGGAGATCACCCGGACACAATGGGTTGGAGGCAACCGCCAGCCGCAGAGTGGTATTCATGGATCGTGCTTCTTCTCGGAGTACTTCCGGTGCGCAGTTACGATGACTCAGGGCTTTACACCGCAATTGGGAATCCTTAACCATTGCCAGGCGGGACACGGCATCAACAGGACACATCGGGTGTTCCAGGGCAAGATGGCGCAGCCAGAGGTCGGGACTGGACGCAAACGAACACAGTAGATGTGAAGGATGTGGATAATCCACCATATGTAAACACCCCGGTATTAATGTATTAACACCGGGGTGTAGAATTATACAGTTTTATGACGATCTGTGAAGATTTTGTTTTTCCCAGCTTCGAATGCCCTCAGCCACTGCGGGACTGGCCTCAATCAGGGAGCCGTAGGCCAGAATCCAGAGCCTGGCGCGTATCAGGCGCAAGGCGGTGGAACTGCGGCGTTCGGCCCAGGCAGTTAGGGAGACGAGTCTGAGTACCAGTAACAACCGGAACAGCCGATATGATGAAAGTCTCTCCAGGGGTACGGACAACTCCGTCCGGGTAACAGGGCGACAGGCAGCCCGGCAAAACGGTTTAACCTGAGCCATAGCAGATCCCTCCTCGTTTCTATTGTCTATAGAATAAAGGAGGTCTGTGTCGACAGTCTGTCATTCGCCCAGAAATTCTTCCGGACTATTCTTTTTCGTAGAGTTTGCTGATGGCGGCGCCGATATCCCGAATTTGTACCCGCAGAGTTTCCGGCTCCAGAACCTCGACCTTATCCAGCCATTGGACGATCCAGGTCTTGAACTCGGCCAGACCGGAAACCCGGAAGGACACCGCGATCGAGCCGTCTGCGTTTTCCTGTTCGATATGCTGCGAAGGATGGTACAGGATGCGGTGCAGGCGATAAGCTACGGCCGGTGTGAAACGCAGTACCACCCGCTGAGACGCACCGTCATTCATTACGCCCCAGGCTTCACCGACAAAGTCTTGAATGCGGAAATCGGCCGGATAATCGAAATGCTCGTTACTGCGCGTAACCACGTTCTCGATTTGATCCACCCTGAAGGTGCGTACGGCCTGGCTCTTCGTACAGTACCCGACCAGAAACCAATGCTGTCGTTTGCAGACCAAGGCATAGGGTTCAATCACCCGTTCCGAAAGCACGCCCCGGTAGCCCACAAAGTACCAGATCTTGAGACGAACCTGTTCCTGCAGGGCGCTCGTAATACGGGCCAAGACCTGCCCCACCAGATCGGGATGGGCGAGGGTCTCCTCTACAAAGTAGAGCCTTTGCTGGAGGCGCTCCACAGGAAAGTCCTCGGGCCGGTAGCGGTTCTTGAAGAGATGGGCGACGAGGATGTCCTTGATCGTATTGATGTGGCCCGAGAGTGCTGATCCCTTCTGCTGGAGAAGACTCAGGAAAATGATCAGGGCCTGATCCGGGCGCAACGGAGGGAGATAGGTGGTCTTGAGGGCATACCGCGCTGGCTGGCCGTTCTTAACCAGAGGGATGTCCATCTCCTGTTCAACCGCTTTCAGATCACGGTAGATCTGTCTTTCACCGACACCACACTCTACAGACAGTTCGCGGACCGTCACCCCTCCGCGCGGTGTCCGGGCGTTTAATGCATTGAGCACTTTCACCAGCCTTGCCGCACGACTGGTATCCTTAGCCTGACCGCTCTCCGCTTCCTGCAGCAGCTTCTTCAGTTGGGCTGTGGTCAGTCGGCCGTCGAAGGTACGGACTCGGTATCGACCCCGGTTGCAGACCCGGGGCTCATCTTGCAGGCTCTGGAGCAGACGGTAAACCTCTATTGGTTCCGCTTCCAGGTGGTCGCACAGGACATCCAGCTCGGCATCTGGGTTCAGCTCCACAAATGCCACCAGGCGTTCTTCGTTCGACGTAACCGCCGCCCCCTCCCCCGTTTCCGCAAGTTAATCACCCTGTAGGCTAAATCTGGCCACTTGGGGAACCTCAAGAAAACCCCACCGGCCAAAGACGCCCGATTGAGCAGCACCGGCGGCCGACCGTCATAATGGCGTCTGGAACGGCGAACACCGATCGCTTCGTACCATTGGTGCACAGGCAAACTCACGGTCAATCACTCCCAGCCTCTGGAGAGTGTGGTTCTTCCTTCCGAGTTTTCGACAGACTGCCTTCCGGTTCCTGCCCCGCCCGCTGAGCGAAAGCGGTGTGGTAACTGCTTTGATGGGAAAACTAACTTCCGGTGCGATATACTAGTGGTCGGGAGGATGGGACGTTGGAGGTAATCTCGGCCAGAAACCTGGTTAAGGACTACAACGGTTTGCGCGCTGTGAACGGGATTAATTTCACCGTGCAACGTCAGGAGTGCTTCGGAATTCTGGGGCCGAACGGGGCCGGCAAGACTTCGACCGTGCGGATGATGTTCGGTTTCTCGCCGATCACCTCAGGCGAGCTGAAGGTGCTCGGACTGGATGTCTCCGATCACGCCAGGGAAATTAAGGCTCAGCTCGGCGTTGTACCACAGGAGAACAACCTGGATCTTGATCTCAAGGTGCTGCAGAACCTGCTGGTATACGCCGGCTTCTTCAACATCCCGGAGCGCACGGCGCGCGAGAGGGCGCTAAAACTACTGGAGTTCTTCGGCCTGTCCGATAAGCGGGACGCCAAAGTCGACCACCTTTCCGGCGGAATGAAGCGGCGTTTGACCATCGCCCGTGCCTTGATCAATGATCCGGACATCATCATCCTGGACGAACCGACCACGGGACTTGATCCCCAGGCCCGGCACACGGTCTGGCAGCGTCTCAGGCAACTGCGCAGCCGCGGCGTGACCCTGATTCTAACCACGCACTACCTGGAAGAGGCATCCCAACTCTGTGACCGGCTGATCATTATGGACCACGGGATTATCCTGGACGAGGGCACCCCGGAATTCCTCGTCGGCAAGCACGTAGGTTCCGAGGTGCTGGAAGTGGGACAGGGAGCCGGTGCCGGGGAAATGCTGATTACACAATTCCAGAGTCAGATCAGGGGTCACCTCGTAGTGGGTGACAACCTGGTTCTCTATCCCCTAAACGGACGGCAACTCCTGGCCAGCTTGCAGGAGTTGCCCCAGCAGTTCGACCACTACCTGCTCCGGCCCGCTACTCTGGAAGACGTCTTCCTTAAGCTCACCGGAAGGGGGCTTACGGTATGATCTCCGCTCTCAGAATGGACATTTCCGCGCGCGTCTTTAAGGTTTTCCGGCGTCATCTGACCGTGTACCGCCGTAGCTGGAAGGTGAGTCTGTCCTTTAACTTCTTTGAACCCTTGCTGTACCTGGCCGCACTGGGCTACGGCCTGGGGGTGTACGTACAGGCGATTGAAGGCCTGACCTACATCCAGTTCATCGCGCCAGCGCTGATCGCATCATCGGCCATGTTTTCCAGTGCCTATGAATGCACCTACGGAACCTACATCCGCATGGAATTCCAGAAAACGTTCCAGGCCATGGTGGCCACCCCGGTGAGCATGGATGAGGTTTCACTGGGGGAGATTCTCTGGGGTTCCTACAAGAGCTTCCTGTACGGCTCTGTGATCCTGTTTGTGATCCTGGTGCTGGGACTGGTCGCCTCGCCCTGGGCCCTGCTGGTTCCCGTCGTATTGCTGGTCAGCGGACTCCTGTTCGCGGCGATGTCGATGATCTGGATCGGACTCATCCCGAACATAGACAGTTTCAACTACTACTTCTCCCTAGTAATCACGCCCCTTTTCCTGTTTTCGGGGGTGTTCTTCCCATTAAGCGGACTGCCCGCGATCGTACAGTCGCTGGCCTGGGCCAGCCCCCTGTTCCACGTTGTGAACCTGACCCGCGGTCTCGTGCTGGGCGATGTGGGCGTTCACCTGGTTTGGGACTTCCTTTGGCTGGTTGTAGTCGCCGCGGTGCTAATACCGATTGCCATCCACCTCATGCGCCGCCTGGTGATCAGATAGCGCATAGCCCAAGAGCCATCTTCAAATAATTAATGTATGAAAAACAACGGTGTGGGAGCGTACCAAATCGCGGCCACATACATCGGCGTGATTATTGGGGCCGGTTTCGCCTCGGGGCAGGAAGTCCTGCAGTTCTTTGTCCTGTTCGGGCTAAACGGCCTATATGCCGTGATCGCCGCTACCGTGTTGTTCATTTTCTTCGGGATCGTGATTCTGGGGTTGGGTCATCAGCTACAAGCTAAGTCCCATCTCGAGATCATCCGGCATACTGGCGGCCCCGTTCTGGGAGGCGTAATCGACGCCATCATCACCTTTTTCCTGTTCGGCACCGTGACCGTAATGGCCGCCGGAGCCGGGGCGGTGTTCGCCCAGCAATTTGGTCAGCCACCGTTACTGGGCAGTGCGTTTATGATTGTGATTACGATCGGCACCGTGCTGCTGGGCATCCAGGGTATTGTCCGGGCGCTCAGCCTGGTCGTACCGCTCCTGGTCGTCGCCGTACTGGGCGTCTCCTTGGCGACCATCGTAACTCGTCCGCCCAGCCTGGGCCTGATGGAGCTGACTGCAGTACAGGGGGCCGCGGCCGTCCCGTACTGGCCGCTTTCTGCGGTTACCTACGCTTCTTACAACCTGGTCATTGCCATCGCCATAATGGGTCCCCTCGGTGCCCTGGCCAGAGACGAAAAGGCCATCCGCAACGGCTCTATCTTCGGCAGCGTCGTCTTAGGCACCGGTGCCTTAGTCATCACCCTAGCCATTCTAGCCAGTCCCGCCGCCGTCTTTGTGGACATTCCCATGGCCTTTATCGCCGGCCAGTTCGGTCCGCTGGTTCAGTTCTTATATTCGTTCGTTTTGCTGATTGCCATTTACTCTACGGCCGTAGCCAACCTCTACGGTTTCTGCGCCCGGCTGACTAACCCGGCCAGTCCGGCCTTCCGTGGTGCGGCCATCGGAACAAGCATCATTGCCCTGATCGCCAGCCAGTTTGGGTTTACCACTCTGGTCGGCATCCTGTACCCAGGCGTGGGGCTGGCCGGGTTCCTGCTGCTCGGTGCGTTGGTGTATGCCTACTTCCGTCGGCCCCTGCTCCGGATTCGGTAGATTGAGAGAGGTATTCAGACGGTAGGACATAAAGGCTCACTTGTTCGGAGCCGAAAACACAAACAACCCCGCAAAAACTTGCGGGGTCTTAGTTTTTTATGGCGTCCCGAGAGGGATTCGAACCCCCGACCTACGGATTAGAAGTCCGTTGCTCTATCCAGCTGAGCTATCGGGACAATTAAAATAATGGAGCGGGTGGAGGGAATCGAACCCTCGTACCCGGCTTGGAAGGCCGGTGCTCTACCATTGAGCTACACCCGCATTTATGTCGATCGTCGGATGCCGGATGCTGGAAAGTCAGGAAACACATCCGAATACCGCAACCGTCACCAGTAAATTATACTACGTAGCGGTGGACGGCGCAAGGTCGAGATCAATGGAATCAATGGGAGACAGTTTTGACGGTCAGGTCAGAACCTGCCGCACCAGGTCCTTCACCTTGGCCAAGGCCCGCCCGCGGTGACTGATCTGGTTCTTAATGTCCAGCGGCAGTTCGGCAAAGGTCTGGTCATATTCCGGTACAAAGAAGAGCGGATCATAGCCGAAACCGTTGTCGCCGCGGGGTTTGAGGATAATAAGACCTTCACAGGCACCTTCGGCGGTATGCACATCCCCGTCCGGTGTCACCAAAGCGATTACGCAACGAAAACGGGCCGTCCGATAGACCGGCGGCACATCCTCCAGCAGAGCGATGAGCTTGGTGTTATTGGCCTCATCGTTCTTCGGTTCACCGGCGAAACGGGCTGAGTGAACACCCGGTTCCCCATTCAGAGCGTCCACTTCGAGTCCGGAATCGTCGGCCAAAGTGATTTCGCCGGTGAGACGGGCCACCTCTTGCGCCTTAAAGACTGCGTTCTCCGCAAACGTCGTACCGTCTTCAGGAATGTCTGGTATGTCGGGGTAGTCGCTGAGAGACAACACCTTTACCCCCAAGTCGGCTAGCAAAGCGTGGATCTCGCGCACCTTACCCTTATTCCGTGTGGCCAGTAACAGTCTCTTCATCTCTTCTGCCTCCCGCTCCCACGGCCTGGGACAGTTCTCCCAGAACTTCCTTCTGATAGGCCACCAATTCTTTAATGCCGCCCGCAGCCAGGTCCAGGATGTCATTGACTTCCTTCCGCGTGAAGGTGGATTCTTCACCGGTTCCCTGGATTTCCACAAACTCTCCCCCGCCGGTCATGACGATGTTCATGTCCACATCCGCGGTGCAGTCTTCGGCATAGCAGAGATCCAACACCGGGTGCCCGTCTATGATGCCGACGCTAGTGGCGGCGAGGTAATCGCGGATCGGAAGCCGCTCGAAGGCCCCCCGGACAGCATATTTCTGCAGGGCGTCAATCAAGGCCACAAAGGCACCGGTGATGGACGCCGTTCGGGTCCCGCCGTCGGCCTGGATCACATCGCAGTCCAGGGTCACCGTGCGCTCACCCAGAGCCTTTAGATCGATGACCGCCCTCAAGGAACGGCCGATCAAACGCTGGATTTCGTAGGTTCGTCCGCCGGGCTTACCCCGGGCGGCTTCGCGCTGGGTTCGAGTTTCCGTCGAACGAGGAATCATACCATATTCAGCGGTGACCCATCCCTTGCCGGCACCCTTGAGCCAGGGGGGTACCCTTTCGTCCACTGTCGCCGTGCAGATGACCCGGGTGTCACCGAGTTCTACCAGTACAGAACCCTCGGCATATTTGTTGTAGTGTCTGGTGATACGTACCGGACGCATCTCCGCAGGGCTACGCCCGTCAACTCTAATCAAGAATAATGCCTCCTTAATGCTTCTGTTCTTTCATCATATCTGGAATGTTTTTAGTTCCTCAGCCGCCTCGACCTGGCCACCGTATACTGAAGACGCTTCCGCACAGATTCGACCGACATCGTACTCGGGCCAGAAATGGGTCAGGACGAGTCGGCCCACACCCGCATCGCGGGCCAGTTCCCCGGCCAGACTCCCGGTGAGATGGTTCCGGTGCAGGTACTCCCAATCGCTGTGGTAGCCGCTGGCCTCCGCCAACAACAGGTCGGCCCCGCGGCTGAATTCCACCAGTTCCGGGAAGAGTGCCGAGTCCGCTGTGTAAACGATCCGCCTCCCGCCCGAAGACAACGACAGCGCGTAACAAGGCAGATTGTGCCGGGTTGCAAGCAAGCTGATATCAATGCCGCCGATGTTTGCGGTGCGGCGACCCTTAGGATCAAAGGAAAGCTGATCGACCGGATGGATAGTGAACGACTCACGCCATGCCGCGACACGACCGTAATCCTCAGTTGGTTCTTCCGGCACATAGATGGGAAGTAAGCCTTCCCGCGAACCGTCCCGAATGGCCCCGCCGATGGCGTGCCGCACAGCACTCAGGTCAACGGAGTGATCAGGATGATAATGTGAAATGCACATGGCCGTCAGGTCTCTGAAATTCATTATTCCCGACAGGCGGCTAAAGGTTCCATGCCCCGCATCCACCAAAACCGCGGTTGATCCGGAACGAACCAGATACCCTGAACAGGCCCCGCCAGCGCGAGGATAGGGGGCCCAACAGCCTAATACTGTTAATTCCATTTGAACACAACCTCAATTCTCGTGCACTTTAGGTCAGCATTTCCAGAAAGGCGTCAATCCTAATCCCCGTACGGGCGTCCAACTGCCCTGGCCGGTCGCCCTCCACAGTGAGGATTGGCACCTTCAGCTTGCGGCGGATGATCAGGTCTTCGATCTGCCGGTAACAAAAACTCTGGGCATAGTGAATGATCCCGTGGATTTCCCGCCGGTGGATCTCCCGCTCAATGTCTTCCAGGCGGTAAAAGATCCCGTAGGGGTAGCTGTAGAGGCGGTACTGCTCCACGAGGTCATCGGTATGGAAGGGCATGCTGAACTGGCGCTGGGTCTCGTTATACACTACCCGTGCGCCTCTTTCCTCCAGGTAGTCGTAGATGTCGTCCATGATCGGAGGCACCCCGATGTAGCCAATCCGGATCGCCTCGGTACGCACCGGGGCCTGCCTTGCTTCCTTGGCAAAACGCGTAACCCGCTCCCGGTACGGCTCTGGATCGCCCTCAAAATCGCTGCAGGTCACCTGCCAGAAATGGTTGTCCCATCCGCGGACGCGGTTTTCCTGCCAGGTGAGGCGGTCTATTTCGTGAACCACGCCCCTGATCTCGTCGAGACGGCCCTTGGCCGCTTGTACTGCCGGCCAGTCTACGCCGAAGGCGTCCATCAACTTCTTAATCTGCAGGTTCAGGAGGTCATAGTCGCGGTCAAAGGGAAAGGCGAAGGGAATCACCCGGATATCTGCGAGTTGCAGAGTCTCCATCAGGGCGTGCGTATTGCTGCAGTCTCCTTGCGTCACCGCTATTACTGTGTTCAGGTCGGGGTCACGCAATACTGAACTGTAAATACCCTTAATCCATGCGCAGATGTTGCGGGGATACCCGGCCATCTCCGCTTCTTCAATCAGGTGCCGGGGGTTTTCGCTGGCGATGAAGACGTTGTTTAAGTCAACCGGCACGCGGCCGGCAGCAAAGATGACTTCTGCCGGGACGGTTGTGGTGATGCCAACTCTTTCCACCGGGCACTCCTAACCGGTCCGGAACCGCCGGACGCAATCTAAACAGCATAATATCACAATTATTCCATGCCCGGAAATAAATCATTCAGTCGGGGAGGCAAACCTCCTGGACGTCGATGTCCGCCCCAGACCCCAAGAGGGAACGGGCGGCCTGCATAAACCCAAGCGCATCGGCACTGACAAAGTAGCGGTGAAAACAGGGCTCTCCGGCATCCCCAGCAGTTAGGAGTCCCCGGTCGAGCATGTCGGCGCGGGCCGCATCCACGGTGGCTTCAGCCGGGTCGACCAGCGTCACATCTGGGCCTAACATTCGGGAAATCGCGGGTCGAAGAAATGGATAGTGGGTGCATCCAAGAACCAGAGTATCGATCTCTTTCTCTCGCAACGGCAGGAGGTAGTCACTAAGGGCCTGCTCCGTTGCCGGGGCGTCCAGCAGGCCGGCCTCTACGAAAGGTACCAGTCTGGGCGCCGCAACACTGTAGACCGCAGTGCCCGGGCTGAGGGTGCAGATCGCCTGCTCGTAGGCACCGGTATTAACCGTGGCCTGGGTGGCGATTACCCCGATACGGCCCTTCCGGGTGGAACTCACGGCCGCCTTCGCTCCCGGGGCGATTAGGCCCATCATTGGCAAGTCGTGCCTGGCCCGCATGATTTCAAGAGATAGCGACGAACTGGTATTACAGGCGAAAATGATGTAGGTGGCACCCTGACCGGAGAGAAACCGGATGATGTTGTCGGCATAGCGCACCAGTTCCTCGGGGGAACGGTTTCCGTATGGAACATGGGCAGTGTCCCCGAAATACAAAACCGGAAGACCAGGCATCTTTTCAAATACCCGGCCCGCGACGGTGAGACCACCGACCCCGGAATCAAAGAGAGCGATAGTACAGCGCGCCAATCCCGTTTCGCCTCCTCCGCAAAGCAAAACCCCTGAATCATCGTATTAATCAACGAACTCCCGCAGAAGTCCAACTGTTGACTGTTCAGGGAGAAGAAACCAATCATTATTCTGTTCGACCCAACACCAATTATTCCTGTGCACAAACAGTTGCCTATTCATAGCAATAGGCTATGCATCTGGAAAACAACAGTGCTCGCTAGTTGTTGTAATAGGCCTTAATGCCATCTACAATGGCAATCGCCGTTCTGTTTTGGAACCAGTCCTGGGCCAGCAGCCGCTCCTCTTCATGGTTTGAAAGGAAGGCGGTTTCCACCAGGGCGCCGGGCATATTCAAATTCTTCAGCACCAGGAACTGACGGTCAAAGATACCCAGATCTTTACGTCCCAATTCTTTCACTAGGCTGGCCTGCAGAGCCCGGGCTAGCTTCGCACAACCGACATGATTCTCCGGGTGGGAGTGATAGTACAGGCTGGTTCCGTGTTTGGATCGATCCAGATTGGCGTTGGCATGGATGCTTACGAACAAGTCGGCGTTGCTCTGGTTGGCGATACGACTGCGCGCATCCAAATCCTCAGCCGTCGTGCTACCCAGACGAATGTCGGTGGTCCTAGTCAGGATCACCTCCACCCCTTCCTGCCGCAGTAAGCGGGCGGTTTCCAGTGCGGTCTGCAGGTTGAAGTCCTTTTCCTTGTACCCGGTCGGGCCGGTGGCACCGGGGTCCGCCCCCCCATGACCGGGATCGATCACAATCACCCGGCCATCCAAAACGTCATTTGCAATCCAAAGCTCCACTTTCAAAGACTTGCGGTCCGGGGAGACTTCAACACGGTGACGAGTCAGCCCCAACCCCTGCGCCAGATCACATACGACGCGTCCGGCCGCTGCGTCCGATTGCCAGCCGACCCGCACCTGGCTGACCGCCTGTGAATGGGGCGTGCTACCGGAGGGCAACTCCGTATTGGGCACGCCAAACAGGTCGATAACCAGGCGGCTGGGGCCGCTCAATGTAAAAGTATTGTACTCAAAGGGAACCGGTGACTTTATGACTATCTGCGTGCGCCCGCCGGATTCCGAAGCTTCCAAGGTCCAGGAGCCGTCGAAGCTACCGTCGCGTGACGGCGTCTCCGCCTTCTCGATGTTTACCTGAGAGGTGGCGACCCAGCCCGTCCTCCCGTCCGATAGGGTGATTTTACGCCAGATGTCCTTCTGTGCCAGCACGGGAAAGCGCTCACCCTGGAAAACAAAACACATTACTGGGTTTTGCACGCCGGGACCTTCCCGAACTCCGGCTGAACTGGCCTTTACCACCGCGACATAGCCGGACGGCATAGGTTCCTCTGCCCCACCTGGCGAACCCTGGCCAGGTTGACCCGCGGGAGGTGAAGGAACCGCAGTCGTCGGGGGCGATGAAGCCGGATTCTGGGGAGTTGACGGAGCAGTGCTCTCCTCCAAGCGGACGAGAGAACGGGCTATCCAGGCGGTTTGCCCGGTATTGAGTTTAACGTTCACCCAATCGTTAGTGCCGCCGACCACAGCCAAGCGAGTACCCTGGTTCACTTGGGTAACCACCGGATAGGAAACACCCGCACTGGCCCTCACGTTCACGATGCCAGCGGTGACCACCGCTATCTTAACAGCTATCTGTACCGGAGGCAGGAGTGTACCGGAAGGGGCTGCCGGTGTCGGAGCAGCGGAAGAAGGGGCTGGCGCGGGACTTCCTTCCACCCGGACCAGCCATCCGGCCACCCAGGCCGTTTTGTTCGATGATAGAAGTACATTCAACCAATCTCCGGACTTTCCCAGGACCGGAAGACGTGTGCCGGCAGGGACCTCCCCGACCACGGGATGTGAGGTACCGGCACCCGCACGTAACCTTACGGTACTCCCGGTTACCACTGCAGTCTGACCGGTAGCCGTCTGATTTCCAGCTTCTACCGTGATCAGCGGACTATGAATCCAGCCCGTCAGACTGCCTCGGCTGATTTTTGACCACTCACCGGAAGTATCGAGCACACTCAGACGATCGCCTTGTTTCGCTTCCCCGATGACCGCATATCCGGTACCCGGCCCACTGCGCAGGTTAACAACATTACCCTTAACGACAGCGGTCTGAGCGATGGCTAGCCCTGCGGAAACCATCGAAACAAAGCAAAAGCAACATACAATAATCGCCTGGAACAGTAATTTTTTGGACATGGTAACTTCCTTTCGGCAGTCAGTCTAACTGCCACTTCTACATAATTTGCGGAAATCCTCCTAAATTAGGGTCAAAAACCATAATCCTCTGTAATTTAGACGGATCACAACGGACCCCGGTTTTCACCAAATCCCATTTTGGGCAAAAAAAGACCGCCTATGGCGGTTTTTCCTGATCTAAGGTTTTTAGTCTCTTACAAGATTTTCGTTCGGGGTAAGTGGCTGAGTCAAGTCTAAATGCCCGGCGAGGGTAACCACCTTCTCACCCTCGATCGTAATCTCTACACGTTCCACGTCTTCGAACTGACAAAGGGTGTTCACAATTGAAAACAGGGTGATCGACTCCCCAAGGGATCCGCCCCAATGATTGGTCTGAATTTCCTCGCTGAAGTCAACGACAGCCACTTTCCCGTCGAGAATCACACTGTGTACTACAGTCCCTTCCGGAATCGTGTCTGTGAGCTTAGATCCGGGAGCCGGACCTTTAACCAACTCTTCCATCACTGCAAGCATAATGCGCTGGTTATCCGGCAAATCCCTTTTTTCAACCCTGAGGTATCCATCGCGGTCTGAAAAGTAGAGATTAACCTGTAGTGTCGGTTCTAAGGTGCCGTCGGCAATGGAGTTAGTGCTGCCAGTTTGACGGAAGTTGCCGCAGCCGACCAACCCAATCGCCAGGATGGATAAGCAAGTTACCAGGACGATCCCTTTACGCCAAAACGCCATCCCTTTCCCCCCCTGCTAATCATTATAATGCATAGTTAAGATTAATTACACAAAGATCTGATTTCGCATAAACCAAGTATGCTCACACAAATAATACTGTAGAAAGGAGAGGATTGATTAGTGGTGTGGCGACTGGTACCGATTCTCCTCCTGCTCGCGTTTCTCGGCGCTGCTCAACCTCGTGCAGAAGCGGCACATCCATATCTGGTCTGCCCCATAAACTGTGATGAAAACCGCACTCTCTATCCTTCTTCGACCAATCTCCAAACCGGATCGGACATTCGTGAACTGCAAGAGCATCTGAGTGAGGCTGGCTTCTATGACGGTTGTCTCACGGGTGTCTATGACACAGAGACCGCCGAGGCCGTCAGGCAATTTCAGAGCACTTACCACTTGAAGGCTGATGCTGTGGTGAGGACGGAAACCTGGCAGACACTGGCGGAATTAGTAGAGCCGGTAAAGACATCGGAGTTGCCTCCGCCTCCAACCGGGGAAGTCGTGTTGATAATCGACTTACGTAAACGCACCCTGACGGTACTTAATGATGGTTATCCCTATTATCAGTTTCCGGTGGCGGTGGGCAAATTTGAAACTCCGTCACCCGTCGGACCATGGAAAGTACTGCGAAAGGCCAGAAACTGGGGAACTGGTTTTGGAACGCGCTGGATGGGACTAAACGTCTCTTGGGGAATCTACGGAATTCATGGCACCAATAAGCCTGGTTCCATCGGCGGCCGGGCCAGCCATGGCTGCATTCGAATGTTCAACCGGAACGTTGAACAGCTGTTTCCATGGGTAGAAGCCGGGACGCCAGTATACGTTGTCGGCAACATCATGGGGCCGCACCCGCGACCGACTCTGGTCAGGGGTGACCGGGAAAGTGGTGTGCTTGAGCTCCAGCGGCTGATGATTAAACATGGCTACTACGACGGTGAGATTGACGGCATTTTCGGTGGAGGCCTTCGTGAAGCGGTGATCAACTTCCGCAAAGATCACGGCCTGCCGCACGACGACCGTGTGGATTCTAAATGCTATGAACTACTCGGACTTTAGCCTCTAATTGAGCTTGAGGATTCGAGGTTTGAAGGCAAGCCTATGTAACAGTTCCAGGTACTCATCCTGGGCGATCTCTTTCCACGGTTTCCCGATAAGGGCGACAAATACCCCTTCCAGCACGTTGGTGCCGAATGAACGCCCTTCGAACTCCGGGGTGGTCGTAACCAGATAGTCCGCCCCCCGCTCCTTAAGAAGTTGAACGTCGGACTTGGTGGTGGTGTTGGTAATCACCGTCTTCCCATCCAGGCGGGGCGGCAAATACCGGCGCACCAAATGATAGTCTCCAGCGATGACCTTAGACTCAGTATAGTAAGGCGCGAATCTCTGCGCCTTTTTCTCATTGTGGGTATCCTGCTTCTTGCCGGTGGGATAAAACATTTGGAAAGGAAGACGGGTTACCACGGGTAGGAGGGTTACTGCCAACAATCGCAATTGGAAGACCGATCTGATCGGGAACGGCAAACCCAGCACAAAGATCAAATCGCCGAAAGAAGTCTGACAGCCCACATCCACAAAGGCCTGTGCCATTCCATAGCGATCCACGGCGCTCACCATCATCACTTTGGTTCCACGGGGCAGAAGATCGGTTTCCCGGGCTAAGTGATGCACCACTTCCCGCTCCAAAGTCCACTTCAGGCCGCTTCCGTCCACCACAGGTGTCTTCTTCACAGCGTTCATCAGCTTAAGACCGTCTTTGATCGCATAAGCCCGCTTACCGATATGCAAATAGATATCGATACCGCCCAACCCGATAGCGTCCACCCGTCCGTCCAGGTCTTTAAGAGTGGCAATCGCCTTTTGAAAGTCACCATCCGTACCGATACGGCTGATTTGAAAGGGTTGTCCCAGCAGTTCCACGACTACGCTGTGATTGCGCCTGGAAGAACCCAGACTGACACTTACAACTCTTTTCAAGCAGGATGCGCCTCCTTGTATTTGTATAATTCTACCGAAAATAATTGAGATGCACAAGCGGATACGGTGCAGAGCATTAATACGGAAGGTGCGATAATCTCCGTCTTTCGAAAATAGGAAAACCCACGGACTTGTTCAGTCGCGTGGGTTCTTATTCACCTTATGGTACGCCCGACAGGAATCGAACCTGCGCACCTGGCTCCGGAGGCCAGCGCTCTATCCACTGAGCTACGGGCGCATAATCGCAAAGTTTATTATACACCAGTGATATGGAGAATGCAAGCTCCAGAAACCCCCTGTGGCGTATCCTACTATCACGGGTGGGAAACGGGGACAGGCAGCTTTTTCTCTACCGAGATTCCTAACCAATCCCGTTTACGCAACATTGTATTAAGAAGGAACTGTGTGTCTTTGTCCGGGAAAAACCAGCCTGTCCCCGATTCCCTCAGCGCGCACTGCACCTAGTGTGCTCAAGACAGGCCGGAGCTCCGAATCACGGACTTGAGGACGTCTGCTGAGTGGCGTAATGCTCCTTCCTCATTCTTCGGTAACGGTATGTCCAGGACGTCGCCACGGCCTTCGCACCCGACCACGCAGGGCAGGCTGAAGGCATTGTCGGTGATGCCGTATTCGCCGTTTACCAGGCTGGAGACGGTCAGAATACTCTGCTGATCCATCACGATAGCCTCGCATATGCGGCGGACACTGAAACTGACTCCGTAATGCGTGGCACCCTTACGGGCGATGATTGCGGCAGCGGCCCCTCGGACCCGATCCGCAAACCATTTGCGGTCGGGACGGGGTACACCGCGCCGGTCACAGAACTCATCGAGTTCAACCCCGGCGATGGTGGAACGGCTCCATAGAAATACTTCGCTGTCTCCGTGCTCTCCGACTACATAGGCATGGACATTACGGGTGTCGACATTGCAGTGCCGGCTGAGCAGATGGCGAAACCGACCACTGTCCAGAACCGTTCCCGATCCGATCACCTTTTCTGTAGGGAGTCCCGAATACTTTAAGGCAGCGTAGGTTAACACGTCGACCGGATTGGATACCATCAACAGGATGCCGCCTGTCCAATGCACTGCCAGGTTGTCTACGACGCTCTGAACCACTTTCAGGTTTCGCACGCACAGATCCAACCTAGACTCTCCGGGGCGCTGGTTGGCGCCAGCCGCAAAAATGACAATGGCTGCATCCGTACAATCAATGTAGTCACCCGCATAGATGCGAATCGGACCGGCGAAGGGGGTAGCGTCGGCAATGTCCAGGGCCTCCCCTTCGGCCCGTTTGCGGTCAATGTCGATCAACACCAATTCACTGGCCAGTCCCGAGGTCATTAGCGCAAAAACCACTGAGGATCCGACTGCGCCCGCACCGATAACCGCCATCTTGAGAGGCAAGGAAAAACACCTCCTGTAGTATTCTGACCCATTTACCCCTGGGTATGTCCGGAAACCACGATATAAATTGGGCTCGATTTGTTTATACTGTTACCATAACTGGAGCATACGTAAGAGCGCAATACGGAGGAACAAGGATGATTAGTAGACTCTTCCTCTTCTTACTAAAAACCTATTTTGTACGGGTGATCTGGAGACGTTCGGTGGATCGCGCCCAAACGCGCTTGGTGCACACGTTTTCGATGCGTAATATTTTGGGCGATTCCGTAGGTACTTGGTGGGATATGCGGAAATTGAAGTAACACCGGACACAAAGCGCTCGCCCGATTAAGTCTTTTGGTGCCATTCAAAGGAATGTTCGACGATCCGCCAACCAGATTTAAGCCCGACCAGTTCGAACTCTGCGGTTCCATACCATTCACTACCGTCGATCCAGTCTGGGAAATACACCCCCGCCACCGCACGGGCGTCGGAGCCATAAATTTCAATGGACGTTCGGTCTATTATTTCAGCCTGAAAAACGTTATCATTCGGCCAATCTGCCCAGAGTTCTCCAACCAATGAATTTAACAGAGGGCCGGCATAAGTACGGGCCAAAACCTGCTCAAGTTCTTCCCGGGAGGACACGGTAGTATAGTCAAGCGACGATATTGCCCGATCACACACTTGCCATATCTCATTCTCGGTGTCTGTTGCCGTTATCTTGTACTGGACGGCATCGGAAACGTTTTGGAAATAGGCCGTCGAGACCAGTAAAACTAAAGTCAAAGCACCGGCCACAGCTAGTAACCACCGCATGACACCACACCCCCTATTACAATTTCTGGTAATTACATTGTAGTATAAACCTCCGCCCATTTCCATATGTTTCCTGATGGGAATTCCCTCTAGAGTCGACATATTGGCCTATGGATTGAAACCCTCGCTGCATGTGCGTTAGCTCTGCATAAAACCGGCACTAACGGGCAAAAGATAAGCCTGTAAAGGAGGGGTGAATGAATGCCGGTTGATGGAACTCTAATCACGATCATTGTGCTAGTGCTGGTTGCTGGCGGTGTGTACCTGCTGTTCCGTAAAAACCGCGTGGGCGTAACCACCGGAGAAGGTGACCAGGGTCCTAAAAATGAAGGTGAAAAACGGGAATAAATGGCTGCAGTAATGTTATTGACAGAATAGTCTTGGTTTCGGTATACTAAGCATGCGGAGAGCGATGAGAGGTTAT
>JAHRFU010000067.1 GCA_019084485.1 Desulforudis sp. | reverse complement strand
GGTGACGATGCGCGTCAATCTCCCCGGACGTTTCTCCGTGCTGATGCCCACCGTGAACCATGTCGGGATTTCCCGCCGCATTGAACAGGAGGAGGAACGGGAACGGCTGAAGAACGCTGTGGTCAGTGCCCGGCCCGAGGGTATGGGAGTCATTGTACGCACGGCGGCCAGAGCGATCCCCGATGCGGCTTTGGCCGAGGATCTGCGGCTGCTACACGAACTTTGGCTGGATATCCAGAAACGCGCGGTGATCTCTTCGGCACCGGCCCTTCTCTACCGAGAGTGTGGTCTTCTGCCGCGGATCATCCGCGACCTCTTTACCGAAGAAATTGACCGGATGGTTCTGGATTCATCCACCGCTTACAAGCGTGTCCTAACCATGCTTGATACCATTAATCCCGCCTTGCGGGATAAGGTTTTCATAGAGGATAGGCCCGATATCTTTGAGCACTATAATGTAACCCAGGAGATTCAAAAGGCTCTGCAACGGCGGGTATGGCTCCGCTGCGGCGGTTATCTGATCTTCGACCAGGCCGAGGCTTTGACCGTGATTGACGTCAACACCGGGAAGTATACCGGGCGTATCGATCTGGAGGACACAGTCTTCACGACCAATCTGGATGCTGCGGTCGAGATCGCACGCCAGCTTCGGTTGCGGAACTTGGGCGGCATTATCATCGTCGACTTCATTGATATGGCCAGTGAGGAGCATCAGTTGAAGATTATTGACGTGTTTACCGAGGAGATCCGCAAGGATCGGCGCCGGACACACGTCATGGGCCTTACCCGGTTGGGATTGGTGGAATTAACGCGTAAGAAGGTACACCCCAGCTTGGGGGAACTCCTGCTCACGAACTGCGCCTGCTGTTCGGGAATCGGGAAGGTGCCGGTGGACGAGCCGCAGGCGAGCCTAGGTAATCGTCCAAAAACAGTCGAAAATACTTGAACCCAGCCATCCTGCTGTGGTACAATAGGCGATGCGTGAACCGCACGGAAGTGGTTTGTTAAGAGGCTTCATCGGATAAGCCCACCTTTTCCGGCGTGTCCCGAAATAAGGAAAGGGGTAAGACTAGACAATGTACGCGATTATCGAAACAGGCGGTAAGCAGTACCGAGTACAGGAAGGCGAAACCCTGTACATTGAGAAGTTGCTGGCGGAATCAGACGAAATGGTCACCATCGACCGGGTTCTGGCCGTGGGTCGGGACAATGGGGAGTTGACCGTGGGGCAGCCGGTGGTACCCGGAGCAAAGGTGCAGTTGAAAGTCGTCAGACACGGACGGGGTAAGAAGATCATCGTCTTTAAGTATAAGGCGAAGAAAAACTACCGGCGCAAGAAGGGTCACAGACAGGCCTTTACGGCGGTTCTCGTTGAAAAGATTGAAGCATAAAGCCTTAAGTCAGGAGGTGAATGATAATGGCACACAAAAAGGGAGTAGGTAGCTCACGTAACGGTCGTGACTCTGAATCCAAACGACTGGGAGTGAAGAGCTCCGACGGACAGTTTGTCACTGCTGGAAGCATCATTATGCGCCAGCGTGGAACCAAGGTGCACCCGGGTCGCAACGTCGGTATCGGCGGAGACGACACCCTGTTTGCCAAAATGGACGGCATCGTCAGCTTCCATCGGAAGGGCCGGGACAAGAAGCAGGTTAGCATTCTACCCGGGGCCGCCCTGTAAGATTTGCTTTGGAGATTCGGCCAGCCTTTTTTAAGGGCTGGCCTTTTGTTATCCCGTAAGAGATGAGGTGTATCTAATGTGGCAGACGATGAGTCTTCCAATGGCGATCGGCAGTTTGCCGTACCGGTCGCCTGAACCCGCCCTGACCCTTATCGGTCGGGAGACGCCCCTGATTCCACACTGGCCCCAGCTTCCATTGCGGGGAGCGCAGGAGGGCTTTGTGCTTCAGAACCTGAACTTGTTGATGGAAGTCGGGGTTTTGGAGCGTGACGGGGAAAAGGTCGTCTTTGCGACCGAGGCCGAGGACTGGCCGGATCGGCTGGCCGCTTTCTATATGATCTACCTGGCCGTGGAAGAAGGAGACGAAAAGGCGCTTGACCAGTTTGCGATGCCTGAGGAATCCGCAACCGGGTTCTATGCTTTCCTTGAGGCCATGAAGACCGGAACCGGCGATGCCGTATGCCTGAAGGGACAGGTCGTCGGGCCGTTGACCGCCGGTTTTCAGCTTACCGATCGGGCCGGGCGACCGGCCTACTACGACGACCAGATCCGGGACGTGATCGTCAAGAACCTGGCCATGACCGCCCGCTGGCAGGCACGGGTGCTGGCGCAGTTCGGATTGAAAACACTGATCTTTATTGACGAACCGGGAATCAGCATCTTTGGGCAGTCCACCTACATCACGGTGACCCGGCAAATGATTATCGACGATATGAATGCCGTGGTGGACGGAATCAGAGCCGGTGGCGCGGACAGTGGTATCCATTCCTGCGCTGCCGTAGACTGGAGTATTCTGTTCGAGTCTCACACCGGTGTGGTCAGCTTTGATGCTTACGATTACTTTGATTCAATGTTGCCCTACCGTTCAGAGCTAAGCAGGTTTCTGGATCGGGGCGGGGTAGTGGCCTGGGGAATCGTACCCACTTCTGAGGCGGCGCGGGCTGAGACTCCGGAAACACTGGCCGCACGCCTGAATGCGGGTTGGGCACAGCTGACCGAACGCGGCCTGAACCGGGCAAACCTCCAAAACCAGGCCCTGATCACCCCGGCCTGCGGCACCGGCACCCTGCCCGAGGACCTAGCCGAACACATCTACCGCCTGACCACCGGCGTATCCCGCACCCTAAGAGCCGAGTAACAAGAGAGACTTCAAAACACCAACACCTGGCAGGTGCAGTGCTCGCTGAGGGTATTGCCGGAACAAACGATTAGGAAGACTTGTAATGACAATACGACGCTTTTTCAAGACGTAATCTACCCTACTATCTCTCGTTTTGTATCATAGAGGGCTTAGAACGGGGATGTGTATTGCATACGAGAAAAACCAGCCTGTCCCCGATTCCCGCCCTGAGCAGATTCCTCTGTCACTTACGTGTTTGTGTAGGCAATCCCTCAGGAAAACGCACTGCACCACACAACAACTCTGAATTAACCTCACTAAGATCCCGACGGATGGGATCTTTTCTTTTTCTTAGAAAAAAATTTTCTCTGGAAGGGAGGATCTTGCAGGAGAATTTCCACTGGAGGGCGAACGAGTGGTGTAAAGTGGTTTAAAGTGGTGGATGAACCCTCCGAGGTGGTGCCGAACGATGTTTATTGGTGAATACCAACATACGATGGATAACAAGGGGCGCCTGTTTATCCCGGCCCGCTTCAGGGAAGGGTTGGGCGACCGCTTTGTGGTTACGAAGGGGTTGGATCGCTGCTTGTTTGCCTACTCCGTAGAAGAGTGGGCACAATTGGAGCAAAAGCTTAAGAAGCTGCCGTTTGCCAGGGCGGATGCCCGGGCATTTGTGCGGCTGTTCTTTTCCGGTGCCGCCGAACTGGATCCTGATAAGCAGGGACGGATTGTGGTTCCAGTGAACCTGCGGCAGTATGCCGGTTTGGACAAGGACGTTGTAGTGCTGGGCGTCTCCTCCCGGGTGGAAATCTGGGCGAAGGACGAGTGGGAACGCTACAGCACTGAAGCTGGAGGCAATTACGAAGAGATTGCCGAGAAGATCGTAGACTTCGATCTGGAACTGTAGTCCTCAGTGGGCATCTGCCTTAGACTCCCCAGGTTGACCGGCATTTGCCCACTATTTTCTTATTAGTTAATCAAGGGAAGGATGAGCCCTGGAGAAGCCAGTTATCGAATTTCAACACCAGCCGGTAATGCTCAAGGAAGTGTTGGACTACCTAAAGGTTATTCCGGACGGAAAGTACGTGGACTGCACCCTGGGTGGTGCCGGTCACAGTTGCGCCATTCTGGAGCGGCTTGGTCCGAACGGAATACTAATTGGGCTGGATCAGGACCCCGCTGCCTTGGCCGCGGCTGAGGAGCGGTTGGCACCATACGGTGATCGGGTGAAACTGGTACACGCAAACTTCGGCCAGTTGGAGGCCACCCTTGAAAATATCGGGTTTGGCAAAGTGGATGGAATCCTCTACGACCTTGGTGTTTCCTCGCCCCAGTTGGATCGATCCGAGAGGGGATTTTCCTTTCATGAGGATGCTCCGCTCGACATGCGGATGGATCCAGGGGCACCAGTATCGGCTGCGGATCTGGTCAGCGACCTGCCGGTACCGGAGCTGGCTCATATCATTAAGGCTTATGGGGAGGAACGGTGGGCCGGACGGATTGCCTCCTTTATCGGTGAGGCTCGTAAGCACGCTCCTGTGACCACCACCGGACAGCTGTCCCAGATCGTGAAGAATGCCATCCCGGCTGCGGCCAGGCGTACCGGCCCGCATCCGGCAAGACGTACTTTTCAGGCTCTGCGGATTGCCGTGAATAACGAACTCGGCGTCCTGGAGGAGTCGCTTCACCAGGCAGTCGGGGTTACTGCTTCCCGGGGTCGAATTTGCGTTATCAGTTATCATTCGCTGGAGGATCGCATTGTTAAGGATTTGTTCCGGGACTACGCCCTGCACTGTAAATGTCCGCCCGGCTTACCGGTCTGTCGGTGTGATGTGGTTCCCAAGCTGGAAGTGATTACCCGCCGCCCCCTGGGTGCAACAGAAGCAGAAATCGCGGAAAACCCACGCTCCCGTAGCGCGAAGCTGAGGGTGGCCCAGAAACTGGACATGTTCTAATGGACAGGGAGGTTGAATAGGCTTGATAATAGCGCAGGAAAAGCCAAATTATGCCTATTCCGAATGCCCGGTTAAGGAGCTTCGCCCAAAACCGGAGGTCAAAACTCAGAGCGAACGCCAGGCGCGTGTTCTGCTGACGGTGATGATCCTGTCCGCCTTTTTGCTGGGCGCGTTGTACATCTACTTCAATGCTCAGATCACCGGAGTCGGCTACCGTCTGGAAAACATGAAGAGGCAGGTCGCGGCCATTGACGTGGAGAATCAAAGTCTTGAGATGTTGATTAGCAGACAGGATTCCCTGGCCCGGGTAGAAGCCCTGGCTACGACCAGACTGGGAATGGTTCTGCCCAAGAAGGAAAATGTGCTGACGATTGCCCTCACCGGCACGGCTGTTTCGGAGGAGCCGGAGGCCGTCCAAATCGGTGGGGTTGAGAGTGTCCCGGCCCAGGTGGCTGAGGGAGGTCTGGTGCACGAGGATGCTCTGGAAATGGCGTCCGAGCCCAGTCTGTTGGAAGCCTTCCTCAGTCTGATTAGTGGTTGGGAACAGAAGGTGAGAACGGCGTGATTCGGTTACGATACGGTCTACTCTTGGCTCCGGGAGGGATGGTATGCTATGCAGTCAACCAGTATCATTATGCGCAAGAGAATTACCGTCCTCTTCTTCTTCGCAGCATTTCTGCTGTTTATCCTTGTCAGCCGGCTTGCCTACATTCAATTCGTTCAGGGTGATCAACTGCGTCAGGATGCCCTGGAGAACAGAACCAGGGACATTCCGGTCGAAGCTAAGCGGGGCAGCATATTTGACCGAAAAGGCAACGAACTGGTTACCAGCGTCAGCGTCGATTCGGTCTTTGCTATTCCATCTCAGGTGACCAAGCCCGATGAAGCGGCAGCAAAGATCGCGGTAGTGCTGGACCTGGATGTCGATAAGGTACACAAGCAGATTACCCAGAAGCAGTCCTTTGTTTGGATCAAGCGCAAAGTCGACTACCAGCAGGCTCAGGAATTGAAGGCCCTAAAGCTGGAAGGTATCGGCTTTGTAGAGGAAAGCAAGCGCTACTACCTGAAAGGTGATCTGGCCGCACACGTACTTGGGTTTGTCGGTGTTGACAACCAGGGTTTGACCGGGATTGAGAACACTTTTGAAAACGACTTGAGTGGGACGGCCGGACGCATTGTTGTCGAGCGGGATGCGGCTGGCCGGGAGATCTCCAACGCCGTGCACAACTATTTCCCCCCGGTACAGGGGCATAACCTGGTGCTCACCATAGATGAAACAGTCCAATACTTTGTGGAGCGGGAACTGGATAAGCTTATTGATAAGTTCCAGCCTAAAGGCGCGGTGGTTACGGTGATGGATCCCAGGACAGGTGAGATCCTGGCCATGGGTAACCGGCCGACCTTCGACCCGAACCACTGGTCCGCTGCGCCGCAATCAACTTGGGACCGAAACGTGGCGATTTGGTACAACTATGAGCCAGGTTCCACCTTCAAAATCATCATCCTGTCGGCTGCCCTGGAAGAGATGACGGTTAACAAGAACGACCGGTTCTACGATCCCGGTTACGTCAAGGTAGCCGACCGGAACATCAGATGCTGGAAAGCCGGAGGGCACGGCAGCCAGAGTTTTGAGGAGGTTATTCAGAATTCCTGTAACCCGGGGTTCATAAAGATCGGGCTGAACGTCGGAATTCCCGATTTTTACAAATACGTCCGCGGATTCGGATTCGGGACTCCCACCGGAGTGATTCTGCCCGGTGAGGCACAGGGGATAACGATTCCGGAGAAGAAGGCCACCACCCTTAATTTAGCCACGATGTCCATCGGTCAGTCCATCGCGGTCACGCCGCTGCAGCTGTTAACTGCTGTTTCCGCCTCCATTAACGGAGGCCTCCTGATGGAACCGATGCTGGTTAAGGCGGTGACCGATGCCGATGGCAAGGTGGTACACGAGTACCAGCCGAAGTCGGTGCGACGGGTCGTCTCCGAGGAGACCAGCCGGGAAGTGGCTAGCCTGTTAGAGGGTGTGGTGCTTTATGGTTCAGGGCGAAACGCCTATGTGGATGGCTACCGCGTCGGCGGTAAGACTGGTACTGCACAGGTAGTAGGCTCCTCGGGGGGTTATGTGTCCGGGCGCTATGTATCGTCTTTCATTGGGTTTGCACCCGTCGAGGATCCGCAGGTGGCGATCTTGGTAACGGTCATTGAACCCCAGGGTGGTGTCTATTTCGGCAGTCAGGTAGCGGCTCCGACCTTCCGGGCCGTGATGCAGGATACCCTGCAGTACCTGGGTGTCCCCGAGCAAAAAGACCTGCCCAAACCCAAGAATTTGAACTTCTGGGAAAACACCCGCGAGCCTGAGGAGGTAAGGGTACCCCAGGTGGTGAATGTACCCGTCAATCAGGCCGTTCAAGACCTGCGCGGAATAGGGCTGAACTTTATGATCCGGGGAGAGGGCCCGGTGGTTTACGGGCAGATTCCAGAGGCCGGAGCTACCGTCCTGGAGGGCACAACGGTAATTCTGGAATTGAAGACCGGGCCGGAAGAGGAAAGCGCGGCCCAGGTGACGGTGCCCGACCTGGCTGGCCTTACCATTAAACAAGTTGGAGGCCTTCTGGAAAACATGGGCTTACGTCTTGAACCGGTGGGTACCGGGTTCGCTAGCCGGCAGAAACCCGGACCGGGTGAGAAGGTCGACCGGGGGGCTTTTGTCAGGGTGGAATTTGAACCGACAGCCGAACGTCAAGGACCCACAGACTGAAGGCGGTAGCCGGAAAACCGGATGAAGAAAATCGGAGGACGAGGGTCTTGCTTTTCAAGAAATTGATTGGGGAGCTTACACCTTTGACCACGGGAGGAAACTTGGATCGGCCGGTGGTCGGCATTGCCTACGACTCCAGGCAAGTTCGGCCCGGTTTTCTATTTGTGGCGATCAAAGGGATGGTTACTGACGGTCACGCATTCATACCCGATGCACTGGAGCGCGGTGCGTCGGCCCTCTTAGTGGAACGTACCGAAGAGCTGCACGACATCGAAGCAGCGTGGGCCGCAGTGCCCGATACCAGGAAGGCCTTGGGCCGGGTTTCAGCCCGGTTTTTCGGGTTTCCGGCCAGGGGTCTCCATATCGCAGGAGTGACCGGGACCAATGGGAAGACTACCACCACTCATCTGATTGCGGCTGTGTACCGTCAGCGGGCGCGTGTAGGCTTAATCGGGACCATCCATAACTTAATCGGCGACCGGACGCTTCCGGTCGAGCGCACCACACCGGAGTCATCTGACCTGCAGCAGTTGTTGCACCAGATGGTGGACGAGGGTGTGCAGCGGGTGGCAATGGAAGTCTCATCACATGCCCTCGCCCTGAACCGGGTTGAGGGCTGCGGGTTCCGGGCCGCTGTATTTACTAACCTGACCCAGGACCACCTTGATTTTCACCATGATATGAGCAATTATTTTCAGGCGAAAGCATCCCTATTTTTCCGTTTAGACTCTAAGGCGGCGTGTGTGGTTAACATCGATGATCCCTACGGCGCCCGTCTGGCACAACTCTTGGGCGATCGCGCCGTTACCTACGGGCTAAACCCCGGTGCTACGGTACGCGCAGTGGAACCGGGCATCGGTCCTCGGGGGACAGAGTTTACTATTGAAAGCGAATGGGCGCGGTTTCCGCTGGCGACCAGGCTTGTAGGCCAGTTCAATATCTACAATGCCTTGGCTGCTGCGGCACTGGGTCTGGCTGAAGGGTTTACCACCGACGAGATTCGGGACGCCTTGGCCGGCGTGAGCGGGGTACCCGGCCGGTTTGAGCCGGTTTACCGGGGACAGGACTTCGGTGTGATTGTGGACTACGCGCATACCCCTGACGGGCTGGCGAACGTGCTCCGAGCGGCTCGGCAGATTACTATGGGCCGGGTCATTGCTGTGTTTGGCTGCGGGGGAGACCGCGACCGTACAAAGCGTCCGGTTATGGGCAGGATCGGAGCGGACTGCTCGGATCTGGCCATTATCACGTCAGACAACCCGCGTACTGAAGATCCGTTGGCCATCATTGAGCAGGTGGAAGTCGGGGTTCGAGAAGTGAAATCCTCAGGTTACCTAGTCGTCCCGGACCGGCGGGAGGCAATCGGGCAGGCCATTGCCGGGGCTCGGAAAGGCGATATAGTGGTTATCGCCGGGAAGGGACATGAGGATTACCAGATCATCGGCCAGACCAAGTACCTCTTTGACGACCGTCTGGTCGCAGCCGAAAAGTTGACCGACGAGGGGTATACTCTAGAATGATGAAGTTCACACTCGGTGAAGTCTGTGACGCCACGGGAGGCCAGCTTGTGCAGGGAACACCGGGGCAGGTGGTGGATCATGTCAGTACTGATTCACGTACTCCCCTGGATGGATCACTGTTTTTCGCGTTAACGGGAAACTGGTTCGACGGTCACGACTACCTTGGACAGGCAGTAGCCCAGGGCGCCGCCGCCCTAGTGGTAGACCGTGGCATCTCGCATCCATCGACTCCGATAATTCAGGTGATGGATACCACCCAGGCATTACAGGATTTGGCCCGGCACAACCGGATTCGGGCTCAGATACCAGTGGTTGCCGTCACCGGAAGCACCGGTAAGACCACCACCAAGGATCTGTTAATGGGCGTGTTGGCCCAACGATATCGCGTACTTGGCACCAGAGGAAACTTTAACAATGAATATGGACTACCGCTCACCCTGTTGGAGATCGGAGAGGAACATCAGGTTGCGGTAGTTGAAATGGGGATGCGGGGGCAGGGTCAAATTGAGGCCCTCTGCAGGATCGCCCTCCCGACTATCGGGGTGATCACTAATATCGGTGAAACGCATTTGGAGCTTCTGGGCTCGGTGTCAAATATCGCCCAAGCTAAGGCTGAACTTCTAAAGGATCTGCCAAACCAGGGCCTAGCCGTCATCCATGGGGACAGCCCATATGCGGATCGGATAGCATCTGTATGTCCGGCCCGAGTGGTGCGTTTCGGCGCGGGGGAAGGCCACGATGTCCAGCTGTTGTCCAGTGTTACCGGACAACAGGGTACCCGGTTTAAGGCCTCGGTCTATGGCGATGAGCACGAATTCTTTGTTCCGGTACCAGGTAGGCATGTCGCTGTAAACGCGCTGGCGGCCATCGCTGTGGGCCGTGCACTGAGCATCGGCTTTGAAGAAATTCGCCAGGGGCTGGAGTCAACCGCGTTATCCCCCCAGCGTTTGCATATAATGGAACTTGATGGTTTGACTATAATTAACGATTCCTATAACGCCAGTCCAGTTTCAATGAAGGCGGCTCTGGACGTACTGGCCGATCTTGCCGGCACCAGCCCTCGGATAGCGGTACTGGGCAGTATGTTTGAACTCGGCACCTATAGCGAGCAGGGGCACCTCGAAGTGGGGCGGGCCGCCGCAGAAAGCGGTGTCACTGCATTGGTGACGGTTGGAGAGGATGCTCGCCTGATCGCCAGAGGAGCACTAGAAGCAGGAATGGACGACCGACAGGTCATTACCAGCATGACCAATGATGAGGCCGTAAGAGTACTAAAAGAGATCCTGCCCCCTGAGGGGTTTGTACTGGTCAAAGGTTCGCGCGGCGTGAGAATGGAGCAAATCGTGGAAGCAATCGCACATTTGAGTGGATCGGCGGAGGGTGGCAGTAAATGAGTTTTGTGCTGCTGCTGGGGGGACTGTCCCTAGTTATCGCCTTAGCTTTGGGACCGATAGTGATCCCCGTGTTGCGCCGCTTGAAATTCGGTCAGCGAGTCCGTTCAGACGGACCGTCCCAACACCTTCAGAAGAGCGGAACACCGACTATGGGCGGGATTATCTTCATTCTGTCCACGACGGTCGCCGTCCTGTTTGGGATCTTTATGCTTGGAGACCGGCCTGAACTTGGCACTCGGGTGGAAGGCCTGGTCGTACTATTAGTGCTTGTGGGTTTCGGCACCATCGGTTTCCTTGACGATTTCATCAAAATCGCTCTTAAGCGGCCCCTGGGACTACGGGCGCGTGAGAAACTGTTAGGGCAGATCCTGATTGCGGTCGCGCTTGCTGCGGTGGCCGTATTTAGCCTAGGCCGAGGAACCGACATTGTCATCCCCTTCTCCGGGTGTTTCGTTCCAGGCGGGATGGTCATTGAACTCGGCTGGTGGTTGTTCCTGGCTTTCACCGTGTTCGTGCTCCTCGGAACCACCAATGCGGTCAATCTTACAGATGGGCTGGACGGACTGGCCTCGGGCCTGATGGTGATTGCCGCCTTGGGTTTTGCGGTGATTGCGGTAGTCTCCGGTCACTACTGGGTGGCTTTGGTGTTGGGTGCTATCGCCGGGGGGTGTCTCGGATTTCTGTACTATAACTGGTATCCGGCCCGGGTGTTTATGGGCGATACGGGTTCCCTGGCGCTTGGAGGCGGACTGGCGGCAGCGGCCGTACTCACCAGGAGCGAACTCTTCCTCGTAATCATTGGGGGAATGTTTGTGATTGAGACCCTCTCCGTGATCGCGCAGGTATTCTCTTATCAGGTATTCAGGCGGCGGGTGCTACGCATGGCCCCGCTGCATCACCACTACGAACTGTCGGGCTGGTCCGAGACCCGGGTAGTACTCACTTTCTGGGTTGCGGGCCTGATTCTGGTAGCCGTAGGCCTAGCCGGTATCTACCGGCTAGGATAGAAATGGGGAAAGGGAAAAAATGGGGACGGTAGCCCATTCCGGTCAAACGACCGGCACAACGAATTATGAAAATTGTTGTGTGGTGTTGTGCGCTTTCCTGAGGGATTGCCTAGACAAACACGTACGTGACAGAGGAATCTGCTCGTTCGCTTCGGGCGTCGCCGAACTCGCTCGCTACGCTCACTCAAACAGGCGGTCGACGCTGATCCGCTGCTCACTGCGCATTTTTGATCTATACTCCCTATCGTTTGTTCCGGCAATTCCCTCAGCGCGCCCTGCACCTTCCAGGTGTTGGTGTTTTCAAGGTAGACCGCCTTTTGGTTTTCAAAAACCGCGGACTACCGTGAAAACACCAACACCTGGAAGGTGCAGGGCGCGCTGAGGGTATTGCCGGAACAAACGATAGGGAGTATAGATCAAAAATGCGCAGTGAGCAGCGGATCAGCGTCGACC
>JAHRFU010000074.1 GCA_019084485.1 Desulforudis sp. | reverse complement strand
GCACTGGGCATCTTTGCGATCGTCTTAGTGATCATTACCAGTGTATTAGGTGGGCAACTGCGCCTATTCGGGGATTCAAACGAAGAACGTAGAAACCTGCATGAAGCCCGTTTAGCGATGGAAGCTGTGGTGGATGAGCTGGAAGCGGCCCGCGAGGCCGGTTATCAGTTGGAGCTGGGTGGTGCCGGTAATACGATTTCGGGTGTGAAACTTGATCCGGATCCGGAACCAGTGCCCTTAGTCTCCACAGCTGATGCTTCTGCCCGTATTTATCTGGATGATAACGAACTGATAAAGAACGGTCAGCTTGTCTCAAGGAATGTTTCATTAAGGTTTAGCCCCATGACCCAAGACGATGTAGACTTAAGGATAGAGGGTGTGCCGATCGTCTTTGAAGTGGACGACGAGTTTCACTTCATCAAGATTGAGATAAAGGCCGGAGATCCAACACAAAGCGGTTATGCACTGACGACCATAGTCGGTACCGCATCTAGGCTGCCGCTGTAGAGGTGTGGCGGGATTTGGCGGATGGAAGGGTGATTGCATTGGGGTCGGGGAACCCGAGAAACGGTGAAAGCGGATCCGTCCTGGTGATGGTGATTATCGTAATCATGGTCATGCTGACTGTTGGCATAACGACTCTCATGGTGTCTGCCACTGATTCAAAAATAATCGTCCCTTCTTCTAAACAGCAGGCCGGGGTATCTGTTGTCAGGGTAACCCACGTTACTGTTTCGCCGACAGTACTTAGCCTGATCACTGGTCCTTCTCCAACTTCTGCAACCGTAACAGCGACGGTCTATCCGGAAAACGCTACCAACAAGGGTGTGACCTGGAGTTCGGCTAATCCATTGGTGGCCACCGTTGATCAAAATGGGTTGGTTACCGCTGTAGCGGCAGGAACAGTGGTAATCACGGTAACAACCTTGGATGGCGGACATTCCAATACCTGTGCAGTAACCGTATCCCAACCGGGTCAACCCTACGTGATTGCGCCGAATGGAGAAATTACCTTTATAGTTTTGCATAACTACTACGTAGCCCCAAGCGGCCACGTGTTGGTGGTACCCAAGGGCTGCGATCTGGGTCTTAATGATAAGGAAGACATCACCTGGACTGCCGACGCCGGTATGATTATCGAGGTCGACCTTAGTCACCTCGGGAACAGTTCGTTTACTTTCAATGCCGGCAATAAGGATGCGGATATTATTATCGTCACCAATGTGACCCTGAGTCCCCATAAAGCGATAACTATCAACGCTGGCCGCGATATCATCATCTGCAATGTGGAGATTAGCGCCGGCGACACAGTATACCTGAATGCAGGCCGGGACATAAAAGCCTGCGGGGTTATTCTGACTGCTTCCCGCGGAACTGCGAATATCGACCTAAATGCCGGACGGGACATTAGGGCGGAGTCGGCCTATTTCAACTGCAAGAACAACCTTTTCTTCATCGCCCAAGGCACGATCTATGTAACGGGGGCAACATTGACTTCTGATGAGATACGAGTCACCAGCTTGAATAATCTATTCCTAATAAATACTACCTTGAGGGCTTCCGATAAAATAGTCTTGTCGGTAGGTAATTATAAGACAGTCTATGTTGATGGGGCACGCTTCTATAAAAGAGCGGTTGCTACGACAGTCAGCGTGTCATCTAGTGTCACGATTGATGGGAGACCCGCGGTAGGGTGTATTACCAATGGTACAACGACTGTATGCCCACTACCCTAAGTCGCAAAATATTAGATCCAATCGCTCAGTACAAGTAATTGGTGAAACCGGGCATCGGATACCACGTGTATGCAGGAATTATGCGACAACTAGTTGAATTATTCGACAGGTTACCACACCTTCTAAGAGGGACAAACGGGGTGAATGAATGCCACTCTTGCGCAGCTCTACTTTGCACCTCGACATTCGTGAGACCTTGGTTCGGGCGGTGAGGGGCTCGATTTCTGGATCCGCCGCTCGGTTGGATGGTTTTGCGACCCTGGAACTACCCACGCCTTTTGGACGGGGCGGGGATGAACAGCACGCTCGGGACCAGGGTCGCAGGCTGGCTGAGTTTCTGGACAGTAGTGGATTGCGTGACCGGCGGGCGGTACTGGGGATCGGCCGTGAAGGGATTATTACCCGGACGACCAGGGTCCCGGCATTGGCTCCAAAGCTGCTTTCTGAATTCCTGCAAAGAGAAATCAGTGAGTTTCTGCCCGTAGACCTGTCAGAGTACAATTATGACTACCGGGTAATGCAGGGGTTTGTTGACGAGTCCGACAAGCGTGCCTATTACAACCTGCTTCTGGCGGCAGTTCCTCGTTACCAGGTGGAGCAGGCAATGTGGATGGCTGATGAAGCCCGCTTACATGTAACCGCGATCGACATCTTGCCGAATGCTCTGCTGCGCCTCTTCGGCCAGGCCCCTTATAATGACGTGGCCGTACTGGATGTAGGCCCCAGTGGAACTCACATTGCCATTTTCAAGAAGGAAACCTTGGTGCTGTATTCGGACATTCCATTCCGGCTGACGGGCGTTGATGAAGATTTCTCGATCTTGATAGAGGAGACGAGAGGCTACCTGAATTTCTTTGCCTCACGTCACCAGGGGCGGTTGGTCGATGCCCTGCACCTGGTCGGCGACTTCGCCTCTCTGGAAGCCCCGTTGGCCGAGCTGTTTTCCCAATCGTTAGGGGTGGTGGTTAAGGTCGGCCTTGACGACGCAATCCGCTTTCAGTATTTGGGCAAGGCCGGTCCCCGGTTTAGTGAGTTATCCACTGCCTATGCCTCGAATCTCGGCCTGATGTTGAGAGAGGATTAGATATTGAAGATACCGGCTGGCGATCTCAATTTCATCCCGAGACCTATTCTTCAATCGCGGCGTCGTAGAGTTCAGCGGTTGTACCTTCTTCTCTCTGCATGGGGGGTAGCGGCTTTCATCGCTGTCGCTCTATATGCCCCCTTTTACCTAGCCGGGATCTATGGCGCGGAAATCGAGGGCTACCGTGAGCAGTATCGGGAACTTGAAGTCGCCCGACCTTACTACGAAGAGCTGGAAAGAACCAGGCTTGAGTATCAGGCACAGACGGAAACCGTTGCCGTAATCAATCAACAACGGTTGGAAGTCGTGCAGTTGATTGACGGGATAAGCATGAGTATGCCCCCGGGTGTTATCGTCACAATGATGGAAGTGGATGCCTCTTCCGGAGTGCACCTTAAGTTTGAAGCCGAAAGTCCGGTGCAGACAGCAAGGGTTATCGTGGGATTGCGGAGTCTTGGCATCTTCGAGCAGGTTGAACCGACACACGTTCCTCTGCGTTATGGTCGGGAGGAGATTGAGCTGAAGATGAACTTCGTCGGTGTAAACCGCGAATCTGGCGGTCAACTGAACAGTCCTGCATCAGCTCTACCGGAGGTGGACATCGTTGGTGAAATTAGTCAGCGGCTTGCTGGGCAGATTCCAACAGATCAGTAACCGGCAAAAGGCGTTGCTGGCGGTGTTTATGCTGCTTGTTAGCGGATATGCGCTGTATAGCTTCCACTTCAGCCCACAGTTTGAGCGTCTGCAATTGCTACGCATGGAGAGGGCCGAAGTGCAGGGGTTGATTAAGGATGCCCGGGGAAAAGGATGGGACAACATCTCAGACCTTCAGAAGCAGGTTGAAGATTACAGGTCTCAAATAGACGCCTTGTACGCTCAGGTCCTCCCGGTTAGGGATACACCGCTTCTGATCGTTGACATGTACGCACTTACCACGGAATACGGTCTGTATGCCGGGGACGGCCTGACCTTCGGTGAACTCGAGAACCGGGAAGGCTATGCGGTGGTTCCCATGGAGTTGAAGGTATTTGGGCGCAGCGAGGACATTTTCGGATTCCTGAATTCTGTGGAAAACTATAAGCGATTGCTCGGGATTCGTGAGATGAAATTGGAGGCCGTGACTCCTGGACTTATGGAATCGTCTCTGAAAATAGACGCCTATGTCCTTGGTGAAATCGCTCCCGATCCGGAGCACTACCCGTTCATGGTCTTCGAACCGGTGTCCGGCGAGCCCCACCGCGTTTTCCACCCCGGTGGCAGGGTATCTGACTCGCGACCCCAGACGCCGGCTGGTTATCCTCCAGATGCCGGGCTGTTGCCTAACAGTGATGGTATTTCCAATGCTGGTGGAACAGGTTTCCTACCGGAACCTCCGATTCTTAAATAGGACGACCTTCTCGCATTTCATCTCTTTCTATCCACTCATCCCACTCCTCTTCCGACTATTACGCATAGACAGCAGGAGATAGTTGCTTTTTGTCTAATATTGCGATTAGTACTCATCCGGCATTTAAGACTCTGCAAAAAGGTAGGACATATGACAAACCGAATTCAAACCGGTGACCTGATATTTGCCCTGGATATTGGAACGCGCACCGTGATCGGGGTGGTTGGGAGCTTTGAGGATGGCCGCTTTTGCGTCCGGGCCCAACGGATGCTCGAACACACCAGCCGGGCGATGTTTGACGGTCAGGTCCATGATATTCCCCGGGTAGCCGACTTGGTGGGTCAGGTTCGTGCCGGTCTCGAGGAAGACTTGAACACCAAGCTGGAAACGGTGGCGATTGCGGCTGCTGGGCGCTCTTTGTGTACGGTGCGAGTTACGGTGGATCAGCCGGTGACTGATAAGGTGGTTGTCGATGAACAGGCGATCCGTGGTCTGGAGTACGCCGCCCTGCAGGAGGCAAATTCTCGTCTGGGGGCGTCTGATAGCGACCAGATATACCATTGTGTCGGCTATTGTGCCGTTTCCTATGCCTTGGACGGTCTTACCCTGACGAATCTGGTGGGGCACCGCGGGCGTGTCGCATCCATTGACCTTATAGCCACCTATCTTCCCGATTCGGTAGTCGATGGCCTGATGTCAGTATTGGCCCGTGTTGGTTTAAGGCCCGACAACCTCACCCTTGAACCAATTGCGGCCATCGACGTGACCATTCCGGAAAGTATGCGTTTGTTGAATCTGGCTCTCGTGGACGTTGGTGCCGGGACTTCAGACATCGCCATCACCCGTGATGGTAGCGTGGTCGGCTACGGGATGGTCCCTATGGCCGGAGACGAGGTTACCGAGGCAGTTGCCCAAGCATACGTCGTGGATTTCGATACCGCTGAAAAGCTGAAGAGAGAAGTCCTCCTCGGTCGCGAGATTTCATTTAACAATGTACTGGGAATACCAGTGGTTAAAACCCCGACTGAGGTGCTGGAGACATTGGCACCTGTTCTGGACCGTCTAGCGGCAGAGGTGGCTGAGAGCATTCTGGAACTGAATGGAGGGGAAGTACCGAAGGCGGTATTCTGCATCGGGGGTGGATCCCAGGTTCCGACCTTTACAGACCGCCTGGCGGCCAAGGTTGGACTCCTGCCTGAGTTCGTGGCGGTTCGGAACCGTGAGGTGCTGCAGGAAGTGGTGCTGCCGGATGACGATTTGATTCCGGGTCCCGATGGACTAACCGTTATTGGGATCGCCACTACCGCCCGGCGTCAGTCCGGTCTGGTCTTCATTAGAGTTACGGTTAACGGCCGCGAACACCGGGTGTTTAACGCTCGGGATCTGAATGTAGCTTATGTGTTAAGCTTTATCGGTTACGGGATAAAACGACTGATCGGGCGTCACGGCAAGGATCTGCGTTTTGTTGTCAACGGCCGTGAAGAGGTCCTACTCGGAGAGTTGTTCAGGCCCGCTGCCCTGCTGGTTAACGGTGAGGCCGCTAGTCTAAGGACAAGGGTCTTCGAGGGTGATCACCTCAGTGTTGTGGATGCGGTTGACGGCCGGGATGCGCAGGCGGTAGCCGGAGATTTATCAGAAACGGTTGGGGTTCGAGCTTGCACAATCAATGGCGAGAAGTGGCAACTGCCACTTTCATATACCATAAATGACCGCCAAGCCGGATCGGATGATCCCATCAACGGAGGCGACTGGGTGGTAGTCAGACCACGTCCCTGCACCGTGCGCGAGCTTGCGGCCGCCAGAGAAATCGATCTTGACGAGGCATTAATCAAGGTCAATGGTCTGGAGGCTGAACCCAATCTACCGATTCGTGGTGGGGAGGAAGTTGTGGTAGAGGCGCGCATCGACCAAGGCGCGTCCTTGGTCCTTGACACGACCGACGGGGGGATTCGAGTTACCGTCAATGGCCGGGAAGTGGTCTTGCCCGATGATCCCGAACCCGTATTTGTCGATGTCTTCAACCACGTTGACCTTAATCCAGCCCGGATCTCAGGGACGGTAAAATTGCGGCTTAACGGGCAGGAGGCCCAGTATACAGACCTCCTGAACGACGGTGATCGTATCGAAATAGTATGGCATGAACGGACTTCCGAGGAGCACGTTGGGTAATTAATCGGCCGCTTTGTTGACCGTTTCGACGCCCTAACATAGAATAGGGGTAAATCGAAGTCGGTCAAACGGTGCTACCAGGGTCGTAGCGGTAGCGCGTTTATTTTCAGTAGACTAGTAACTGATATCACAATCGAGAGCGTTATTTTACCGGACAAATTCTACAGCTGTCCAGCGCTGTCGCTTGTCCGGTAATTTACTGCAGTTTCCCTTGATTGTATTCGATTTTTCCTCAGGCAAAGTTTGTAATCTTGGTGGCAATCTCGTGCTGGGTAAGGGGGTGTTGTTATGTGGGTGTATGTGTGCGGCTTAATCGGCGGCATGGGTCTGTTGCTATACGGGATGTATGTGCTCAGCGAAGGGCTTCAGAAGATCGCTGGCGCTAACCTGCGTAACGTGCTCAGTTCCCTTACCCAGCACGAGATTGCCACCAAGATTACAAACTTTGCCTGAGGAAAAATCGAATACAATCAAGGGAAACTGCAGTAAATTACCGGACAAGCGACAGCGCTGGACAGCTGTAGAATTTGTCCGG
>JAHRFU010000125.1 GCA_019084485.1 Desulforudis sp. | reverse complement strand
TCCGCCGGCGGCGTGATTGCCAGACAGGTGCTGGTAATGCTTAGCCCTCCTGCTGCCGGGTGGATCGACAGCACGCCGCTCGGCGGCGTGATTGCCAGACCGGTGCTGGTAATGCTTAGCCCGCCTGCTGGGGGGGTGATCGACAGCCGGCCGCTCGGCGGCGTGATTGCCAGAGCGGTGCTGGTAATGCTTAGCCCGCCTGCTGGCGTGGTGATCGACATCCCGGTAGCTGTAATACTCAGACCGTCTGCTGGCGGGGTAATCGACAGCCCGGTGGCCGTGATGCTGAGTCTGCCCTGAGCATCAGTCTCCATGGCCACAGCGTCATTTGTACCGAACACCTTCACTCTTACGCGGTCGGGATTTTCCTGAAAGATCTTAAAGTTTGGCATCTGGTTCCCCCCTTTTCGTTTCAATTTGATTTTACCTCAAGCTATGCACCCTCACCGCTAACTGCTACCACATTTTACCTTCATTTTTACAACCACCTTACGACAGACAAGGAGCAACCTCTTCACGGCCCACATAGTATGTAAAAACCACTAGACGGAGAGCGAGGAATATGATGAGTGCTACCATCAGCCTGTGTATGATCGCCCGCAATGAAGCCCAAAACCTCGGTCGGTGTCTGAACAGTGTGCGCGATGTCGTCGACGAGATGATTGTGATCGATACGGGCTCCAGCGATGGCACAGCAAACATCGCCCGTAGCCTAGGGGCTAGGGTCTACTCCTTTGTCTGGAATGATAACTTCAGCGACGCCCGTAACAGCTCCCTGGAAATGGCCACCGGTGACTGGATCCTGTTCCTGGATGCCGATGAGGAACTGGCCCCGGAAAGCCATGATGCCCTGCGGTCGCTCGTAAACGACGAAACCGTCGACGGGTATTTTGTTAAGATCATCAACTATCTCGGTAATGAAGGATGGACCGAGACCTGCCCGGACATCGTGTTCAGGCTGTTTCGCAACCGCCCGGAATACCGGTTCCGCGGGGCCATCCACGAACAGATTGCCGACGTCATCCTGGAGAATAACCGCCGCGCCGGATATCGGATGGCTGAGGATGTTATTATCCTGCATTACGGCTACCTTGACCGGCAGATCAGCGAAAAGGACAAGAAAAACCGGAACCTAACCATAATCGAAAAAGAACTTGGCCAGAACCCGGAAAACCGGATGCTGCGCTACCACTACGGGGTCGAACTCTTCCGAGCGGAACGATATTTGGAAGCAGCCGCGCAACTCACATTCGTCGCTAACGAGTTGGATCCGGCTACCATCTTCTTCCCGAAGCTCCTACGCTACATCGTGATGGCCTATCATTCAGCCGGCCAGCCGGCAAAGGCCATACAGGTTGCCGGCCAGGCCCTGCAGCGCTTCCCCGACTATGCCGACCTGTATTACTACGCCGGTCTGGGCTATCTGGAGTTGAAACAATACGCCAGAGCAGACTACGCCTTCCGGAAAGCAGTATCCATGCCTGAACAGCCCGCAATGTACGCTCCTTTCGGCGGTGTACGCGGATTTAGGTCTTACTACCACCTGGGACACATCGCAGAACTTTTTCTGAACGATGAGGACGCCTTGGAATATTACGTTGCCAGCATCAATGATAATCCGAACTTTACCTACGCCATTGAAGGAATTCTAAGAATCCTGAAACCGCGCGAGAATCCGGAATACACCCGAAAATGCCTGGAAGAGGTGTTTGAGTTCCACACCCCACGGGCCCACCTGGTGATGGGCGGGATGTTTTTCCGTTTCGGAGCCTATGGTCTGGCCCTGGAGTACCTAGAGCAAGGGGTCGGAGACTCGACGATTTCGGACGAAACAAAGATGTGGAAGGCGATCTGCCTGCTACAGGAACAACGACACCTGGAGGCGCTTCGCATTCTTGACGAGTTCGGCCCCGGCAATCCTCTGTATTTAATAGCCAGACTGAACAAGCTGCTCTACCTGTGGGTGCAGGGGAAAGACCGGAAGGCCCGGGCGCTACTAGCTGAAATTTTCGGACTCGGGCTGGCGGAGGACACGAAGCGGGTTTTGAGCCTAATCGCCTCCTACCCTGACCAGCTCCCGGAATCGGTGCCGGTCACTCTGGGCCCCGACGGAGTAACGTTCCTGCTGGACATAGTGAAGCGACTGCTCGGTATGGGCAGCATCGAGCGGGCAATGTACCTGCTGGAAAGCACCTCCATTGGCCACACCGGACAGGCGCTGGAAATCGCACAACTGCTGTACGATTACGGGTACAGAGAGCAGGCGCAGACCCTTCTGGCAGATCCGGAGACCAACGATCTCGGCCACCAGGCTCATTTTCTACTGGCGGAGATCAGCCGTGAGGACGAAGACTTCACCGAAGCCGAACGACAATACCGGTTCGCCCTTGAGACCGGAGGCGACGAACCACGGTATTATGTCCGCCTGATCAACCTGTATGAAAACCGGCGGCGGGAGATCCTAGCAGAGGCCAGAGCCCGCTACCCGGACGTGGAGACCTTCCAGCAGTTATTGAATGAGGTTTCAGTATGAGGAAAAACTCCGTCAGCCTGACCATGATCGTCCGCAACGAGAGCGCAAACCTCGAGGCCTGCCTGCTCAGCGCCAGGGAACAAGTAGACGAAATCGTGATCGTCGACACGGGTTCCACGGACGAGACTCGGCAAATCGCCGAGCGATATACGGACCGGGTTTTCCTTTACCCCTGGGACAATGACTTCAGTGCCGCCCGGAATTACGCCATCGGGAAAGCTCGGGGAGAATGGATTCTGTCCCTAGACGCAGATGAGCAACTGATCGCCGGCACTGGTGACCTGAGGCGCCTGGTATCGACCGGTGCCTCTCCGGAAGCATATATGCTACCCCTTCATTACCCGACGACCGATGCTCCCGGAGAATACAACCGCTTCCTCGTGCTGCGCCTGTTCAAAAACAACGGGCGCTACCGCTTCAAAGGCCGGATTCACGAACAGATTGTGGTCACTGCCAGCGGCACTGTAGACATCGCAGACGGACCGGTAATCTACCATCAGCATCTCCCATCCGCAGAACGTAACCGAAAACGGCACCGCAACCTGGTTTTACTGAAGCAGGCTTGCGCGGAGGAGCCGGACAACATTTTTCTCCGGTACTACCTGGCGGTCGAATGGCTTGCGCTGGGCAAACCGCATCGCGCCTTGCCCCTTTTCAGGGAGGCCTATGAAAGCCTGACAGACGATCACCTCCTCTTCCGTGCCCCCGCGCTACGCTACCTGATCATCAGCCTACGAGCACTGGGCCGATTCGAAGAGGCCATCGACATCTGCCGGAAGGTGGCTCAGCACTATCCATCCTATACCGACATCTTCTACCTGTGCGGGGTTCTGTATGAGGAGCAGCACCAATACCACGAAGCCGTTAAATGGCTACAATCGGCCTTGGAACGCGGGATCCCCCCGGCCATCTACAGTCATATGCACGGGACCGGGAGCTTCCTCGCCCACTACCACTTGGGTTACTGCCGGGAAAGGCTTGGACAGCGCGAACCAGCCGAGCGCCACTATGAACGGGCAATAGACGCTAATCCCGACTATGTGTATCCGGTTTACAACCTGTTTCTGCTCGTTCAGGGGAGACTTGGGGCACGGCAGGCGTTAGACTGCTTCTCGGCCCGGGGTTACCTGGACAGCGCCGAACGGGCTCTGGCCGTTGCCGAACTGTACTTTAAAGCAGGTTATCCTGGGCTTGCCAAGCGTTGCCTGGAACGCTGCCAGACCGACTCCGGCACAGAGATGGTGCGGTTTAGCCTAGGTCTATACAACCTGTACTCCGGGCATTTACAGCGGGTTTTGATGTATTTGGATACCATCGCCGCGGAGAACCCGCTCTATCCGCAGGTTCAAATTCACAAAGCTCTGGCCCTGCTCCTGCTTGGTCGGACCTGCGCTACCCGAACCCTCGCCTTTGTCCTGTGGGAGGATCCGCAATACCGTCCGGTAACCCGCATTTTGCTACAGTTAGTCCGTTATCTAAAGAAGGGCTGGCGGCCCGAAGTTTGTGATGACGGTCTGCGTCAGGCTTCCTTGGCCTTGCTTGAACGCTACCGTTACTATCTTCCCAAGTTTACAAAAACCCGCCATCAGCACCGTTTCCGGTTGATCATCGATGGCCTGGAATCCATCGCGCAGCGTTCCTCCCCCCAAGGCGCACTGGCTCTGGCCGGGCTCTTTCAAGAGAGGGCGCAGGCGGTACAGGATCTCTTGAACTATCAGTTTGGAGTGTTTGGTGACCGCACATGATCGGAAACAACACCGTTACCCTCTGCATGATCGCCAAGGACGAAGAGGAACTGATCGGCAAGTGTATTGATAGCGTGGCACATCTGGTAGACCGCATCATCGTGATCGACACCGGCTCCATCGATGAGACGGCCAGACGGGCAGCCGATAAAGGGGCCGAGGTGTTTAATTTTGAATGGAGTGGCGACTTCGCCGCCGCCCGGAACTTTGCTCTGGAACAGCTCCGCTCGGACTGGGTTCTGGTACTGGACGCCGATGAGACCCTGGCGCCGGTTACGAATGAGGCTTTCCAGGAACTCTTGAAAGCCACAGGCGTGGAGGGTTACTTCCTGCATATCCACAACTACCTGGGAATGGGGGACGCAGCGGTACGGGATCAGGTCGTCCGCCTGTTCCGCAACAAGCCTGAATACCGGTTTACCGGGGCGATTCACGAACAGGTGGCACCGTCCATCCTCGCCGCCAACCACGGAGGCGGCCTGGCTACAGCCCCGCTGGTCATCCATCATCACGGCTATCGGCATTCCCGGATAGTGGAGAAGGCCAAATCCCGGCGCAACTGCTCGATCATCAGACACCAGTTGGAGCAGGATCCGGGTAACCCCCTCCTGCTCTACTACCTTGCGGTCGAACACTACCAGCAGGGTGAAGTCATCCCCGGCCTGGAATGCCTGGAGCGGGCGCTCGGCAATATGCTCTACACCGACGGGTATTTCCGGGATATCGTGTTCAATCTGGTCCTCGGCTTGGCCGTTGTCGGGGACTGGGAGAAGCTGATCACTCACGTCGATCACTGCCTGGAAATGATTTCTGTTCCGCCGTCTCTTCTGCTCCTTCGGGGAATCGCCTACTTCGAGACGGGCCGATACCGCGAAGCGGCCCAGGAACTGAACCAAGCTTTAGACTTAGTGCGAGCCTCCCCCATCAGGCCCGAGGCTTTGGACTACATTTCGGTCGCGTCTAGGGAAGCCTGGACCTGCACATCGGCGATCGGACACGGATACAGCGGACCACATCTCCCGGCTGTGCATAAACTGGGTGAACTGCTTTGGCAGGTTTGCACGCTGATTCTGGCCCAGACTTCGCCGCAGCTACCCCTGGTCATTGAGAGAGGTGCCAAGATATGAAACCGCGCGTATTAATCGGTGGCCCGGTACGGCAAACACCGGCCATTCTCACCGAGCATCTGGAATCACTGGAAAGGCTCAGCACCCACGGCCTGAATGTGCACTACGCTTTTGTCGACGACAACGTGGAAGCCGGCAGCCGGGAACTCCTGGCGACCTTCGCCCGCCGTTGTGAGAACGTTCGTATCCTTACCGGTACACCCGACGACGCCTACCATTGCGACGAGACCACGCACCACTGGCGGGAGGATCTGATCTGGAAGGTGGCCCGGTTCAAGAACGAGTTGCTTTCCATCGCCCGCAGTGAGGACTACGATTTCATTTTCCTGGTTGATTCGGATCTTTATCTGCACCCCGAGACGCTGTCACACCTGGTGTCCCTTCGGAAGGACATTGTGTCCGAAGTCTTCTGGACCAAATGGCGGCCCGAATTGATCGCCCTTCCACAGGTTTGGGCAATGGATCAGTACCAACTCTATGAAGCACCGAGGGGTGCCGTCTTGGGTGAAGAGGAAACTTCGGGGCGCACCATGGCCTTCCTGCAGATGCTCTCCAGACCGGGAACCTACCGGGTCGGGGGTCTGGGTGCCTGTACCTTGATCAGTCGCCGGGCGCTGTCTGCAGGTGTTTCCTTCAGTGAAATCTATAACCTCGGCTTTTCCGGTGAAGATCGGCACTTCTGCATCCGGGCCGTAGCCCTAGGCCTGGAGTTGTATGCGGACACCCACTACCCGCCATTTCACATTTACCGTTCGTCCGAGTTGACGGCGCTCCGGGACTACAAGGCCACTGTTCTGAGCAAGGACCCTGGCGGTGAAATTATGACTTTCATCCACGGCGGATACAAACGGGTGGTAAACACCGTCCGTTCCCAGATCACGCTCGCCATGCTGGTCCGAAACGAGGCTGACCGCTATCTACCCGCCGTACTCCGCCATGCGGCCCAATACGTGGATCAGGCGGTCATCCTAGACGACGCCAGCACCGATAATACCGTGGAGGTCTGCCGCCAGGCGCTTCAAGGGATTCCGGCCTTCATCCACGTTGGCGATACTCCGGGATTCGCCAACGAGGTCAACCTGCGGCGCCGACTCTGGGAACTGGCCATCGCTCACGAAGCGGAGTGGATCCTCTGCCTGGACGCGGACGAAATGTTCGAGGATCGGGCGGTCACCATGATCAAAGAACTGGTTCAAAGAACCGACGTTGACGTCTGGGGCTTTCGGCTGTTCGATTTCTGGGACAAAGAGCACTACCGTGCGGACCGGCTCTGGAACGCCCACCAACGCTACATTCCGTTCCTGGTTCGCTACCAGCCCCACTTCCCGTATCAGTGGCGGGAATCCCCGTTGCACTGTGGCCGATTCCCGGAAAACATCACCCTGCTACCGGCCTTGGCCTGCGCCCTCAGACTAAAGCACTTCGGCTGGGCCACTGAAGCCGACCGCCGTCAGAAGTACGAGCGATATATGGAAGCTGATCCCGACGGCAAATACGGCGTTCTCGACCAGTACCGCTCCATTCTCGATCCAGCGCCGAATCTCATCCGGTGGCAAGAAAGGAATATAAAATCGTGAGTTTGAAGTTTTTACGCTCGAACTTAGTGCCAGTCTTCCGGCAACTGCTACGCGACAGACAGCCGGAATTCAACGAACCCGGCGGAAACGAAAGAGTGATCCAGCAGGTTAAGACCAAAATCAAACACTACGAGACCGACTTTGATCTGGGCAAACTCCCCAGTGGAGCCCCGCGGGACGTGCTGCATAACAACCTCGCGGTAATCCCCGCGCCCCTGGTGGTCAATTCCACATCTGGCATCACTTACGGCCGGTGGGTGTTTGAGGGTCCGAACGTGGTGAATGTGGACTTTTCCACCCCGCAGGTGGTCGGCGTCGGCCGGGATGTAGTCAAGCTGCAGATTAATGTGTCCAGCCCCAGCGCCACCACTACCGCCTACGGGGTCCTGCGCTACGCTTTCGTTTAACCTCGAGTAAGGCGTCAGGTAACGGGTCAGAACCCTGTGCTACTCCAACCCGCCTCTTAGAAGCCCCGGCCCTGCCCGGGGGCACCACCTTGGACAGAAACCACATAAGACCCCTTGCGTGCCCGTCTGGACCATGGTAAACCTATAGTGAGAGCGGCAAAGGAGGCTTGATCGTGTCCGGTGAAAAAAACGGCGGGCTGAAATCGATACTGAAGAAGATTTTTGGGGACTCTTCCACTCAGAAACCGCGCGGTGGTGGGGGCTGCTGAAGTCCGCGCATTGTTCCGCGTGACGAGAACAAAAAGAAGTAGGGGTCCACGGGGTCGAGGCTTTCAAAAACTCCCAAAGAAAAAGAGGTGGAACGGCACAAGAGCCGCTCCACCTTTTTATCGTTCCAAAGTTACTAGGTCTCGATCACTAATGATCGCTATTACTCGGGGACCTCCCCGGTGGTTTGAGTTATCAGGTACTGAACCTGATCGGAATCGGAAGTGCCACAGCATCGGTCATTGAACCGTCCTTGGCGCTCGCCTGGAACACCACCAGTTTTGCGGCACCGACCGGCGGATGTGTCACCCTGACTTCAAAGAAACCCCAGTCCGGCCCGCCGGAAGCAGCAGTCGTATAACCTTCGGTCAGGACATTCCCCGCCGCGTCCTGCACTTCGTAGCTCACTGTTGCCTCAAACACGCGGGCGATGCCGGTGGCGTAGACCATATCCGGAGCCGCCGCAAAAGCGCTCACCACGATATTGTTCGAGCGTTCCTGGGTGCTGATTGGTCCAACCCAACCGACAATCTGCGGGAAGTATTCTCCACCAGCCTCGTGGAATTCAACCTCGCTGTACGCACCGTCCAGCACCTCGACCGCGTACGGGTACGTAAGCACCATTGCCGCCGGACCGTCCGGTTCAATCAACTCGGCCGTAACCACCGCCCGTTCGCCCTCGGTCTTGATATCCACGATCCGAACCTCGTAACCGGCCGTAGGTTTCTCGCCGTAGCTGACGATTACGAAGGTCTTGCCGTTCTCCACTATCGCAAAACCGGCGTGTATCGCCTTGAGCGTCTCCAAGGTCTCCATTACCGACTCAGGATAGATTTGGTGTTCCCCCTCGCCCATTCCCGGCGGTTCTCCGGGTACGGGGTTTTCTCCGATTCCATTGTTGGCCGAACACCCGGCCACCAAGATTCCGATTGCGAACAGGACCAGAACCAGTAACCGTATCTTCTGCATCGTATGAGCACCTCCTGTGGTTAAGACGCATCCGATTCGAAAACGGTTTTCCATCAACGGGAGACTGTCGCCCAGTCCGGCTTTGGGATCAGCACCACGAAGGATGAACCTGACCCACAACTTTAACTGAACACTATTGATCTTTACTCTCTGCCATTCCTGTTCCGGGCTTTCTCAGGCTAAACATCTCTTCCCGCACACTGCAGCGGGCCTAGTCTGTGCTTTATGACAGCCTTTTGCCCGATGTCCTTGCAGCACTAGGCGCTAAGCCTGACAAAGCTACGCGGAGCTTATCTTCACTCTCCGATGGCTTTTTGGCCGATGTCCGTCCGGTAATACATGTCTTTGAAACTGATCTTGCCCACGGCCTCGTAGACCTTGCTGATCGCCGACGGAATATCGTCCGCCACGGCAGTCACACCCAGAACGCGCCCGCCGGCGGTCACCACCCGGTCACCCTCCAGCTTCGTCCCGGCATGGAACACGATCACGTCCGCGTCATCATCAGCAGCGGTATCGAGTCCTTCAATCGGTTCGCCCTTGGCGTAACTCCCCGGGTAGCCGCCCGCCGCCGCCACCACGCAGACCGCTGCGCCCGGCTTCCAGCGGATCTCCAACTCACTCAGGCGGCCATCGATTACGGCCTCCGCGATATCCACCAGGTCCGTGTCCAGCATCGCCAGGAGTGGCTGCGCCTCCGGATCACCGAAGCGTACGTTGAACTCCAGCACCTTGGGCCCCTTTTCCGTAATCATCAAACCGGCGTAGAGGATGCCGCGGTACGGGCACCCCTCGGACTCCATCGCCAGCACCGTAGCCTCCAGGATTTTCGGCACCACAGTCTGAGCTAACTCGAAAGTGTAGATCGGTGCCGGGCAGTAAGCGCCCATGCCCCCGGTATTCGGTCCCTTGTCCCCGTCGAAAACTTGCTTGTGGTCCTGTGCCGCCAGAAGCGGGACAACCGTGCGGCCATCGGTGAAGGCCAGCACGCTTACTTCCTGGCCCACCAGGCGCTCCTCAACCACGATCTTATCACCCGCTGCTCCAAAGGCGCGATCCAGCATCATCTCCTTAACCGCAGCCATGGCCTCGGTGTCGGTGTCTGCCACGATCACGCCCTTGCCGGCGGCCAGCCCATCGGCCTTGATCACACACCGCTCGTCCAGTTCCCACACGAAGGCCAGAGCGTTGTCGTAGTCCGTAAAGGTCTGGTACTCCCCAGTGGGAATCTCATACTTTTTCATCAGATCCTTGGCGAAGGCCTTGCTCCCCTCTAGCTGCGCGGCGGCGGCCCGGGGGCCAAAAATTCGCACGCCTTCCGCCTCAAACCGGTCGACAATCCCTTTCACCAATGCATCTTCCGGACCGACGAAGGTCAGACCGATCCCCTGCTCCTTGGCAAAAACCAACAGACCTTCAATGTCTCCGGAGCTGATCGGCACACACTCCGCCAGCTGCGCGATCCCGGCGTTGCCCGGTGCGGCATAGATTTTCTCAACACGAGGGCTCTGGGCGAGCTTCCAAACCAGCGCGTGCTCCCGCCCACCGCCGCCGACTACCAGTACTCTCATCTTTCATACCTCCAAGAAAGGGTCAGTTAGAAAAG
>JAHRFU010000044.1 GCA_019084485.1 Desulforudis sp. | reverse complement strand
CGGCCCGACATTGGCTATATTATGTAAATGGTGATGTGAAGAGCCGTATGCCTTAGTTGGGCTAGTACGGTTCTGTGAGGGGGGCTGGGACAATTCGTACACGCAGAGGTTCAAAGAGTCCCGCTTCTACTCGACACTTTTGTGGATAACTGACCATTTCTGTGGATAACCGCCCGTTTTGATGGCTGACGATGCCCAAAGAGGTCATCGGGCAGAGATAGAGTTGCAGGGCAAGAGATAGATAAGCTAGATTTTGAAGACAATAGTTGTGCCGGCCTTTGTCGGTCAAAGGGAAAGGGGAACCTCTGATGGCGCTGAATGGGTTGGCGATTTACAAACTGCTGCCGAAGACAAACTGCAAGGACTGCGGGCAGGCTACCTGTCTGGCCTTTGCGATGCAGATGGCGGCTGGGAAGGCTTCGCTGGATGCCTGTCCGCACGCCAGCGAGGAAGCCATGGAGACACTCGGCGCGGCTTCCGAACCAGCCATTGCCCTGGTTGAGATCGGCACCGGCGATAAGACCGTCAAGCTCGGCAACGAGACCGTGCTTTTCCGGCACGACAAGCGGTTTGTCCATCCCACGGCGATCGGCATCCTGGTCTCCGACCGATTGGACGACGCGACTGAAGAGGCGCGCATACAGGCCATCAACGGACTCTTTTTCGACCGGTTGGGTGAGACCTACGGGGTTGACCTGGTGGCGGTGCGCAATGATTCCGGTGATGCCGGGCGTTTTGTGGAAGTGGTGCGCAAGGTGGCGGAACTGTCCACCCTGACCCCGGCGCTCCTGAGCGAAGACCCGACTGCGCTCCGGGGGGCTCTGGAGGCTGTTGGTGAGCGTAAACCTTTGGTTTACGGGGCAAATCCCGAGAACTATGAAGCCTTGACCGCCCTGGCGAAAGAGTTCGGCGTCCCCCTGGGAGTACGGGCGGACGGGTTGGACGAACTGGCTGGGCTGGTGGAGAAGATTACGAAACTGGGACACAAGCAACTGGTGCTGGATTCCGGGGCCAGAGCAGTGAAACAGGTGTTGGCTGATCAGACCCTGATTCGGCGGCTGGCCATTATGAAGCGCTTCCGTCCCTTCGGTTTCCCGACGATCTGCTTTGCGGACAACAACGACGGGGTGCAGAGGCTTCTGGACAGCGTCGTCTACACGGCCAAGTACGCAGGGGTATTGATCGTCAACAGCGTCGACCCGGCGGAAGTTCTGCCCCTGATCACCTGGCGATTGAATGTGTACACCGATCCCCAGAAGCCGATCGCCATCGAGGCCAAGGTTTACGAAGTCGGCACACCGGGCCGTGATGCGCCGGTATTCCTGACCACGAATTTCTCGCTCACCTACTACTGTGTAATGGGCGATATTGAGTCGGCTCGCACGGCGGCCTACATCCTGCCGGTCGACACCGATGGTACCTCCGTACTTACCGCCTGGGCGGCTGGAAAACTGACCCCCGAGAAGATCAAGAATTTCCTGGAGACGTCTGGGATCAGTGACCGGGTAGACCACCGCCGGCTGATCATTCCGGGCGGTCTGGCGGTAATGACTGCCAAGCTGAATGAAATAACGGACTGGGAGATCCTGGTCGGACCACGCGAATCGTGCGTAATCGGGTCTTTCCTGAGGGATAACTGGTAGCAGAAGGGGTTGAGATTCTTTTGAGTGTTAAGATCACCTTCGTGCCCGACAACCTGACAGTTGACGTCGACGCGGACGAGAGCATTCTGCAGGCCGCTACCCGGGCGGGGATCATCCTGCGCGGGGCTTGCGGCGGAGCCGGAACCTGCGGGCGCTGCCGGGTTAAGCTACAGAGCGGGTTCGTTCTCGTAGATGATCAACTGTACCGTAGCGATGAGGCGCCCTCGGTGTTTTCCTGCCGCGCCCATCCGACCTCCGATGTTGTGATTGAGATTCCCCCGGATGCCCGCCTGAGCGAGCACCAGGTTCTGCTTGACAGCCAGGCACAGGGCCGGCTTGAGGCCAAGGATGAAGCTACGGTCCCGCCGGAGCGCCCACTTTATCGGGTATCCGTTGTGGAAATGAGTGCTCCCGAACGTGACAAGACGGGTGATGACCTGTCCCGACTGCGGCGGGGGCTTGAGCCATTGATCGGTGGCTCCGATTTGGCGGTATCAACGGGTTTGTTACGGGAACTGCCGGCTCGTTTGCGGGCCGCAGGCTGGCACCCGCGCTGCGGGATCGCGGACTATGAGCCGGCGCGTCTGGTTTTCATCGGTACGGCCGGTGCACCTTACTACGGAATCGCCGTTGATGTAGGCACCACGACGGTGGTGGTACAACTGGTCGACCTGGAGACGGGGTCGACAGTCGCCACGCGCGGGAGCTATAACCGCCAGGCCGCCTTCGGTGACGACGTTATCACCCGGATCATCTACGCCACTGAAGAAACAGACGGTCGGGAGCACCTGCGCCGTGAGGTGCTGGAGACCATCAACGCCCTGCTGGATGGAGTGCTTGCCGAAACCGGCACCGCGTGGCAGAACGTCCGGGCCTGCTCCTGTGCCGGCAACCCGACGATGGTCCACTTGCTGCTGGGGGTGGATCCGTCCTACATCCGGCTTGAGCCCTACACACCGGCGGCCAACCACTGGCCGGTACTCTCCGCGTCAGAGGTTGGACTGCGTGTTAGTGAAGATGCTCCCGTCTATTGCCTGCCGGGAGTGGGGAGCTACATCGGCGGGGACATTTCCGGGGGCCTCGTGTTTTCCGGGGCAGCCTCCACAGACGGGGTCACCCTCTTTGTGGACATCGGGACGAATGGGGAAATCGTGCTGGGGAACCGGGAGTGGCTAATCGGCTGCGCCTGTTCGGCCGGACCCTCGTTTGAAGGTGCCGGGGTGACCTGCGGAATGCGGGCCACGGAAGGCGCGGTGGAACAGGTGGCGATTTCGCCGGGTGGTTTTGAAGTGCTGCTGAAGGCCATCGGCGACGTGCGGCCGGTTGGTGTCTGCGGTTCGGGCCTCATATCCGGTCTTTCGGCGCTCGAACGGGCCGGGGTTATCGATCGCAGCGGACGGTTCAGCCCCGGTTTGAATACTCCGCGGTTCCGGATCGGTGCGGACGGACGTGAGTTTGTGCTGGCCTGGGCCTCTGAAAGCGGCTCCAGCCGGGACTTGGTACTGACCAATGCGGACTTGCAGAACTTGTTGCGGGCCAAGGCGGCCGTTTTTGCCGGGATCCAGACTCTGCTCCGGTCGGTGGGTCTGGGCAAAGACGACATTGAACAGGTGCTGATCGGGGGGGGCTTCGGCCGTCACCTCAACGTCCGGGACGCGGTAGCCATCGGCATGTTGCCTGATCTGCCGCCCGAACGTTTCCGTTTTGTCGGCAACAGTTCACTTGGCGGGGCGCGCCTGGCCCTGCTCTCCGCCGCGGATCGCACGGTGATTGAGGCGACCGCTCGCCGCGTAACCTACATGGAACTCGACGAGACCACACCTTTTATGGACGAGTTTATGGCCGCAATGTTTCTACCGCACACCGACATCGGGCTGTTCCCGTCGGTGAAAGACTAGGAGTTGATTTCGGGTTGCAGATCGCTGTTGCCGGTAAGGGCGGAACCGGAAAGACCACGTTTTGTGCCTTGACGATCAGGCAGTTGGTGTACGCCGGACACAAGCCTATTCTGGCTGTGGACGCCGACGCCAACGCGAACCTGGCCGAGGCTCTGGGGGTACCCGCACCGGAGACGGTCGGGGACATCATCGCTGAAATGGCTGGCGACCGCCGTTCCCAGCCGGGCGGGATGAGCAAGGATCGTTATCTCTCCTACCGGATGCATCAGGCCATGGCCGAGGGTGACGACTTCGACCTCCTGGTGATGGGCAGACCGGAGGGGGCGGGGTGCTACTGCCACGCT
>JAHRFU010000063.1 GCA_019084485.1 Desulforudis sp. | reverse complement strand
GGGGAGTGTACGGATCTGTTCCGCTGGGACACTGCGAGCGGGAATCTGGCCTTTGCAGCATCAACCACATCCAAATCGGCACGGAAAATCTCGCGTTGGACTCCTTCATCGATGGCGTCCACAAGACTGGAGAAAGCGAAGTTTCCGCCTGAACGATAGGCGTCTGCAAAGGCCAGGTTCCCGCTCGCAGTGTCCCAGCGGAACAGATCCGTACACTCCCGATGCTCGGTACCCATCTTGAGAATTGATTCCACGATCTTGCGAACCTTGGTCACCGGGCTGTCCTGCTCATCAATCGGACACGCCTCAAGGACACCCTTGTACACTTGGAGGCAGCCTGCCATCGTAGCGTTATAGAGGTCTTCCTTATCCGTAAAGAAGGCATAAGGATGGGCGCGGTTAACCCCGGCAAGGTTGGCGATAGCTTCAATCGTGGTGTCTGCAAAACCCTTCTCCGAGAATGTGGTGCGGGCAGCAGTTAGTATCTTTAGGCGGGTGCGCGAAGATTTCGATGTTTTCGGTTCCATTGATAACTCCTAATTCACCTTCCTACTGTCAGGCTGGAGATAATCGGACCGGCCAAAACAATGGCTAGGACAAAGGCCGCGAATATGGCAAATGCCCTGATCCGTCGTTTCCGCACCAAATTCTCATAGGCGTAGGACCGGTCAGAAGCATCCTTCTTCTTCTTCCGGTTCAGACGAACCCGTTCGCCGTCAAAATGCGTTTTTGATCGGCGCTTCTTGGGGTCAAATTCATAGACATTATTCCGTTTGTTCATGGTAGTATTACTATTCCACCCGATGCCGGATTTTCCTGTGTACTCAATCCTGGGTAGGGTTAGTTTTCGTGCTCGTGGTCGTGACTGGGGTACTCTTCGTCCAACAGACGGTTATACTTATCGGGTATGGGTACCTCGTGCCTGGCTGTGTTCTCGCCCGGGGCGGCAATTTCGAATACCAATTGGTAGTTACCGTCGTCGCCCTTGCGCGGTCGCCACTCCTTAAGAATGGTGCCGTCTCCCTTGGAATGCTCCAACACGGTTGTGTCGCACCAGCGGAAGAATTCTTCACGAATCGGTGAGTCAATTTCAAACATTGGTTAGCCTCCTTTTATCATCGATCATCTTGTCATCGATCATCCTGGTTACGCAGGAGTCCCAGCAAACGGGAAAAACGGGTCATCACGGCCGGATGCCTGATGCGGAGAAACAAAGCAGACAGCGACAAACCAAGGAGAACAAGCAGAACCACAAGTTCACCGGCAGTCACAGAACCACCCCCCCAACGCTTACTTTGTCGACAAGTTCACCCCATTTGCGTTCGGTGTCGTGGATCTTTTTATGCGGTTCACCATAAAAGACATCTTCCAGACGCCGTCCGGCTATCGTCACCCTCCGCCGGTCTTGCGGAGGATTAGGAACAGGGCCCCGGCAACCGCAACCAGTACCAGGATCTCGGTCAACGTGATTCCCCCTACTGCCACTGTAATTTGTTATGCCCACTTCATTATCCTGCCATGAAGATAACAAGATTCCACAGAGCCTGTCAAACTAGCCAATGACGGGCAGATGATCTTAACAACTGTACCTTGCCCGTCATAACCTATTAGCAGTCATGTTTCCGAATAAAATCCAGGGCAGGAGGCTAAGTGAATATGCCGGATGTGCGGTTGCCCGTTATCGATATTATCCGTTTGACCAGGGAAGCACCCCCACCGATACCATATGGTGTTAAAATGATCGGCGCCGAATTGGAGTGGGGAGAGACCCGGGGTGCTGGGATTAAGGTAGGCGTGCTGGATACGGGTGTACCCAATCACCCCGATTTAAAGGTCACGGACTACGCCGATTTTACCGGTTCCGGGCCTGAGGACAGACACGGTCACGCCACACACTGCTGTGGCATTGTGGCCGCCAACGGGGCCATCAAGGGAGTGGCCCCTGAGGCCGAGCTTTACCCGGTTAAGGTTTTAAACGATGACGGTCAAGGGAATTGGACAAATGTCGTTGAAGGTCTCCGGTGGTGTCGCGAACGAGGGGTTAACGTCGTGAATATGAGCTTTGGGGGATCCTCATCCGTGCCGGAACTGGAGGCCGAGATCGACCGGTGTTGCGATGCGGGAATGGTGCTGATCGCGGCGGCCGGCAACCGGGGTTCCGATGGTGTAGTTTCTCCGGCCAGCCAGTCGGCGGTAATAGCCGTGGCGGCAGTAGATATTGAAAAAAACCCGGGTGATTTTTCCAGCGTCGGCCCAGAGGTTGAGTTGGCTGCGGCCGGAGTGCAGATCTACAGTACCTACCTGCATGAACGATACGCTTTACTGTCTGGAACCAGTATGGCCTGTCCGCATTTGGTGGGGGCTGTAGCGCTGCTCCAGGGGAAGGCGAAAAGACGCTTCAAGCAGCATCTCCGGCCTCGGGACATTCGTTTACTCCTGAACGTCTACGCCGAGGATCTCGGGGCGCCTGGAAGGGATCCTTACTACGGTTTCGGAGTTTTCAGCTTCGGCCGATTTGAACACCCGGATGCATCACCACGCGAGGTGGTCTTCGAAATGGATGAACCCGGGTTTTGGGTGAACGGGCGGCGGATGAAGAACGTAATAGCGCCACGCACCATTGACGGGGAACCGGTGGTGGCCTGCCGGGACATAGCTTCAGCGTTCCGTTTGGAAATGACGTGGCGGGGTCCCAAACTAACCCTAAAGTCATCGTAGCCGACACTAACTAAAAGCACTGAATCTTTTAAAAAATTTTCTATTTAAAGAAGGTAAAATGGAATTTACATCCAATTCTTCATGATATTAGGGCATGGGAAGGGGATGCAGGAAAAATGTCACCTGAGTATATCACCATGGACTATCTGGCCACAACGGCTGGAATGGTGGCGGCGGTTACCCTCTTAACGCAGTTCTTTAAAGGCACTATCAAACGTATTTTTAAGGACGCCACCGTTCGTCTGGCTGCGTGGATCATTGCCTTTGCCCTGCAGGTATTCATGTTGTATGTTAACGGCGCATTGGTCGGGGAAACCCGAGCAGTTGTCGAAGCGTTAGGTAGCGGTTTTCTGAACAGTGTGGTGGTTGTGCTCGCTGCTACCGGGACCTATGAAACCCTTTCCGACCCGATGGCGATGAAGGAGAAACCACCGATGGTTGTCAAAAAGCTGTACCAGTAACAAACACAAGACCGAACCGCCAAACGGCTCGGTCTTAGTCTTTAGAAGATGCGGAGAGCGATGACACGGATCAAGAAACGCAGATAATGGGACTTGAGTTGGAGATACCGACCATTAGCCACTAGTAACTAACCACTAAGGACCAACCACTAAGTACTTCGGATCAGGAATCAACCACCACTAGAATCCAGAATTCACGAACCATAACCTCTCATCGCTCTCCGCATGCTTAGTATACCGAAACCAAGACTATTCTGTCAATAACATTACTGCAGCCATTTATTCCCGTTTTTCACCTTCATTTTTAGGACCCTGGTCACCTTCTCCGGTGGTTACGCCC
>JAHRFU010000061.1 GCA_019084485.1 Desulforudis sp. | reverse complement strand
ATTACCTTGTATATGCTTGGTGTTGGTGGTATAATTATCGTGCTATGTATGCACGAAAGAAGACCTTTACCAACAAGGACGGCTCCAAGCGAACCTACCTGCAACTCGTGGAAAGTGTACGGGAGAATGGTAAGGTCCGTCAGAAGGTCGTCGCCAATTTGGGCCGGCTGGACGATCTTCAGGAAAAGAAGCTGGATCAGGCCATTGAAAGCCTGGCCAAGTTCTCAAAGGCAAATTGGGTACGGTCCGAAGCAGCTAAACTGATGGTCAAATCAGCCCGGGAATGGGGTTCGGACCTGATCTTCGGTCAGTTGTGGGAGAGGCTTGGGTTATCATCGATCCTCACCCGATTGCTGGCCGAAACGGAGATTGCCAGTCCCTTGGATGAAGCCATCTATGCGATGGTACTCAACCGGGTCTGTGATCCGCTTTCCAAGCGGGCCGTTTACAAGTGGATTTCCGAGATCTACCGGCCTTCCTTTGATCAGCTGGAGTTACAGCACTTCTACCGGGGACTGGACTTTCTGATCGACCACAAGGAAACCATTGAAAACGCCTTGTTCAGCGAGACCCGGAGCCTTTTTAACATGCAGTTGGACATGGTGTTCTGGGATAGCACCTCCACTTATTTTGAAGGTGTAGGGCCGGACGGGCTGGCGGATTACGGTCATTCCAAAGACCATCGCCCGGATCGGACACAGATCGTCGTGGGCCTGCTGATGACCCGGGAGGGAATTCCCATCGCCCACCAGGTCTTTCCCGGTAACATGGCCGACATCGACACCTTTAAGGAGGCCATCAAGGATGTCCGGGATCGCTTCATGTTACGCAGAGTAATCTTTGTCGCCGACCGGGGTATGGTTAGTCCCCAATTGCTAGACGAACTTGATCTGGCGCACATCGAGTACATCGTCGGTGTGAAGATGCGTCGGAGTAGCGCCGTGAAAGCAGTTCTAAAGACTGGTGGCCGCTACCGGATCGTCAAGAAGAACCTCCAGGTCAAAGAAGTCTGGCACGAGGTCGACCGGTACATCGTCTGCTACAATCCGGAAGAGGCCAAGCGGGATCGTCTCGTTCGGGAGGAGATGGTTCGCAAATTGGAAGCGAAACTCCAGTCCGACGGGCCGAAGTCCCTGATCGATAACCGCGGGTATCGGCGCTACCTGAAGGTGGACAAGACCCAGGCGGTAATCGATCAGAAGGTCCTAAAAGAAGAGGCCCGCTACGATGGGAAGTACGCCCTGCGCACCAACTCGGCGCTATCTGCGGACGAAGCCGCTACGGCGTACAAACAGTTGTGGCGGGTGGAACAGGCCTTCCGGGAGCTCAAGTCCACCCTGGATCTCCGGCCGGTTTACCACTGGAAAGACCGCCGAGTCAGGGCCCACGTGATGGTCTGCTTCCTGGCCCTGGTCTTGGAATCAGCACTCCAGCGCAGTTTGAAGCTGGCGAAAAGCCAGGTCGAGTATACACAGTTGATTCGTGACTTGCAGCAGTTACGGGCGGTTGAGCTTACCTTAGACGACCAGACCTATCTCTGCCGTACGGAGTTGCCGGGCAATGCTTACGAAGCGTTTCGGGTGCTTGGCATTCGGCCTCCGCAGCACGTGACACCGACTAACCGCTAAACACTGGCATATATTGGGGGAATGTAGTGGTACGTCTCTTTTACATGCCCTGAAAGCCTTGAGTTCACTGGATTTCCATGGGGCAGGGTGTCAAAGTTGAAGAAGTGTAAGGTCGACGAAGGATAGACCACGAAGCGAAATAAACCGCGTATCAGGCAATGCCGAAATATCTGGCGGCAATCTGTGCGGCACAGTCGTTCCCGCAAACGGCGCACAGGCGTTCTTCTTCCCCGTTTTCTCCCAGGGCTGCCCGTGATCTGTGCGGGTCTATTGACAGGCTGATCTGCCTGTCAAAATCAAGGGCTACCTTGGCGCGGGCCATTTGCAGATCCCTTTCCCAGGCCCTCCTGTCACCCCTGGCGAGATCCGCGGCATGAGCGGCAATTCTCGCTGCCATAACACCATCTCTTACATCTTCTTCCGTGGGCAGGCCCAGATGTTCCGCCGGTGTCACGCAGCAGAGGAAGTCGGCGCCGGCGGCTCCTGCAATTGCCCCGCCAATGGCAGACGTGATGTGGTCGTATCCCGGCGCGACGTCGGTGGCCAGCGTTCCCAGGATAAAGTAAGGCGCGCCGTCGCACAGGCGCTTTTGCAAAAGCATCGTCGCTTCAACATGGTGCATGGGAACGTGCCCGGGACCTTCAACCATCACCTGGACACCGGCGTCCTGGGCTCTGGCCACTAGTTCGCCGGCGATAATCAGGCCCTGGAGCTGGGCTCCGTCCAGGGAGTCGGCGGTGGATCCCGGGCGAATGGCGTCGCCGAGGCTTAGGGTCACGTCATATTCTTTTAAAATGGCCAGCAGTCGGTCAAACTGCTTATACAGGGGATTTTCCTTTTGGTTGTGAAGCATCCATCCCGTCAGGAAAGCCCCACCCCTGCTGACCACGTCGGTAACCCGGCCCCTTGCCTGAAGGCGCTTAATAACATCAACGTTCAAGGCGCAGTGGATGGCCATGAAATCCACACCTGCCGCCGCCTGCTTTTCAACGGCATCGAACATGTCTTCAGCGGTCATGCCCACGATGGCGCCCCGTTTTTCAATGGCTTCAATGGCAGCCTGGTAAATGGGCACGCTCCCCACAGGCACACCGGCCTTCTCCAGGGTTTGTCTCCGCATGCCGTCAATGTCCCCGCCGGTGCTCAAATCCATAACGGCATCACAGCCGGCAGCCTCCGCAATGGCAAGCTTTCTTTCTTCCATCTCAATCCGATCGCGATCGCTGGACGTGCCGATAAGCGCATTTACTTTCACCCGCAGCCCCTGCCCGATGCCGCACGCTTTGATCTGTTTACGGTTGATATTCCTGGGAATAACAATTCTCCCCGCGGCAACTCCCGCCTGAATCAGTTTGACGTCCAGGCCTTCACCGGCGGCCACCATTTCCATTTCAAGGGTAACTTTACCCGCGCGGGCTGCTAAAACCTGTGTCATATCCAACACCCTCTCTCTCAACAAGTTTGCCGGGCGGTGCCCAGGTATTCCGAAACCATTTTCATAGCGCAGTACTTCCCGCACATGGCGCAGCCTTCCGATGCGTCATTGCTTCTCTCTTTTCGTAGCTTTCGCGCGCGCTCCGGGTCCAGGGCAAAGTCAATCTGTTTCTTCCAGTCCAAAACCTTTCTGGCCTGTGAAATTTTAAGATCCCATTCCGCGGCCCCCGGCAGCCCCCTGGCCAGGTCCGCGGCGTGGGCAGCGATTCGCGCCGCCACCACTCCTTCCCGCACCTGGTCAACATCGGGCAGACCGAGGTGCTCGGAAGCGGTAACATAGCATAAAAACTCGGCGCCCGCCCAGGCGCTGATGGCGCCTCCAATGGCCGCGCTGATGTGGTCGTAACCCGCCGCTACATCCGTAACCACCGGGCCGAAAACAAAATACGGCGCCCCCTTGCACAGGCTCTTTTGCAGTGTGACCGTTGCTTTGAGCTGGTTCAACGGCACGTGGCCCGGACCCTTGACCATGATCTGCACCCCGGCTTCTCTGGCCCGCCTGACCAGTTCGCCCAGGACCACCAGTTCCTGTACCTGAGCGCCATCCAGGGAATCGGCAAGGCAGCCCGGCCTCATGCCATCCGCCAGGCTGACCGTTACGTCGTACCTGCGGGCAATCTCAAGGACTCTGTCGTAGTATGTGTACAGCGGGTTTTCCGCCTGATGATACAGCATCCAGCCGATAAGATGCGACCCTCCGTAGCTTACCAGGGGGTCAATCCTTCCTTCTTTCTTTGCCCGGTCCACAATATCCATTGTCGTGCCGCAGTGCAGGGCCAGGAAGTCTATTCCGTCTGCGGCATGGCGCTCAATCACTTCGAAAAGTTCTTCCACTTTCATCTTTGCTGAGGAGCCGTATTTTTCGCCGGCTTCGGCCATGGCCTGATACAGGGGGAGCGTTCCTACCGGCTTGGGGGTTAAAGTAAGCGCCTCCCGGCGCATGGCGTCAATATCCCCGCTTACGCTTAAGTCCATGATTGCGTCTGTTCCGGCTTCAACCGCAGCCCTGATTTTAGCCAACTCGGACGAAAATGTTGCTTTCCTTCCGTACAGGCCGACGCTTGCGCTTACCTTGGTTCTTAAGCCCGTGCCTATGCCCAACGGGGCAATGTTATTGCGGCGAATATTGCGGGGTATGACAATGGTGCCTCCGGCAACCCCGTCCCGCACAAATTCAGGAGAAACACCCTCCATCGAGGCCACCTTGTTCATCTCAGGCGTTATTTCTCCCTTTAAAGCTCTGCCTAACCGCGTCAATCTTGTCCCTCCCTTTTCATTAAAACAATAATCCTCAACCTTTAAAGGTTGAGGACTTTTCCATCATCCCCAAGCAAGAGTAAAAAGGCAGGTCTCCTGGCTAACGGTTCATCGCTTCACTCAAGCCTTCCCGGGCAAAGCCCAGTGGCAACACTGAGAAAACTCACCGACTACAGTGGCGGGTCCGCGCCGTTTCAGAACCCTGCTGCGAGGCATTCCGTCCGGACTTCCCTATTCTCCCCGAAGGGCACCTTTTCACCGTAAACTTGGTAAATATTCAATTGTATTTATTAATACTCGAAAGATTTGTTACTTCCTTCTATCAAAAAATATTTTCAATAGGAAAAAATAACCAGTCCCAATAACACCTCTCTTCAACACGGAACCGGCAAATAGAACCTTGGGATCCAGTAACCACACGGATTACAGGGTTGATTTGATGCAAAATAGTTAGCCCGACTTTCGGCTATTAGCCCGTAAGGGCTCGTCGCCTCTGGGTTTGTGTTTTTGACTAGGTCACTACAACCTCTTACCCAACTGGCGATACCTTTGTTTGGTAAACAGGAGGTCTTTCGGAGAGCCGGGCTCGAATCTGTGGCCACCTACAAACCGCTGGCTGAAGAGAGTGAACCCTATGAATGGGTGAATGAAATGCGTATTCCACCCTGGACGATCTATGTGTTGAAGTGGGCTTAGCACCGGTCTTCATTTGTCGACCAGGCTGAAACCCCACCCGTCCCACTTCCAGACGGTGGTGTGGGTAGAGGCTTTCCCGTCCAAGGCGTAACGTTCTCCGGCAATCCGGCGGTAACTCCCCTCTTTGACAACCAGCCGGTTCAAGCCGTCCCCGGCAACATCGCGGATTTCGAAGGAGACAATCGGATGGTCGAGGTCGGAGGAACACCACACCGGCTGCAGGGCGTCACCCGTCAGGCGGTAGACAAAGAGGTGGTTTTTGTAGCTCCGGTCGGGGCCATTTTCCCAGAAGGGTTTCACGGGACCGAAGCTCCCCTGCTTCCACAGGGACATCACCAGATTAACGTTGCCGTCGTGATTCACGTCCCCCAGCGCGAAACCGTCCACACGCCATTCGCGGGGCGACTGCCAGAGCAATGTGTCCCCCTCATAGACCGTAAGGCGGTGCCCGTCAAGCAGGTAGCGTTCGACATTACTGTCACCGTCGAGATCCCCGGTGACCGTCCACGAGGCCGAGCCCCCGGTGCCGGGTAGCGAGACCAGGATGATCAAGACCGCAATACAGAGAAGAATCCCGAAGGCCCTCCTCATTCGCGTGTCACCGTATAGGCTTTAGTCCAGGCGGGCTGTGGTGGCGCCTGGTCCTCAGCGAGCATCACCCGCCATTTTTCGTCGGTCAGGCGGTCCTGCGGCGGCCACGGGAACTCGTAGTACGAGTAGACCGCGCCCCGGGCGATGCGCAGCTTGCCGTCAACCGGAACAACGGCGTAGATTTCGCTGATGTAGCCCGTGCCCACCTCCAGCACCTGCCCGTTGGGATCGGTGGCCACATCGGCAATCAGGCTGGCCGGGTTTTCATACAGAGCAGAACGGTGGTCAACGCCCACGTCCCGCAGAGCCTCCAGCCAGAAATGCTCCAGGTGAACACCAAAGCCGCGAATAAGGTTAAACTCCTCATCGCTCAACAATTCGTTCGACAGTTCCTTTTCGGCCATAGTCTTAAGTTGGAGCGCCAATTCCTCCATGCGTTCTAGCGAGACCTTGTCGCGCTCGTCTAAAAGTCCCCGGCTTTCGAGCCCGTCCACAGTCATCCTGGTCAGGGCCGCCAGACGGGCGAAAACGACGGGATTGGGTTCGACGTAGCCACGGTCATCCACAGGCTCCCCGCCCCCGCCCGCTTCGGCGTAGACCTGCTTGGCGTAGAGGATGGTATCATGCTTCAACTCGGCCCAGCTGCCCAGGTAGGTCTCCAGCTGTTTCCGGGTCCAAGCCTGATTGGTCATGAACGAGGGATACCCCTTCCCTTTCGGCTCAGTCAGGGGAGCCAGGGTGTGCAGCCAGGACCAGTAGAGGTTTTGGGTCCGGGTGGCCGTATCCAGTGAGGCGATATGGGACTGCATCTTACGCATGTTCTCGGGGTACTTAGCGTAGTCGGTCTCGCCTAAGTCCTCGAGGATGGCGTATGCTTCCGCAGAACCCATGGCGGCCGGAATATCCAGCCCGTTAGGCAGCATCCGGCGCTGGCCCTCGCTGTTTTCGCCGACTTCCCGGTAGACCAGGCGCTGAAAGACCGAGGCGTCGAGGGTGAACCGCTGGCCCATAAAGCGGAAGCCTTTGATCTCCCGCTCCCGGTCGGGCTGGATGGCCTCGTCGAAGATCGGCATGGAGTTGATCGCCGGGGGCTCGAGCTTTTTGACGGCCGTCCAAAAGGCCGTCCATTGATCATCGTCACCGATCAACTGCTTGAGGGAGGGAACCCCGTCATAGGTCTTCGTTAGTTCCTCGTAATACTGCACGAATCCAAGGTCATCGCTCTTGCCCACAAAGAAGTTGGTCGGCTCGTAGATACGGTTCCAGCTTTCAAAGTCTTTTTCCCTGCTGAGCAGCAGCGTGATCAGGGCCGCCGATCTGGTTTCATCGGCGGTTTGAGCACGGAAAGTCATCCGCCCGTACCACATCATAGCCTTGAAGTAGGTCTGAAGGTCTTCAGACTTCGCGTAGTGCCCCCGGGGGATGTACTGGGTATAGTCCTCATTCAAGGCGACCAGCGGACTGCTCGCCGTACTGCCCAAGTTCATAACCGGTGAGGGAACCATCATCGCCTGGTGCTCCGCAATAAGACGGAGTTCCTGCTCCACTTCCTGGCGGACGGAGGAGGGTACGCTAGCGTTGGGATCCAGGAGGCGGGTAGCTACGGCAAAGAAGGCGACGTTACGCTTCGCCGCGTTTTCCCAGGCCGTGCCTTTGAGTTCCCCGAACTGTTTTTCGCTTCCCGCCAGCATTGACGCCGTAAGGGCTTGCAACTCCGGACGTAGCCGATCCTTTTCCAGCGTGCGCAGGAGGTGGCTGAAGAACAGGTGATAGTTGTGCAGCATGGCGTCGGTGGTTACAAAGTTCGGAGCGGGGATCTCTTCATAGCGGTTCATCTCGTAGACCGGGAAAAACTCATAGTGATGCTTGGAGGTCACCACAACAAACCCGTTCCTGGCCAGCAGTTTAGCAGCCACGGGCGAGAACCGGAAGTGATCCTTGTTGATCACATTCCCCAGGTCCGGATCCACCTGGTAGGGTTTGACGGACGGCTTGACGTTTGCCGGGATCTCCTTGTATGGGGCAAATGCCGCGGCTAGGGTTGTTAATGAGATCAGGGGTGCATCGGTCTCCGGCCCGGTAGTGTTTTGAGACTGACAGCCGGTGAAGACTACGGTTAATACCAGCACGAGCGCGCAGATGCCGACGGTAGCAGTTCTTTTTATTCTCACTGGAAAGCCCCTTTCGTCTACCGGGAAAGGTTCCGGCCGCTCTCGGCCGGTTGCTGAGGGTTCACAGCAGATTTCTCCATCGGTTCCATATCTCCTTCTCCCCCGTTCCCGGTAGTCGGGAGCCTATTTAAAATAGACTTCGCCAAGCTATTTCCAGTTTTGAATTTCGATGATGTTTCCTTCCGGGTCAGGCGCGTAAACGACAGTCAACACACCGACACCAGGGATTTCCTTTTCAACCAGGTCGCTCCGCTTACTACCACTGTTTTGCAACAGCCAGTCTCTGCCAATCCCTGACGATGATGTTGGTATGGACATATTTCACTTTCATTTTTGGTTCTCTTGGCCTCCCATTAGTTCAGCCTGTGCGCTCTTAGAGTTGTCAGCACGATCTCCGGCTTGATGTTAAACCTGATGGGAAGATGACTCTCCCCCAGGCCTGCGTTGATAATCATCGTGGTTTTGCCGGATGTGTACTCTCCGTAATCCAGCTTGGGGAAAAAGCCCTGACCGGGGACAACAACCGCACCGATGACCGGCAGACGAACCTGTCCCCCGTGGGTATGGCCGACTAATACCAGGTCTATTCCCGAATTAGTGGCCGAATCATAAATGTTGGGGGCGTGAGCTAACAGGATGCGAGGGGCGGAGTCGGTCACTTCCGACAAGGCTTGATCCAAGTCATCTCTGCCGAGGTACGGATCATCCACCCCCACTATCCAAAGATGTTTCCCGTTGACATCGAATCTTTCAGCCCGGTTTTCGAGGACCTTAACGCCTGATTCCACAAGCTGCTCCCGATACCCAAATCCAACCCACCAATCATGGTTGCCCGGAACAAAATAGACGGGCTTATGGCGCAACGCTCTCACCAGCTCGAGCCCCGGCAGAACCTTTGGGCTTTTTTTATTGACTAGATCACCGGTTATGGCCACCAAGTCAAATTCTTGCTGGTTGATCAGACTTAATAGCTCTTCCTGCCCCTCCCCAAATTCCTTATCGTGTAGATCGCTTAACTGCAAAACAGTAAAACCGTCCAAAGCAGAGGGCAGGTCTTGAACGGAGACGGTATATCTCCTTACCCTGAGGGAACGAACTTCAAATAGTGAGTAGGTAAGCAATACCAGGGACCCCCCTATGATAAAGGACCTCCGTGATATTCGTTTCAATGAGTATTCTCCTCATAATTACGGGGACACCCCACTTAATTACTGTCCAACAAGTCAATGAGAAATCCCTCTCGCCCGGTATGCCTGTAAAGAAAGTCGATCCCGTAATGAGAAGCAAAACCCATTACGACCGACCAGATGAAAATGCTGACGGTCATCCAGAAGGTGATTTGTTTCCTTGTCCCTCCGAAGGTCATGGCCAAGATCGCCCCGAGGTGGCTACCGATCAGGATCGGCGAGACTAGGGCTAAGCCGGGAAGGCCATACCGTTTCCAAATGCGCGCCGCCCGTTCTTCCCGTTTCTTTGGACGGCTCTTCCCCTTTTCCTCTTCCCGTCTCTGCAGCCACGCCTTGATCTGGCCCATCAAAAAGATCAGCAGCCAGATCGTCGCAATGTTGCCGAGAAAAGCGAGCACCGTGACCGGAAGTGCCGGCAACCCCGCAGCCACACCAATCGGAATCACCCCGACCACTTCCAGAAAGGGAATAGCGGCTAACAAGAAAACGGCCGTGTATGCCAAGTATATCGTCAATGCCTTACCTCTTTATGGATTCAAGTCTAAAGATTGATAGTTCGAGAGCTTACAGGGAAACACCCTGCCATCAAGATTGATTGTATCCTGAAGAAAAGTCCGAAAGCCCGCTAAAAAGTTCTGTGCCGAATTCCAATTACGGGGACGCCTTACTTAATTTACTAACCGATCTGTCTTTTTCCGAGTCGGACTAAGACGCACGTCTCCTGGTTATCGACCTGCCCTGCAACACAGTGATGAGGAATGCTAGAGAACACTACCAACTATTCCGTTACCCTTTGATAATTAAGTGTGGTGTCCCCTTAATTATGATCATACTCTGGTGACCCTCACTGCTTTTATCCCCATTGGGAGCTGTTTACTTGATTCAGTTTCCACCGGCATCCTGGTGACCGAATACAAATCGGGGGACAGGAATTGTTCAACAAGGGGTAGATCCGGGGTGTAGAAAAAGCTGCCTTTGGGCTTAAGAGATCCCAGAACTTCCATATACTTTCGGGCGTAAGCCGCATGTTGGCCGTTGACCTTCAAGTGGTGTCTTCTGAAGTGGTTGGTAAACGACAGATGCGAAATCACTGTTCCCCATTGGTTCGCATGGAGTTTCACCTTAAACCAGCTTGCTTGGCACACGTGTAATTGATTCCGGTTAATCCGGTCTAGTCCGTACGCTTTGATCCCCAGCTGCCTCAGATAAATAACCAAATTGGCTTGTTCGCCGCAACCCAAATCCAAGACCGGCTCTAGAAGCTCATCCGGCCGAATTCCCAAGATGTGTAGTTGCAGCTCGGCACTGTAGTCCGAACAGGGAACCGGCTCCAGATACTCGAGTTCGTCTGGGAAAATGCGCAGCTCATCCACAGACCCCAACAGGCTTCTTAGCCTTAGCTGATGTTCCATAACGCGCACAGTCAGCCAATGCGGGTCAATGGTTCTATCGGTCTGCAGCTTGCCGAAAACAGCCCGGACAAAATCCTCATACAAGTCGTTCAATGCGCAGAGAAACTGATCATCAACATCCACATACTGGTTCAAGTGCAGAAGTGTGTCCAACACTCCCTTTGTGGAATAGTCAATGACCTGTCTGATAAACCCTTCTAACTCCTGGCTCTCTGCGTCGGAGAGGTACTCAATCAGCTCTGGACTGTGGCTTACCAGAAAACTCGCAACGTAATCGCCTAAGAGAGACGAGTCCTCTGATGGTTGACCATAAAAAATGTTTTTCCCGCCATTAAGCAGGTTCAACCGATCAATCAAACCAAAAACAGATTGTTCAATACGTGTTTTCATCAATCTAACCGTCACACTCACAGACATATCAGGATCATATAATTAAGTGCGGTGTCCCCGAAATTATTAGTTCATCCGCCTAAGCTCATAGGCCAGGGCAGCTTCTGAATTGCACAGCGCACAGTGCATTGCTGGCGTCATTCTGTATTTACTCCCCCAGAGTGTGACGGGCGCGGGCGATGGCCTCACGCACGGCTTCGGGGGCCGGACCGCCGTACAGGCGGCGCGCGGTCAGAGAGTTTTCGATGCTGATCGCGGCGTACACGTCTGCTTCAATGGAGGCTGAAAAGCCGCGGTACTCGTCCAGGGAAATGGCTTCCAGGTCTTTCTCCTGTTCAATGGCGTAGAGCACCGCCTTGCCGACAATCTCGTGGGCCTCACGGAAGGGCACGCCCTTGCGCACCAGGTAGTCGGCCAGGTCGGTGGCGTTGGTGAAGCCGCTGCGAACGGCGCGGTCCATCCGATCCTTGCGTACGCGGATGGTGCGGATCATGGGTTTGAAGACCAGAAGGCACTTCTTGACGGTGTCCACGGCGTCGAAGAGGGCTTCTTTGTCTTCCTGCATGTCCTTGTTGTAGGCGAGGGGCAGGCCCTTCATCAATGTGAGCAAGGTCTGCAGGTCACCGAACACCCGCCCGGCCTTGCCCCGGGTCAACTCGGCCATATCCGGGTTCTTCTTTTGGGGCATAATGCTCGAGCCGGTGGCGTAGGCGTCGTCCACCTCGATGAAGGCAAACTCCGAGGTTGACCAGAGGATAATCTCCTCACAGAAGCGGCTGAGGTGCATCATGATCAACGAGGCCGCGGCACAGAACTCGATGGCGAAGTCACGATCGGAAACGGCGTCCAGGCTGTTCTCACTGATGCGACCAAAACCCAACTCAGCCGCTACGGACTCCCGGTCCAGGGGAAAGACCGTTCCAGCCAGCGCCCCGGCACCGAGCGGCATAACGTCAATCCGGTAGAAGCAGTCGTAAAGGCGTCCAAGGTCACGGCCGAACATCTCAAAGTAAGCGAGCAGGTGATGGGCGTAGGTAACCGGTTGAGCCCGCTGCAGGTGGGTATAACCCGGCATCACAGTCTCCACGTGCTCTTCAGCGAGATCCACCAGGGTCAGTCGCAGGCCACGCAGTAGCCCTTCAATCTCCTCAATCTCTTCCTTGATGTACATTCGCACGTCCAGAGCTACTTGGTCGTTGCGGCTCCGTCCGGTGTGTAGCTTCTTCCCAAGATCGCCGATCTTTTTAATCAATTCCTGCTCCACCAGGCTGTGGATGTCCTCCACAGCAGGAGAGAACTCCACCCGCCCGGCCTCGATGTCAGCCAGTACGGCCTCAAGACCGGAAACAATCTGAGCAGCCTCGTCCCACGTAATCACGCCGACCCGACCGAGCATCCGGGCGTGGGCCATGCTGCCGCGGATGTCCTGGGAGTAAAGCCGGCGGTCAAATGAGAGTGAGGAATGGAACTCTTCCACTAGGCGATCGTTACCCTTCTCGAACCGCCCGCCCCAGAGCTGTGCCATTATTTCAAACCTGCTTTCTTGCGCATCAGGGCTTGAACCTTGAGCGGTAGCCCAAACAGGTTGATGAAGCCCTCTGCGTCTTTTTGATTGTAGATTTCGTCTTCTTCAAAGGTGGCTAGATCCTGATTGTACAGGGAGTAGGGCGACCAGGTTCCTGCCGGAACACAATTCCCCTTGTAGAGCTTTAAGCGTACCCGTCCGGTGACGGTCTTCTGCGTGACGTTGATGAAGGCATCCAGGGCCTCACGCAGCGGGGAGAACCACATGCCGTCATAGACCAGCTCGGCGTAGCGTAGCGCCACTTGATCCTTGTAATGCAGAGTGGCCCGGTCCAGAGCAAGCAGTTCCAACTCACGGTGCGCGGCCACCAGGATGGTTCCGCCCGGCGTCTCGTACACGCCGCGGGACTTCATCCCGACCAGGCGGTTCTCGACCATGTCTACAATGCCGACGCCGTTTGCGCCGCCGATTTCATTCAGTGTCTCCAACAGTTCCACCGGGCCAACGTACCGCCCATCAAGAGCAACCGGGGTGCCTTCCTGAAACTCCAGTTCCACGTAGGTGGGCTTGTCCGGGGCCTGCTCGGGCGATACACACATCAGGTACAGGTCGTCCGGGGGAGCGTTGCCCGGGTCTTCCAGGTCGCCTCCCTCGTGGCTCAAGTGCCAGATGTTCCGATCCATGCTGTAGGGGCGATCTTTGGTCACCGGGACCGGGATACCGCGTTCTTTCGCGTAGTCAATGGCCTGTTCGCGGGAGCGGATGTCCCATTCCCGCCAGGGGGCGATGATCTTCAGGTCGGGGTTGAGGGCTTTTACGGTCAGTTCAAACCGCACCTGGTCGTTCCCCTTGCCGGTCGCGCCGTGGGCTACGGCGATTGCACCTTCCGCTTCGGCGACGGCTACCAGACGCTTGGCGATCAGGGGGCGGGCCACCGAGGTGCCGAGGAGGTATTTCCCCTCGTAGACAGCCCCGGATTTAAGGTACGGGAAGAGGTATTCCCGAATGAATTCTTCTTTGACGTCTTCGATATAGACGCCGGCGGCTCCGCTCGCCAGAGCCTTCTCACGAACAGGCTCCAACTCCTCACCCTGCCCGAGGTCGGCGGCCATGGCGATCACGTCGTAGCCGTAGTTCTCCTTGAGCCAGGGGATGATAATGGAGGTGTCCAGTCCGCCGGAGTATGCCAGTACCACTTTGGGCATTGTGTATGCGTGCTCCTTTCGGTGAGGGAAACGGGGACAGGCATCTTTTTCTCTTCACATACGGCTTGCCTTTTCGAAATGGAACGCTGAAAAAGCAGCCTGTCCCCGTTTCCCTCACCGAAAGGAGCACGCATACACAATGCCCAAAGTGGTACTGGCATACTCCGGCGGACTGGACACCTCCATTATCATCCCCTGGCTCAAGGAGAACTACGGCT
>JAHRFU010000027.1 GCA_019084485.1 Desulforudis sp. | reverse complement strand
GCCGGTTTAAGGTTCATATGTGCCGGAAAGGAGATCCAGAGAGCAAAGGGCGGGTCGAAAAAGTGGTCGACTTTGTGAAGAACAATTTTGCCCACAACCGAGTGTTTTACACCGTGGACCGACTAAACGAAGACTCCCTGGCCTGGCTGGAGCGAACCGGCAACGGCAAGCGCCATAATACCACCAAGAGAATACCGGCAGAGGTGTTCACAGAAGAAAGAAAGCACCTGCTGCCGGTAACCGAGAAGATCACTACCCACGTGATCTCTACTGGCAGTATACTCCATGTGGTGCGCAACAACAACATCGTCGTCTACAAGAGCAATCGCTATTCGGTACCCCTGGGGACCTACAAAGGTCCGGACACTAAGGTTTGGATTCAGGTCGACAACGGCGATACATTACGGGTGATCGATCCGGAAACCGGGGAGGTCATCGCCCAGCATCCCGTAAGCTGGGAAAAAGGAAAACTGATCAAAAACACCGATCACGCCCGGGATAAGAGCAAAAAGACGGCCAGTCTTATCGCGCAAGCAACTGCCGAGTTAGGAGGCACGGTGGAGGTGGTCGAGTTTCTATCTCAAATCCGTGCCACTAAACCCCGGTATGTCCGTGACCAGTTGCAGCTCATCACGCGTAAGGCAGCCGGTGTGGATCTCAGAACGATCGATGAAGCCCTGCGGTTCTGTCTCCAGCATCGGCTCTTTAGCGCCACGGACTTCGGTGACGCCCTGGAGCACTTTGGTGCCAAGCACAGCCTACCTGATGTAGAAGTAATCTCTAACGTGGAAGCGGTCAAGCCGATTGAGCCCGTTAACGCCAGCAAGTGGCGAGTGAAACCCGAGATTAGGAACCTTAGTCAATATAACCTGGTTCCATAAGTCAGGGCGCGACTGGTTGGTTGATGAGCCAATGACGTACCTCAAGAGAAGAGGTGCCTATGAAGCAGACGGTGGTTGCCTTCCGGTCAATGGAGACCCAGGGAAAGACCCACAGGGAAGCGCATGACCTGGTCTGGGTGGCTTGATTACCCGTCCAGTGGGAAGCGTAGACGAAGTAAAGGAGGAAGTGCATGTCAGTATCTTTGAACCAAGTAAAGCAGGATATGGCGAGCCTCAGCCTGTCGGCGGCCAGTCTTAGGCTCGATGATTTACTGACCGAAGCCCAGGTCCGGGAACTCACCTACCAGGAGTTCCTGTACCAACTGCTTCGCCACGAGGTGAGTTCCCGGGAGGCAAGGCAGCTGGAGAAGCAACTCAAATGGGCTGCCTTTCCCGAATACAAAACCCTGGAGCAATTCGACCTTGCCGAACAGAGGTCCTTAAGCAAGAGACAGCTCAACCAGCTTAAGGAACTCCACTGGCTGGAGCAAGCGTACAATCTGATCCTGTTGGGTCCGCCAGGTGTCGGTAAGACCCACCTGGCCGTGGGACTTGGTGTTGAAGCCATTCGTCAGGGATATAAGGTTCGCTTCACGCAGATGGATGAACTGATCCACGTGTTGAAAACACAAGAGATTACCCGCTCCGCCCGCACTAAGCTCAACCGTCTGACGCGCTCCGACCTCGTGATCATCGACGACCTGATGTTTATGGCCATTGACCGGCGCGAAGCGAACCTCTTCTTTCAACTGACCAACAAGCTCTATGGGCAAACACCCGTGATCATCACCTCCAACAAAGGCCCGGAGGACTGGGGTGAGATCCTGGGTGACCCGGCGATCACAACGGCCATCCTCGACCGTCTGATCCACAAGAGTGAGGTAATCAGCCTAACCGGGGACAGCTATCGTCTCAAACACCGGAAAACCATATTTGGCAATTAGTAGGTGTTGAAAATTATTTAGCGAAATTTGTTCATTTCTACTTGACGGTCACAACGCCGCAACTCGACGCCCAGAAGATCCGGCTAATAAGTCATTTCGAAGAGGGCATTCTCCCGGTGTCGGCCGACAGGGATCAGTTGAAGCAGGCGGTGTTCAACATTTGCCTTAACGCCATCCAGGCCATGCCCAACGGGGGGAGACTGCGGGTCGGTGTTACCGGTGTTAAGGGCGGTGAGGGTGAAGCAGGGTGGCAAGCAGGAAAGATTAGGGTATTTGTCGAAGACACCGGGATTGGGATTTCGGCTCTGGAACGGGAGAGGATTTTCGACCCGTTTTTCACTACAAAGGCCGAAGGAACGGGTATTGGCCTAAGCATCAGCCATAGAATTGTACATGATCACGGGGGGACTATTCAGGTTCGCAGTAACAACGGCAGCACGATGTTTGAGATATATCTTCCGCGGAAGATCAGCAGTAGCAATGATCAAGAAAGATTTGGGCAAGGGAGAGGCGATTCGGCTTGAGAGTGGTTCTCCTTATCCGGAGCAAGGACAGTGCTCTGGGAGCCTTTAAGGATTTGATTCCCGAGAGCTACAGCGTACTGGAAAGTGAGATGGATGCCAGAGGTCTCCAGCTTTTGCGGAGTATCATCTCGGGCATCGTAGTGGTCGATATTGCCACGCGAGGTGTGCTGCCGTGGATGGAGGATGCCTACCGCTGGCGGCCTGACCTGACATACTTGGGGGTCACCGGGGACCCCAGCATGATCCACTTCCTGTCTAAGTACTTCTATGATTTTCTCTATCCACCTTTTACATCCGATCAGTTAACCGGTCTTCTGGAACGTTCCTGGGAGCGAGCCGAAATGCGTTACGAGTTGCAATCACTGAAAAAGACGGGGCCACCGCCACCGGAGCGTGCCCTAGCAGTCCAGTCGGGTAGCTGTAACGGCAACGGCAATCGGCTGCGGGAAAGGGTTCTTTGCGACTTTTCCAGGGTACTGAACAACAATTTCGATCAGGTTCGACTCTTTGATCTGTTTTTGGATTCTGTCGTAGAGTTGGTTCCGGTCGGTAAGATTTCCATTCTCCTGATGCGGGAACGTATGGGGCACTACGCAGTAAGTATGCAAAGGGGCTTAGAACCGAAGTTTTGCGCCGAACTGCGGTTCAGACCGTCCCGAGGACTGATTTCCTGGCTTAAAGCCGAGGCGCGTCTGTTTCTAATTGAAGGTTTATCCTGCGCCGGTGGTTTCACGGACACTGAGGCCATCCAGGAGATGCACCTACTGCAAGCTGTGGTCAGTATCCCCCTGACCGTGCATGGGGAACTCGTCGGGGCGCTGAATTTGGGTCCTAAGATTACGGGGGCACCCTTTTACGAAGAGGAACTGGAAACCCTCTACATTTTGGCAGGTAACGTTGCCCTAGCCCTGAGGGACATCCAACTACACCACCAATTAAGGTTTCAGAACCTTTACATCGAGAGTATCCTGCAACGGATGACCAGTGGGGTAGTGGCGATTAACAGTGAGGATAAAATAACCACCTTCAACCACCGGGCCGGCGAGATCCTCTCACTAACGGCCGACGAAATGATCAATAAGGATCTGCGACTGCTCCCGAGCCCACTGGGAGACATCCTTTTCGACAGTATGTCTACGGGAAGTTCCTATTACGCTAAGGAAATCGAGTTGGCTCGGAATCGCCTGCCATTGGAGATCAGTTCCTATCAGTTAGCCAGTGACGGCCGAGTGTTAGGAAGTGTTATGGTGTTCGACGACATTTCCGAGCGTAGGCGGTTCGAACAGAAGCGCCGTCAGGCCGATAAGCTGGATGTGCTGAATAAGTTTGTGGGACAGCTTGCCCACGAGGTGAAGAATCCCTTGGTAGCCATTCAAACTTTTACCGAACTTCTGCCCGAAAAGTATGAAGACAGTTCATTTCGCGATTTCTTCACTCATACCGTCCGGCAGGAGGTCAAGCGACTGAACGAACTCGTGGAGCAGCTTATTGCTTTTTCTGCTCCACTATCGTACCGGTTTGAGGTGGTAGAGATTAAAGAGGTGCTGGATATGGCGGTTTTGCTACTTCAGGAACAGGGGAAAGGCGCAGAAACAACCATAAACACCGCCTATACCGAGGAACGCGTACACATCAGGGCTGATCAAACCGCGTTGTCCCGGGGTTTATCCTATTTGGTTAATTCCTTTGAATCGGTGGAGCAAGGGGGGGACGTGAACATTCAAACCTTGTTTGATCAAGCGTTATTCGATTCCGGCGGTGTGTCTATCGGTATCTGGGATTTGAAGACCAAGCCGGAGGCCGAGGAACTGCAGCGAGTATTTGATCCGCTTTCAGCGAAGCACAGCAGTTACATTTCTCTGGAGCTGCCGGTTGCCCGAAAAATCATTGAGGATCATGGCGGACGTGTTACCGCGAGGCTATTGAAAGACAAGTACTTGAAATTTGAAGTTCAATTGCCCATGTTTGCCACTGAAGGGGGCGAAGGTGTTGACTGAGCAAAACCGGGTTTTGATCGTGGATGACGAGTTGGGTCCCCGAGAAGCTCTAAGAATGATCCTAAACGATCACTACGATGTGTCCACCGTCAGCGATGGTCACCAGGCATTGGACCGCCTCTCATGTACAGAGTTTGACTTGGTCATTCTGGACATTCGCATGCCGGGTATGAACGGGATCGATGTGCTGGCCGAGGTTAAGAAGAAGGCGCCTGATACCGAAGTGGTGATGATTACCGCTTATGCTTCGGTGGACACGGCCACCATTGCTTTGCGGCACGGCGCATTGGATTACCTAATCAAACCCTTTGACCGTAGGTCGGTGCTTAATGTGGTCGAAAAGGGACTTTCCCGCCGGACTAGCACCAGGAAAATGAAGAGTCGGTTGGACGAACTGCTACTGGCCAACAAGGCGTTGGCCGATCAGATTGACTGTTCGATCAGGAATATTCAGCAGCACTTCCTGGAAACGGTTAATTCCTTGGTGGCCGCCATCGACTCCAAAGATTCATACACTAAGGCCCATCAGAAAAGGGTCGTTCGGTTTGCACTGGCCTTGGCGGCCGAGTCGCGGCTTTCGGACCGGGAAATGGGGCTTTTGGAGCAAGCTGCCTTACTGCACGACATTGGAAAGATCGGGGTTCCGGAACAAATTCTCCGGAAGGCAGCGACGTTGACAGTGGAAGAGTTCGAAATCGTAAAGCAGCACCCCATCATTGGTGCTAAAATTATCACCCCGGTTCAAGCACTCCGGGAAGCTGTTCCAATGGTGCTACACCATCATGATCGGTTTGACGGTACGGGTTATCCGGACGGTCTGAAGGGAGCGGCAATACCCCTAGGTGCCAGAATTATTGCCATCGCCGATGCGGTGGACGCGATGCTTTCGAACCGGCCGTACGCCAGTGCCATGACTGTTGATCAGGTAAGAAACCAACTGCGCCTTTTTGCCGGAACCCAATTCGATCCATGGCTGATCGACCTGGCGTTGAAAATGGATCTTCCCTCGCAGCGCCTTACCTAGTACGTCACGTTAAGCGGAGGTAGATGATGCTTGCGACCATACATTCTGTGGCCCTAACCGGGATTGAGGTCTGTATAGTAAAGGTTGAAGTAGACGTTGCTGGCGGTCTGCCCGGGTGGGAAATCGTGGGACTGCCCGGCGGGACTGTGCGGGAGAGCAAGGATCGGGTTCGGGCGGCTATGCGGAATAGCGGTTTGGAGTTTCCACGCAGTAAGGTGACCGTTAACCTGTCCCCGGCCGATATGCGGAAAGAAGATCCCTGGTATGACCTGCCGATAGCCGTTGGGCTTCTGGCCGCCAGTGCCCAGATTCCGGTACAGGCCTGCCAGGGTCATATATTTATGGGGGAACTCTCCCTGGACGGATCGGTGCGCAGCGTCCGGGGGGTACTCCCGGCGGTTGCAGCGGCGATGGCCGGTGGGGAGTATCGACGTTTCATGGTTCCGCAAGGCAATGCTGGGGAGGCGGCTTTGGTCAAGGGCGCGGAAGTGCTTCCGGCTAACAATCTGGGTCAGGTAGTACGGATACTATGCGGCGACGAGGAATGCCCGCTACACTGGGTGGATACCGAGGGTATCTTTAGTTCTGCGGCAATCGTCCGAGAAGACTTTGCCGAGGTGCGCGGTCATTTTGCCGCCAAGAGAGCGCTTACGGTGGCGGCGGCGGGCGGTCACAACCTGCTGATGCTAGGGCCTCCTGGATCCGGTAAGACCATGCTGGCCCGGCGTCTGCCGGGCATCCTACCCGATCTGACGCTCGATGAGGCACTGGAGACGACAATGTTGCACAGCCTGGCTGGCCTTCTCGAGCAGGACACCTTTTTGCTGACCAGTCGGCCATTCCGGTCGCCCCACCACACCGCCTCGACCATTTCTCTGACCGGAGGTGGTCGAGTGCCGCGACCCGGTGAGATTAGTCTGGCGCATAATGGGGTGCTGTTCCTTGATGAGGCCCCGGAGTTCAGGCGCGATGCCCTGGAATCTCTGCGCCAGCCGTTGGAGGACGGGGTGATCACAGTATCCCGCATTTCCGCCAGTGTCACCTACCCGGCCCGCGTTCAGTTGGTGGTAAGCTTAAATCCTTGCCCTTGCGGTAACATCGGGGATCCCGAAAAGGAATGTATCTGTACTCCAAGCCAAATTCAGCGATACGCTGGGCGGATTTCCGGCCCTTTACTGGATCGGATTGACATTCAGATTGAGGTTCCCAGGGTCCGGTTTTCGGATCTCGAAGGCGAATCCCAGGAAGAGGATTCCGTGACTATCCGGGCTCGAATCCAGAATGCCAGGGTGCGGCAACAGGAACGCTTTGCCGAAACCGGCATTCACTGTAATGCCCAGATGCGACCCAGAGATGTTCGGCGGTGGTGCCGCCTAACTCCTACGGCCAGGGTTTTGCTAAGAGAGGCTTTCCAACGCTTGAAGCTGAGTGCCCGTGCGCACGACCGGGTGCTGAAGGTGGCTCGCTCCGTGGCCGACCTGGACTCGTCCGATGTAATTGAACAAAACCACGTAGCCGAGGCTGTACAGTATCGGATGCTGGAGCAAAAGCGCTGGTAAGATGTTGTTTAGAAACTGATATAATAGCTAGGGGATTATTAATGCGTGGAGGGAACTTGTGCAAAGAATTAGGGCCGTGATCTTTGACCTGGACGGAACACTGACTCCTGTCCACAGTGTGTGGCAGTACATTCATGAACGTTTGGGTACTTGGGAGAATCAGGGGCTGAAATCCCTGCAGGCCTTTCTGGAAGGCCGGATCACCTACCAGGAGTTTGCCGACCGGGACGTATGGGCCTGGAAGGGAGTCGCACGCTGTACTCTGGAGCGTATTGTGTCGGAGATTCCCCTCCGACCGGGATCCGAACGGACAACGGCCACACTGAAAGCCGCCGGCCTCAAGCTGGCGATTTTGTCGTCCGGCTTGGACCTGCTAGCCAATCCAGTAGGGCAAAAACTAGGTATGGATCTTTGCCTGGCAAACGGGCTGGGCTTTTCCAATGATATCCTTGACGGCACTGTCCAGATCCGAGTACCGTGGCACGGAAAGCCCGATCGGCTTCCAATGATCTGCCAGACCCTGGGGGTTGAACCTAGCGAAGTGGCGGTGGTCGGTGACGGGGCTGGAGACGCGCCATTGTTCCCGATGGTCGGGTTGGGTGTGGCTTTCAATGCTAGTCCCGATGTAGAAGCGATGGCGCACGTGTCTGTGCGGAGCACGGATTTACGAACCCTAATTCCACTCTTATCTGGACAGGAGCGGGATGAAAAGGTGGGATAGGCCAGCATGAAGGCGAAACCGGTACATCCACCGGATGATTCAAGCCCAAGGGACAGTACGGTGGAACTCAGACCCTTAAAGTCCGATACGGAACCAGATGACGTACACCAGCGTTTTTTGCGAGAACTGAAGCGCAAAGGGGTTAAGCGTGTGGTGATGCGCTTTTGAGGTCTGGGCTGGTAAAGGGGCCGTGAGCCCCAGTAGTTTCACGGACGGTGAGGAGAACCGACTACCGACGACGGGATGGTTTCGTCTCAATACGTTTTAGCAAATCCCCCTGGTGGATGCCACCTTCTCGACGGCGTAGCTTGGTCCGTCCCTTACGGGCGGATTCAAGGATCTCCTGAGATCCAACCAGCTTACGACCGTGCGGCACCCAGACGATAACTCGGCCGTATGTGAGATCCAGATGGAGACGTTCCTCGTCGGTTAGATGTTCGATGGGGATGTAAGTCCCGTCAGGCAATAGGACAAACTCCTGGTTATCGAACAAAGCCCAAGTCTCCTGCAACTTATTCTTTCCCAATTCTCCAAGCCTCCCTAGAGAGCGTAAAAGCGGATCACACGGCCTGTTTTTTCGCGCTTCACCAGATTCATCTTGTCCAACATCCTGAGTTTGCCCTGCACCTCAGCCGGTGCGTCCGGTAAAGCATCATACAACTGCTCTCGTGTTACCCCCGGCTGTTTCCGGATTAGGTTCAGAAGACCCTGCTTGTTGCTCACCCCAAGCGTAACCAGCTGAATCGCATTGTCACTGATTACCACACTATTTGATGGGAGCCCATCCTGATCCAGGCGCTTATAGTTGAGCAGTGACTTGTACTCCCGAAGCAGGTTCTTGTATTTTGCAGTTGCTCGGTTGATCTGTTCAGTATTCGGCTGCTCATCCGGAAGCAACTGCCCATAACAGGCATTCCAGAGGTGAGCCAGAGAGAGCAGACGACTTGCCCAAAGCTGCCCCTGTTGTGTGTAATTAAAAAGGAAGGCCCTTTCGGCGGTGGTTTCACAGATCCGGATCATTTGCAGGAGTACTTTGGAATCGGGCAACTCCTTCTCCAGTTGCCTCAGGGTACGCACGAACGGTTCGTCGATCCATTCGACCTTCTTCTTAGAGTGATTTGACACGGGGCCTCTGTTAACTGGCTTGTTTTTCGGGTTTCCGGGCCGGAGTAGCGACTTGAGCCTGTGCAACAACCGGATTACGCCCCTTCTGTCCATAGGCTTAGTACACCTATTCCAGGTAAAGGCCGGAATTCCTGCGCAGAATTGGCTGCATCGGGTGTTTCGTCCGCAATCGGGCACAATGTGTTAAGGAGCTATGCACCAGAATAGCGGGGGCCCGCGAAGCTGGATTGCATAGAGGGGGATCGGATGGGGAAGTTAAGTAAAAAGCACCCGGGAATCCGTAGGAGGCGTGCTCAAATGCGCTTACAATTAGACTTTAAACCGAATATCGGTCTTCGGGATCAGGCTGTTCGGGTTCCGGCTGGATTGATTCTGTTGGCGGTAGCCATAGAGTTCAGCGGCATTCTGAACCCGGTTTGGTTGGCCCTGATCATTGTACTCGGCTTCTTCCAACTGGGTACGGCTGTAACCCGTTACTGTGTTGTATTTGACCTGTTTGGGTGGTCGAGCTATTCCGGACTAACAAATAGACAGGACGGCCATCCCTAAGCCGTCCTGTTGAATAACGCTAATGATCACTGGTGTACCCCCCCTAGTGGAGTTCGCTACCCATCCGTACGACCAAGTTGGCGATCATTCGCTTTTCGTCGTCAGTGCTAATCTTCCACATCTGGCGCATCAACGATTCCTCAGGAGAATCAGGACTAACAAACTTGACCATTACATCACCAAGGTGGACGATACCTTCAGATATCTGCTCTCCGGTTAGTCCGGCCCGCTGGCCCTCCCGAATTTTCTGGGCCAGTTCCTTGGGGAAGTTCTCCATGTTCGCCTCCATCGCGATAATCCCTCCTCTATTCACTAAATATGATGTTCCTCCGCCTGGATAATCATTCAGGAAGTTAGTGGGCAGCCCCAACTACAATGTCTCTCAGGATTTAACAACCTGCTGTACTTCAGACAGCTCAGTTGTGGGCTGGCTGCAAGCGGAGTCCTTGCTAAAAGGTCGTTCGGTCATCCAGGCTTTGTGCAGGATCTCCGAGTCAAGATCGCCCCGGCTCTCGCTCAGAAACTGGGGACGCACAGCCTCGGCCACCTTGTCCCCGATCTCAAGAATTCGACCTTGATTTTCCTGCCACTGAGCTGGAATCTGGGATAGCAGATCTATCATTCCCGGACGCCCGTACTGGCTGTGCTTAGGATAGTAAGTCCCGCCTGCTGCGGAACCGCCGCTAAACTGGCCGTTTCCAAGCCGTTTGTTAAACGGAAGCTAGGTATGGCGCGCCGGGGGCATCCGTTGCTAGGGTGCATAAGTATCAGTTTCCGGGGGAGAATTGCCCAATAAGTGACTGGAGGTGGAGAGAGGGATGTCGGAGAGAATCCACGTATTTGGCATAATGGTCGACCAACGGGCCATCCGCGGGCCCGAGGTGCAGGATGTATTGACCCGCTACGGATCGAGTATTCTCAGCCGGAACGGGATTCCGGATCCAAGCAAATCGCGGGGGGTAATCACCGTTTCGGTCCAGGCGGAAAACGATTACGCGGCGAAACTTAGAGATGACCTTAGAGGGGTGGACGGGGTGTATGCAGATTTTGTCACCCTCGGTGATGCTTTCCCCGATCCCCGGTCCTGCTAAAATAGTCAGGGAAATGGAACCCAAACTTATCGAGCGCGTTATTAATCCCGGGTGCTGATGCCCCGGGATTATCATTGGGACCGTGAGGAAATGCGGGGCAGGAATGCGGGCGGTCTCAGTCGAATTGGACAGTAAACCGTCATTTTGGGGCGACAGTATGCAGGGCGCACGTCAGGTGCCCCGTTTTTTGCGTCTGCAAAGCACAGTTCGACTAAAAGTGTTATTATGGTTTTGTTTGCTCGTCAGTTGGGGAGGGAAAACCTTGCGGGTGCGTTCGATAACCAACAATGATCGTAAAACATTCAATCGTTTTGTCTCGAATCATCCGAAGGGACACATTCTCCAGTCTTTTGAATGGGGAGAGGTCAAGGCTTCGACCGGATGGAAACCGCACCGCCTGCTCTTGGATGACGGTAACCGGGTAAGGGCCGGGGTTTCGATACTAGAACGGCGTCTTCCAGGCCTGAACAAGACCATTTTCTATGCCCCCCGTGGCCCGGTGCTGGATTTCGACGACCGGGAAGCCTTTGGGGCCCTCATCCGCGGTGTACGGGATCTGGCCAAAGAGCGCAAGGCCATCTTGTGGAAGATCGACCCCGATATCCCGAAGCCGCTTCTACCGGCTTCTCATCTTGAGGCCCTGGGCTTCCGGAGTCTAGGCCGGGGGCTGAACTTCGAGGGTGTCCAGCCACGCTTTGTATTCCGGTTGTCGATTACCGACACCCTGGAGGAGATATTCGCCCAGTTTTCCCAAAAAACCCGGTACAACATTCGCCTGGCTGAACGTAAAGGGGTAACCGTGCGTTCGGACTGCACAGAGGCGGATCTGGTGCCGTTCTACGACTTGCTTAAGGAGACCTGTCGGCGCGACGGTTTCCTGGTGCGCGGGATTGAATATTACCGTGTGATCTGGCGAGAGCTGGTGGAGCGGGATTTGGCCCGGCTGTTCGTGGCCGAGTATGAAGGACGCCCGATTGCTGCCAAGCTCTCCTTCCTTTTTGGAGACAAGGTCTGGTATGTATACGGTGCTTCCGGGAACACCTACCGGAACGTGATGCCCAATCACGCCCTGCAGTGGGCGATGATCGGCTGGGCTAAATCCCGGAGTTGCACGATGTATGATTTTCGTGGGGTTTCGGGCGACATCAACCCGGACAACCCTCTGTACGGCCTGTATCGGTTTAAGAAGGGCTTTGGGGGCGAGTTCGTGGAATTTACCGGTGAGTACGACTACGTGCTGTCCCCGGCCTTCTACCACCTTTGGAATTGGGGCGAACCGCGCTATCGTCATCTGCGTGGTCGGTTGGCCGATCTCCGGGGGAGAAGGGGATCCGGAGGTGAGTCCACGTGAGCGAAGTCGGGAGTGAGCAGAGAAGATCAGAGCTTCTCCAGTCCGTCGGCCCGACCTGGATTGAGATTAATCTTGACCATATCGCCTGGAACGTAATGGCCGTGCGCAAGATGGTCGGAACAGATGTCAAAATTCTGGCTGTGGTCAAGGCTGATGCCTACGGGCATGGCGCTCTCGAAACGGCCGGAATGGCACTCGCTTGCGGAGCTGACGCCCTGGGGGTTTTCAGTGTGCAAGAGGCGGAGGAACTGCGGACGGCCGGAATTACCGAGCCGATCCTGATGCTTGGCTGTCCGCTTCCCGAACAGGCCGAAACGGTGGTCAGGCTGGGCCTTGATTGCACCGTGCATTCTGCTCCGCTTGCGGAACTTCTGTCCAATACGGCACTTCAGGCCGGGCGTACCTTAAAGGTGCACCTGGAAGTGGATACGGGTATGAACCGGTTTGGCGCACACCCGCGTGACGTCCCCGACATCCTGCGGCGGACAAGCAGTATGCGTGGTATTGAAGTGGAGGGCCTGTATACACACTTCGTGTTTTCCGATCCCCGCAAAAACCGCAGGCAGTTATCGCGGTTTCTGGAACTGGTCGACGATCTTGAGAAGGAAGGCCTGCGCCCTCCGATCATCCATGCTGCTAACAGTGAGGGCTGTCTTTTACTGCCCGAATCGCGTTTAGACCTGGTCCGGGTTGGAAATCTCCTTTACGGCATTGCGCACATTCCCTCCGGGGTTGCCTCGCCGCCTTGGGAGTTTCGCAATGCATGGACGCTGAAGTCTACAGTGGTTCAGGTGCGATCGGTATCTAAGGGCGAGGGAATCGGTTACGGGAGTGAATTTACGGCACCGCGCGATATGACCGTGGCTGTTCTCCCGATCGGCCTAGCGGACGGGTTTATGTGGGATCCGGTTCGTCCGGCGGGGAAAATTCGGGATGTATTGACCAGAATGCTTTCAGCCGGAGTGCACGGGTGGCGCTCAATGTCGCGGGGAGGCGTGGTGCTTCAGGGACGCGAGGTGAGACTGGTCGGTCGGGTCGGAATGCAACATTGTGTAGTTGATGTTTCTCGTATCAGTGGAATCCGCGAGGGCGATCTGGCTTTGGTCAGGGCCAGCCGGATTGGGGTGTCTTCCAGGGTGCCCCGAGTGTATCTTGAAGACGGGCAACCGGTAAGGGTATCGTTCCCTTCGGAGCGACGGGCGGTGGCACTCTAGCGTAATATGGCGGTGGCTATACAGGACTAACTATTAATAAATTAGAATCCTTGCAAGACAGGGTGGCTGAATGCAGTCACCCTGTTTTTCTGTGAGTACCGAAAGTGCTATGGGAGGAATGGCATGATTGCCAGTGGTGTAAGGTAGGCCTCAACTAGCGCTGCTATGAGGAGCAGTGGGACAATCGTACGCAGGGTGAATCGAAAGCGATCCCTCAGGGATGGCATAGACCCGATTCTAAAAAGGCTCACCATTGCTGCAAAGGAGAAGCCCGCAGCCAGGAAAATGGCCGGAAGCTCAAATACACCGTGTGGCACCAGGCCTGCGACAAATGCCAGGGGGGGGAACCCGTCTGCCGTGAAAACGCGGGCGACTACGCCGATTAGGGCACCATTCACCACTAAAATAAAGAACGCAGGAAGAGCGAAGACCACGTACCCGAAGAATACCAGGAAGGCAGTGACGGACAGATTTTTCAGAAAGATCATCGCGGCTAGCATCGGCTGCCGTACGCCTGGTTCAAATCCTCTGGTCAACTCAGCCATCCGTTGCAGCTGTTCCATTGAGGGCATCAGGAACTGCACCAACCGGTCCGTATAGGCCCATCCGACTATTGCTGAAGCGGTGAACAACGCTGCAGCCACTATGGATCCGTTGATAAGTGCTCTGGAAGTCATGCCCTCACTCAATTCCTTAGTTAAAGAAATGCGTCTCCCTGAAAGGTTAACATAGAAACTTTGAAGTGGGCAAATCGATTAGAGGCTACCCAGAGCGGAACACCGAAAAACGAGATGGAAGAACGTACTTGCAAAGGATGATTTCCTGATTCGCTTCGCATAATAGAACCAATAATTTAGACGTTACAGGAGGATTCTGGATGTCGAAGCGCCGCGTTTACCGTTCCCTCTTGTCGACCGGACAGTCCGGTAGCCATACCGACCCGCCGGCACCTAACCCGAGTCCGGAACCGTTAGTACCGAACCCGTGTCCGGAACCGCCGGAACCCGAAGCCCCGACTGATCCTACGGCTAAGCGCAGGAAGGTTAAGGCGTTAAAGGAATTCGGGGTCACCTCAATACCGGCGGCACCGAGCAACATCCACTCCCTGGTGATCATCGGGCAGGTAGAAGGGCATGTTGTGCTGCCGAACCAGAACAAGACCACCAAGTATGAGCATATTCTTCCTCAACTCGTGGCGCTTGAGCAGCATCCGGGTATCGAGGGAGTTATCATTATCCTGAACACTGTCGGGGGGGATGTGGAGGCCGGGCTGGCGATGGCAGAGATGATTGCCTCGCTTTCCAAACCTACGGTTTCCCTGGTGCTTGGGGGAGGTCATTCCATCGGCGTGCCGATTGCGGTAGCCGCAAAATACTCGTTTATCGCGGAAACCGCGAGCATGACGATTCACCCCATCCGGATTACCGGACAGATTTTGACTGTTCCACAGACATTTGAGTATCTGGAGAAGATGCAGGACAGAGTGGTGCGGTTCGTGGTCAGACATTCGAATACTACAGACCACAAGTTCCGGGAAATGATGTTCCGGACGGGCGAGTTGGCGAGAGACATAGGCACGGTTTTGATCGGACGTGAAGCGGTGGACTGCGGGCTTGTCGATGATGTGGGCGGTATTGGTGAAGCGATCGGCAAACTGCGCGCCCTGATTGAGGAACAGAAGGCGGGGAAGGGGGTACCTCTGCAGTGATTCTTTATACACCGGTGCAACCGGCGCTTATCTTCGAGAACTACCAGGAGCATCCGGAACCTCCTGACACTATGGAATGCGCTATCGGCGGCGTTCAGGTATTGGTAGCCCGAACCGGGGTCACTCAGGGCTGTATCCAGCGGGTGCTGAGTACGGATCCGATGGACTTTATAAACCCGGCTCTCTATCCAGGGACGATGGTTTCGTTCGAGGGGGTGCAGGTTGAGCGACTAGGACTGTAGAATTGAAAAGAGAATACCATGGCATTAAGGAAGGGAGTAACACGTGGCAGATAACCGTGATCATTCCACAGTGGAACCCCCGTCATTCAGCCTTGACGGGTTCACCGACCTTGCTCATCAGTTGGTTGATGAGGTTCCGTCACGACTGGTCAGGGATTTAAACGGTGGATTCATGGTCTTGCCCGAAACCAAGCGCGAAGAAGAGTTTCTGATTATGGCTGAATATGTTGAGGAGGGCTACCTCGGCTGCTTTATTGTGTTTTATTATGGATCCTTTGCAGCATTGCTGGGAAACGCCGAACCGGTCGTCTGGGAAGAAGAACTGCGGGAAACCGTTTGGCACGAACTCAGACACCACCTGGAGTCATTGGCCGGTGTGGATGACTTGGGCAGAGAAGAACTCGAGGAACTCACCCGCTATCGAGAGGGAAAGACCAGCTTATACTCGCCTGCTTAGTGTTTATCATCAGACTCCACTCGTGCTTCACTATGACTTTTCGGAATATGCTACCAATTAGATTCATTACTCCGAGTTGAACAACGTTCAGGGAGGGCTCTTCGACAGAGCCCCGAAGGGCATTGCCTAAGGTTTGCCCTGGCTTAGGTCATTGAGCCTATGGGGTTCTGACCCGTTCGCCGTCGGTATTTGTTGATATTTGTTTGTTGACTGACCACTTGAAGTGGCATATATACGAAATAGGAATATTACGGATAAGGAGGATGGGGGATGCAACTGAGACTCAGCGGATTTGTTTTGTTCATTCTGGTTGTGTTGTTAACGCTGATGGTTTTGGGGTGTGGTGAGCGGGATGGCCCGTCGGTAGATGAGGCAAGGACGATCACGATTGTAACCACCATCCAGCCGATTGCCGATATCGCTTCCAATATCGGAGGCGAGAGTGTCCGGGTTGTGAACTTACTTCCGGTCGGGGGCAGCCCTCACACCTACGAGCCGACCCCGAGACAGATGGCGGCAATGGCGGACGCGGCCGTGTTTATCTGGGTGGGCGGGGGCCTGGATGACTGGGCTGAAACCCTTGCGGATGCAGGTTCGGAGGGACTGGTGCGCCTAAGGCTTACTGATGGGATTTCCCTCCTGCCATTCGAGGCCGATCACACCGAACCCGAGCACGGGCACGACCATCAGGACGCCTCCCAGAACGCGGCGAGGTTCGATCACGACCACCACACTCACGACTTGGGACATGATACCGAGGTCCTAGGGGGTCACCATGAAACCGCCGATCACGACCACGGTTTCTATGACCCTCATATCTGGCTGGATCCGCTACTGGTCAGAGAGTATATCGCCCCGGCGATCGCCCGGGCCCTGGCGGGTGCTTGGCCGGAAATGGATGCCGAGTTTACAGCCAATCTAAAGGGATACCAGGAACAATTGACTGATTTGCACCACTCCATCGCAGGGGAATTTGACGGCCTCAGCAATCGGAATTTCATCGCTTTCCACTCCGCATGGCAGTATTTCTCGGTACGGTACGGACTGGTACAGGCGGCGTCAGTTGAAGATTCGCCCGGGAAGGAGCCATCGGCGAAATGGATTGCCGAGGTCGTGGAAATGGCCAGAGAGCACAATGCAAAGGCGATATTCGCCGAACCGCAGTTCAGCAACAAGGCGGCCGAGGTGATCGCCCGTGAGTTTGGGGCACAGGTGCTCATTTTGGATCCCCTGGGAGGCCCCGGTCTGGACGGAAGGGAGAGCTACCTTGATCTGATGCGTTATAACTCCCTTGTCTTTCGGCAAGGTCTGGAGTGAACAACGCCGAAGCCAGGCTTGTGGTTTTGTGAGGAAGATAATTCTGGCTTCCCGGGGAGAAATAGCCTGTGATATAATCCACTTTAGATTGCTTATAGTGGGGACGGTGGGGAGTTGGAGCTTTATCAGGCGGTATTGATGGGGATCGTTCAGGGGCTCGGTGAATTTCTGCCCATATCCAGTTCGGCGCATCTCGTCTTGTTGCCGTGGCTGTTTGGGTGGGATACACCGGGTCTTGTGTTTGATGTGGCTCTTCACATGGGCACCCTGGTTGCAGTCGCCGCTTACTTCTGGCGGGACTGGCTGGTGCTTTTTAATGAAGGCCGTCGGGGTGTGCGTACCAAAGAGGGGCGGCTGTTTTGGTTTTTAGTGGCGGCCACCATTCCCGGTGTTGTAATCGGGTTTTTCTTGGAGGATCTGGCGGCCACGGTTTTCAGGGCACCGATCCTAGTGGGCACTATGCTGATCGTTATGGGCCTCGTGCTCTATGGTGCGGACCATTTCTTCCGGCGTGAGAAGAAGCTCTATGATATCAAATTCCGAGAGAGTATGGCTATTGGCCTGTCACAGGCTTTGGCCATCGTTCCGGGCGTCTCCCGGTCGGGGATCACCATGGCGACTGCCCGGGCCCAGGGTGTCGACCGGGAGTCGGCGGCCCGCTTTTCCTTCCTGCTGTCGGCACCCATCATCTTTGGTGCCGGGGTAGTGTCCATGGGCCACTTAAACCCGGGGGATTTGAATTTGGCTTTTGTATCCGGAGTGGTCACTTCGGGTATTGTCGGATTCCTGGCGATTAAGTTTATGCTGGCTTACATTGCCAGGCACAGCTTCAACATCTTTGTTTGGTACCGGCTGGCTTTAGGAACAACGGTGATTGTGATCGCTCTGTTAAGGGGTTAATGGATGGATTTGCCATGTTTGCCCGAACGGATATCCGCCATCAGACGGTTCATTTCTTCTTGTTGTTCCGGGCCGAAAAGCTGGTCATAGGTAAGGGCATATTCTGCAACGCGGGAAGTAATGAAAATGGGCGCAACGCTCCTTAGTGCCAAGGCTACGGCGTCACTGGGGCGGGCGTCGATAATCGAGTTGGCATCGTTGTGGATGATGTGCAGTTGGGCATAGAAGGTACCATCACGGACATCGGCAATCACAACCTTGGTAACAGTGGCACCAACCTGAGCGCAAAACGTCTGCAACAGGTCGTGTGTTAAGGGCCGTTCGGCGGTCTCACCTTCCAGAGCAACCGCGATGGAATGAGCTTCAAAAGGACCAATCCAGATCGGCAGAACTCTCGAGTCCTCTTCATCAACAAGCAGCAGCACCGGATTCATCGAGATGTCAAACGCGATCTCTTTCACCCGGACCGGAATCATCAAGACCCACCTCGCTTTCCCCTTTCCGCCTTTCTATATTATAGCAAGGCCGGCCCTCAATAGACAACGCTGAAAGGACTTTCCAGATTTGTGTTGAATTTAATGCCTCTAAGGACGGTGACCACCTTGGGGTTCTATAGTCAACTGAAACGTGAGGTCCGTTACGAGATCCTCGGTGTACTTCTTTCCGCCATTGCAGTGTTGATCCTACTCAGCCTGATGAGTGCGGCGGTGGGGATTGTCGGCATTGGCGTAGCTAGGCTTTGCCGCGCGATCGCGGGTGAAGGAGCGGCAGTGGTTCCCTTCCTTTTGGCGTACTGGGGTTTCAAGCTGATGAAGGATCGAAATATCGTTCGTTTTCAGGGAAAGATGTATGGGAGCTTGATCTGCTTGGTGGTTGGTCTGACCGTAGTCCATTTACTGGCTGTACCGCCGGACAATGATTTCCGGACTGTAACTGCGGCTGGTCTTTTAGGGGACGGAGGCGGTCTCGTCGGAGGGTTATTCAGTTGGTTGATCTATAGATGGTTCGGCTATCTGGGAAGCGCTATAATTTTAATTTCGGCGGGCCTGGTAGGCCTGACCCTGTTCACCGAGTTGCCGCTGACCGCCCTGCTGAAAAAGATGTACATCCGGATTTCTACCTCCATACAGAGGATATGGTCTAGGGTAGGCAACTACATCTTTGTGGAACCGGAGCGTATCACCCGGGAACGGGAAGACATGAGCCCGGTGATTATCGATCACACCGCGGACAGGCGAAAAAGCGAGGTGATCATTGAGTCACCCGAGTCTTCCGTGATCCAGGAAGAGGAAAGGCTGCTTCCGGTACGCATCAGCCAGAGTGGCTCACCGCATCAGATTTCCATCAATGAGGTATCTTCATACGAGCACCCCCCACTCAACATTCTAGTCCGCCCAAGGGTTAAGGGAGTGCGGCAAGGGAAAGATATTAACGAGAACATCCGTCTTCTGGAAGATACCCTGGAGAGCTTCGGCGTAAGGGCAAAGGTATTGCAGGTGTCGCGGGGACCGTCGATTACCCGTTACGAGTTGCAGCCCGCGGCCGGCATCAAGGTCAGCCGCATTGTCAGTCTTGCGGATGACATCTCATTAGCGCTGGCGGCACCAGGCGTGCGTATCGAGGCTCCGATCCCAGGTAAGGCTGCCATCGGGATTGAGGTGCCCAATAAGGAAACTACGATGGTCCACCTGCGTGACCTCTTGGAGACGAAGGAGTTTAACCAGTCGCCGTCACGCCTGACCGTAGCGTTTGGGAAGGATATCGCCGGCAACCCCATCGTGGCGGATCTGGCGATGATGCCGCACCTTTTGATTGCCGGATCTACCGGTTCCGGGAAGAGCGTCTGCTTGAACACTCTGAT
>JAHRFU010000131.1 GCA_019084485.1 Desulforudis sp. | reverse complement strand
GAGTACGCCTATGCCCCCTATTCCGGCTACCAGGTGGGAGCCGCCGTGCTGACCGCCGATGGCCGGGTGTTCACCGGGTGTAATATTGAAAACAGCTCTTATGGGCTTACAGTTTGTGCCGAGCGGGTTGCCCTCCTCAAAGCGGTTTCGGAGGGCTTCCGGAAGTTCACCACCCTCGCGGTGGTCGGCCCCGGAGATGACTACTGCCTTCCCTGCGGGGCCTGCCTGCAGGTTATGGCCGAATTTGCCCCGTCGTTGCGGATACTCACCGCGGACAGTACGGGTCGCTTCCGCTCCCGAACCCTCCCGGAACTCCTCCCCGAAGCCTTCACCCTGATACCAAGTCCTTAAGTTATTGAGTTATGCAAGCGTGTGCTGACCCTTTCTGAAGGCGGGCCTGGAAGGGGAAAGCTAGAGGTGCGGCGAAAAAACAAAGAGATTTGGCATAGTTTGGTGTTCAGGCCTAAAGACTTAATGGCTAAAGGGCCTGGCACCGCGCTGAAAGGTTGGTGTCCAAGTGAAGGACGGATACAGGTCGGGTTTTGTAACTATCATCGGACGTCCCAACGTGGGTAAGTCTACGCTCTTAAACAGTCTGGTCGGACAGAAAGTGGCGATTATCTCGGACAAGCCGCAGACCACCAGGCATCGGATCCGCTCGGTGCTTACCACTCCGCAGGCTCAGATGGTCTTTGTGGACACTCCCGGAATCCATAAACCGAAGCACCGCCTCGGACAACTGATGGTGGAAGCGGCTCTCGGGGCCATCCGTGATGTGGATTTGATCCTGATGGTGGTGGATGCTGACAAAACCAGCGGCCCGGGTGACGAGTTTATCCTGGAGAAGCTTAAAGGGACGGATATTCCGGTGATTCTGGTGATCAACAAGGTCGACCGGATCGAGAAAAGGCAGCTCTTGCCGCTGATTGACTCCTTCAGTAAACAATTCGGCTTTGCAGAGATTATCCCGCTGTCGGCCCGTACCGGTGAAAACCTCGACCGGCTGCGGACCGTAATGGTCGGTTATTTGCCTAATGGACCGCAGTATTACCCGGAGGACGTGGTGACCGACCAGCCGCAGGACCTGATCTTAGCAGAGCTTGTCCGGGAAAAGGTGCTTTGGCTGACCAGACAGGAAGTGCCCCACAGTGTTGCTGTGGTGATTGATGAAGTTCGCGATGGCGAAAAGGGAGTGAAGGTGATCAGGGTGACCATCTTCGTGGAGCGCGATTCCCAGAAGGTGATCCTGATCGGCCAGGGCGGAGAAATGATGAAGCAGATTGGTCAGAAGGCCCGCGTAGAAATTGAAAAAATGCTGGGAGTTAAGGTGTTTCTTGAACTATGGGTAAAAGTGAAGCCGGGCTGGCGGCAAAACGAGCGTGCCCTCCGGGACTTGGGCTTTGACTATCGGGATTAATCTGAACCTGTTTCTAATTAATTTGCATATATGGCAGGATTTGCCCGCGCAGGGGTGAATTAGAGTAATAATCAATAAAATGGTTTATGTGCGCGGCGTACCTGCATTCTGGTGCTGGGCCTAAGGCTTCCGGCGGCGGGTCGGCGGTCGGGGAGAAGCCCTGCCCGGTGGCTAACCGGGTTATATCCCGTGCGGCAACGTGCTTATGGCACGGCTAGCAGTCGCTTTTCAGCGGGAGAATCAAAACCTCCTCCAGTCCGATCAGACCATCCCACCCGGTAGGGTTCAGGGTACGTTGCGTCTTTTTCTTTTCGCGGATCAGTTAATCTATGTTCGGTCGCCGGGAAGGAATGGGAGATCCTTTGTCGAATAATTAACCGCACAGCAGTATGAGGAGTGGAGGCTGGTGACTTTGAAGATTGACGGCGGCCATCTTTGGGCCTTGAACGAAAGCTTGCGCCGGGCGCTCAATGATCTGCACGGCGAGGAACTGAAGAAAGAGGTTCGGAAGCACTACGACGAGTTGTGCGCGCGTTTCAGTTTGCCTCCCAGCGTGGATCAGGACAGCCTTGAGCAGTGGACTGAAGAACAGTGGCGGGAATGGGCCAAGTGGCTCGAAGAGAATAACTCCTTAAAATAAACGGGCTAACTGGTGAACTTATGGACCGGGTCTGGGAACAGACCCGGTTTTCCTATTCCCTCTTCTAGCCCCACGCCTTACGCAGAATCTCCTCCAATTCTGAAATCAGCGGCTGGCGCGGGTTGGTAATCACGGTTTGGTCTTCAAAGGCCTGTTCCGCTAAGAGTGGAAGCTTAGCGAAGAAATCCTGTTCGTTGACACCGCACTCTTGGATGCTCAGAGGCATGCCCACCTTCTGCATCAAATCCCTGACCGCTGCGATCAGGCTGGAGACACCCTCTTTGTTATCTTCGGCCGGGAGGCCGAGGTGTTTTGCGATTTCCCGATACCGCTCGGGGGCCTTGTAGTATTCATACTTCGGCCAGGCCGTTAGTTTGGTAGGCGGTGAGGCGTTATAGGCGATAACGTGGGGGATCAGCACCGCGTTGGCCCGCCCGTGGGGCAGGTCGAACTCGCCGCCCAGCTTGTGACCAAGAGCATGGTTAACGCCGAGGAAAGCGTTTGTGAAGGCCATCCCAGCGATGGTCGCGGCATTATGCATCTTCTCCCGGGCTTCCCGGTTCGCCGGTTCACGGATCACCTGCGGCAGGAATTCGAACACGATGGTGATGGCTTTTAGCGCGAGGGCATCGGTGTAATCGGAGGCCATGACCGAAACGTAGGCCTCGATGGCATGGGTGAGCACGTCCATCCCGGCGTCCACGGTTAATCCGGGGGGCTGCCCCATGGCCAAGTCGACGTCGATGATGGCCACGTCCGGAGTCAACTCGTAGTCGGCCAGCGGATACTTGATGTCCCGCCCACGATCGGTGATTACCGCGAAGGCGGTCACCTCTGAGCCGCTACCCGAAGTGGTTGGAATGGCGACCAGTTGGGTTTTCCGACGGAGGCGCCGGTACTTGTAGGTGCGTTTGCGGATGTCCATAAACTTTAGTTTCAGGAAATCGAACTCCACTTCCGGATGCTCGTAGAACAGCCACATCCCCTTGGCCGCGTCAATGACCGAGCCGCCCCCGAGGGCGATGATGGTGTCCGGGCGGAAGGCGTTCATGATCGCGATTCCTTTTTGGACGGTCTCCAGGGACGGGTTCGGTTCCACCTCTTTGAACACCTCAACGGTCACGCGGTTGCTGCGGTTGTCCAGGTGCCGCAGTACCCGCTCCACATAGCCCAGGTTGGATAATACCGGGTCAGTGACGATAAAGACCCGGTCCAGGTCGTTCATCTTGGTCAGATACTGCAGGGCCCCGCTCTCGAAATAGATCCGGTTGGGCACTTTGAACCACTGCATGTTGACCCGGCGCCGGGCCACTCGCTTGACGGTGACCAGGTTCAACGCGGTAACGTTGGCCGTGGTGGTGTTGTGCCCAACGTAGCCGCAGCCCAGAGTCAGGGACGGGGTGAGGTTGTTGTAAAGGTCTCCGATCGCCCCCTGGCTGGCCGGGGCATTGACGATAATCCGCCCCACGGATACACGGTTCGAAAAATACTCGACAATCTCCTTCTGCTCCGTGTGGATGACAGCTGAGTGCCCTAAACCTCCGAATGAGACCATCTCCACCGCGCGCGCCGTCCCTTCCCGGTAGTCCTCGACCTCGTAATAGGCCAGGATCGGACTCAGTTTCTCACGGGAGAGGGGATACTCCCGGCCCACCCCACCCTGTTCGGCAACGAGAATCTTGGCGTCTGGAGGAACGGTGATGCCGGCCATCTCCGCGATCTGCACCGCACTGCGCCCCACCACATCAGGGTTTAACGAACACACTTCACCGCAGGTGGCCAGGGCCTCCAGCCGGGGGATTTCCTCCGGTGGGGCAAAGTAGCAGCCCAATTCCTCCATCAGGGATCGTACTTCCCGGGCTACGGTGCGGTCCACGATCACAGCCTGCTCCGAGGCGCAGATCATACCGTTGTCAAAGGTCTTGCTCAGCACAAGGTCATTTACGGCCCGCCTGAGGTTCGCCGACTGCTCGATGTAGCAGGGTACGTTCCCGGGACCGACGCCGAGAGCCGGGCGGCCCGTACTGTATGCGGCGCGGACCATCTGTTCCCCTCCCGTAGCCAGGATCAGGGCTACTCCGGGGTGGTGGAGCAAGGCCCGGGAGGCTTCCTTGGTGGGTACCGTTAACCACTGGATGCAGTGAGCCGGGGCACCGGCCTTCACTGCCGCGTCGCGTAGGACTTCTGCCGAGGCCGCACTGGAGCGAAGCGCACTCGGGTGGAAACTGAAGATAATCGGGTTGCGTGTTTTGAGGGCGATCAGGCCCTTGAACAGCGTGGTCGAAGTGGGGTTGGTTACCGGAGTCAGGGCCGCGATGACCCCCGCCGGTTCCGCGATTTCAGTGTACCCTTCGTCTTCGTTGTCCCGGATTACCCCCACTGTCCGTTCGTACTTGATATCGTGGTAGATGTATTCGGTGGCGAAAAGGTTCTTAATGACCTTGTCCTCATAGATTCCGCGCCCGGTTTCCTCCAGCGCCAGACGGGCCAGTTCCATGTGCCGGTCGACCCCGGCCAGTGCCGCAGCCTGGACAATCCGGTCTATCTGGCCCTGATCCATGTCCAGGTACTCCCGGTAGGCGGTCCGGGCATTCTCCACCAGACCGTCGATGAGCTGCTGGATTTCCTGCTGGTCTGTCTCGGGCATCCTCATCCCCCTCAGAAGCCTAATGCTTTTGGTGGTACTGATCCTTGCATTCTCGCGCATAGTATTTCCCGCATTTCCGACCTGTATCTCCTTGCTCCGGTGCTTTCCAGAAAATTATGGTGCACCAACCGCCCTCCCCTGCGTATGCATAGTTAGAGACGTTAGTTCCATCAATTGGATCGGGCAGGAGGAGTCAGGTGCATGGTGTGTAGGTTAACGGTTGTGGCGATGTTGGTCCTCTTTCAGGTTGCGATCCTGGTCAACCAGGCCTGGGGCTCGGTGATGGTTCCGGCGCGGGTAGCGTTCGAGCGGCAGGGGATCACGGTGGGTTGGGACGGCCGGCAGGTCACCGGACAATGGCCGAGCGGTGTACTCCGGTTTGTGCCCGGTGCGTCGTCGGTGTTTGTGAACGATGTGGAACACGTTCTGGAGCGGTCCACGGTGGTAATGCAGGGCACTAGCTTCGTACCCGGATCCATACTGGAGCACCTTCCGGTAAGTACGGTGGATCACCCCGGACCGGTTGAAGGGATCACCGGCACCGTGGTTCAGGTGGGAGACTGGTCGTACCTGCTTATGGAATGTCCCCCGCGTTGCTATTCCGTTCTCGACCTGGGCCTGAGCCAACGACATTGGGCCCGCCCAGGAAGCGTCTGGTTGCTCCCCGACCGAAGTGAAAACCTGGTTGGAGCACTCGTCCGGTTGTTTGAAAAAGAGGTACGCGCGGGCGGCGGTGGAAACATCTCCCTGGCACCGGAGGCCCCCAGGGCTCTGATCGCAGCGTTGGAGGCCAAACAGGCGATCGTTACGCTCCCGACCCTGCAGTTGATCGGACAGTCTGTGGTGAATTTCAATGCGGCTTCGTCCTACAACAACATGCTCAACGCCGTGCAGGCCACCAAGTACATGAACGGGACAGTGGTGCCCCCGGGGGCCGTATTCTCCTACAATCAGGCGGTGGGGCGGCGTACCGTCGCCCGGGGTTTCGTTACCGGTTACGCGATCAGCGGAAACAGCACGGTTCCTGCTGTCGGCGGCGGAGTCTGCCGGACCTCAACGGTTGTCTACGGTGCCGTTCTTGACGCCGGTCTGCCGGTTGTGGAGCGCCACCCGCACAGCCGTCCGGTAGGTTATGTCTCGGTTGGGAAAGACGCCACGGTAACCTGGGGTGTACACGATATGAGGTTCAAGAACGACCGGCCCCATCCGGTTCGCGTCGAAACCGGCGGTACGGTGCATCAACTCTATGTACGTCTCTGGGAAGTCCGGAGTTAGAAGGGGAGGGGGAGTCACCATCATCGGCAAAGTGTGGAATGTCTCCGGGGGTCTGGTGTTCTGTCATGAGATCCTGCGGTTTATCGATGAGCGTAAACACTATTACGCAATGGATTTGGGTCTGATCTCTAGCGTTTATGACGCCCCGGGCGGCCTGGCCTGGGAAGGCGGGCGGGTGGCTACCGCGCGGATCAGCCTGGAAGAGGCGGTCAGGCGGGTGAAGACCTATAATGAACGCGGCATCGGGTTTAACATCCCCTTCAGCAACGTTCTCCTGACCGAGCGCGATCTGGAAGACGAGTACTGTAACTGGTTTCTGGAACAGTGTCAGAGTGAGCAGAACGGGGTGATCGTGGCCTCGGACTTACTCCGAAACCGCGTTCGGAAAAACTACCCAGCCTACCGGTTGATCACTTCGATCTGCTTCTGCAGGACCGATCTGAAGTTCTACCTGAAGGCACAGGACGAATACGACCTCGTCGTGCTGCATCCCGACCTGAACCGGGATCTGAAGTTCATCAGCCAGCTGGACACAAGCCGGCTGGAGGTGCTGGTCAATGAAGACTGCTTCTACCTGTGTCCGAACCGCCTGCAGCATTACAAGAACATCTCGGAGATCATCCTCTCCAACCAGCGGGTGTTTTATAAAGAACGCCCGGGGTGTCTCTCTGAGGTGATGTTCGAGCGCAACCGCTTTGGAGGGGAACTGCTTCTGAGCCAGGGAGACATCGACCGGCTGGAGGCCTTAGGGGTGCGCCACTTTAAGCTCCAGGGCCGGCAGGAATCCTGGGACTACATGCACGGGGAACTGGGCAAGTACATCGAACAGCCCACCATCCGCAAGATCCTAAAACACTACACCCAAACCCGCTCCCCACACTTATCCACAGAAAAAGGCACTTATCCACAAAAGTAGCCTGTCCCCTTTATTTCCCCTTATTGGGTGGGCCTTTTAACGTCTTGCCCAGGACCATATCGTGCAGCCGCCTTTACAGTGCGCGACCTGCCTCAATTGCCAGCGTCTTCTCAGCACCTGGTACCCTCCTTCCAATACGACCCTCTGATTATCCTATGACAACAAGATATGAACGGCAACAACCGGTTATGCGGTAAGGCATGACGACCCAGAGCAGGAAATATCGGGATGGAAGTCGAATCTTATCCGTTACCATTTGGGATCCGTATCAGGGGGTTACTCTTTTGCCGCAGGCCGAAGATGCTGTTACGAATAACGAGGCGGCTGTTCTGGAAAGGGCCCGCGCCGGTGATGCCGGAGCCCGGGAAGAACTGATCCGGGAATCCCGTCACTTCATTCTAGCTGCTGCGTACCGACAAGTAAAGCGCACAGTCGGCCCTTCGGACGACGAGTTTAGCGTGGCCTTACTCGCCTTCAATGAGGCTATTGACAAGTACGACTCCGCACGCGGGGCCTCTTTCCGTACCTTTGCAGCCGAGGTGATTCGTCGCAGGCTCATCGACCACTACCGGGGTGCGGGCCGTCCTGTACCGGAGGTGCCCTGGTCGGCTCTGCCCGAGGGTACCGATTTCCCCGGCACTGACGAGGATGACGGGCGCAACTATCGCTACGAAATTGAAGCCTTTGTCCAGCGCCTCTCCGACTTCGGGATCACGCTCGAGGATCTGATCCGTGTAACTCCGAAGCACCGTGACACACGAGAAATCGCCTTTTCCATCGCGGCCCGGATCGCCGCTGACCCGGACTTGCGGCGGCAGTTTCTGGAGAAGAAGGCGATCCCTTTGAAAACATTACTGTCCCAGATCATATTCAGCCCCAAAACCGTACAAAGACATCGAAAATACATAGTAGCAGCCTGTATCGTTCTAACCGGCGACTTCCCTAGAATTAGGGAGTACCTAGCGCGTCCGGAAAAGGGGATGGTGCCTGATGAATCATAAGGGAATCGTGTTCAGACTGAAAAAACGCACGGCTATCGTGATGACCGGTGAGTTTCAATTCACCGAGATTGCACGTCGCCCGGGTATGGTGGTCGGAGCGGAAGTGCAGTTCGTTCCGGCGGAGGTGGTGGCGCCGAGGCGGTTCAACGCCGTGGGCATGGTCGCCTCGCTCATCGTACTGGCCTTGATGCTGACCGTGCTGTGGCGGCCGTTTTCAGCGGATCCAGTGGTTTATGCCTATGTCGGAATTGATATCAACCCCAGCATTGAGATGGCTGTGGACACTAGAGACCGGATATCGGAGGCGACGGCACTGAACCAGGACGGGCAGCGGTTGCTGGAACAGCTGGAACTAACGGGTCGTCCGGTGGCCGAAGCGCTCGAAGCCTATTTGCGCCTATGCCTCGCAGAGGGCTATCTTTCCCGCGGACAGGTGATCATCGGTGTGACTGCCGCAGAGGGACAGGAAGCCGGTGGGCTGGTTGAGGCCCTGGCGGACCGGGCCCGTGCAGTCGTGGATGAAAACGCTACGGCTACCGATCTGTATGTACTGACCTGCACACCAGGGATGCGTGAGCAGGCCAGGGCACTGGGGCTGTCCACGGCAACCTTAGCGATTGTGGAAGAAGCTCGCAAGACCGGTGTTGCCGTAGACTCTGAATCAGTACGCCGGGATGGGTTGGCTGTAGCTCTGGAGCACAGCGGGGGAGACCTTGGCGGAACGGCCCGCGGGTTGGCGGTGGCCCATCAGGCCACGCCGCGTACACCACCTGGTCTCAAGGATGGTACACCACCCGGTCTCAAGGATGGACAACCGCAGCGTCTCCATGATAAATCAAGTCACGATCTCGAAGATGGATTGCCGCAGGGGGGGTTTGATAAAAATCGGGCGGGTGGGGGGGGGGGGGTCCTCGAGCCGGGGTGGTTTACCACCGGGTCTCAAGGATGGTACACCACCCGGTCTCAAGGATGGTACACCACCTGGTCTCAAGGATGGTACACCACCAGGTCTCAAGGATGGTACACCACCAGGTCTCAAGCAAGGTACAACAACATGTCTCAAGGATGCTAATCCAACAGCGCTGACGGAGGCTACACCAACCGGTCGCGGGGAGG